>NZ_JBYNTT010000020.1:0-85890 GCF_057784995.1 Ramlibacter sp. G4-7
CCGCCGCCGGCGCGACGGCGCCTCGGCACCGGGCGCTGCCGCATCGGGCGCGCTGCCCGGCGCGTCGGAGCCTTTCAGCGGCGCCTCGGCCGCGCAGCGACCGGCCATGACGCCTTTTGCCGGCGCCTCGGCCACGCAGCAGGAAGCCGCCGGCAAGCGCACCTGGGCGGGCTCGCCACCGAACGCCGTCAGCCCGGCCCAGGCCGCGGCCTCGTCGGCCATGGGCGCACCGGCGCAGCCCGGCGCCAGCCCCTGGGCGAACCTGCCGCCGGAAGAGCGCGCCGCGCGCGCGGCCGAGTTCCAGAAGCTGACACCGGAGGAGCGGGAGCAAAGGCGCGCGCAACGGCGTGCCCAGCGCGAGGCGAGCCAGCAATCCCAATGACGATGTCCGCGGAGCGCATTTCCCACCTTCTCCACGGCGCACAAGGGCGGGGTGAAGGCACATGAGTCCGTCGCGTCCCTTCATCCTGCGGCCGGTCGCGACCTCGCTGCTGATGGTGGCCATCGTGCTGGCCGGCCTGGTGGGCCTGAGGTTCCTGCCGCTGTCCGCCTTGCCGCAGGTCGACTACCCGACCATCCAGGTGCAGACGCTCTACCCGGGCGCGAGCCCGGAGGTGATGGCGCAGACGGTCACGGCGCCACTGGAGCGCCAGTTCGGCCAGATGCCGGGCCTGTCGCGCATGAGTTCCACCAGTGCGGCGGGGGTCTCGGTCGTCACCCTGCAATTCGGCCTCGGCCTCGCCCTGGACGTCGCCGAGCAGCAGGTGCAGGCGGCGATCAACGCGGGCGGCTCGCTGCTGCCTGCGGACCTGCCGGCACCGCCGGTCTATGCCAAGGTCAACCCGGCCGACGCGCCCGTCCTGACGCTCGCGATCACCTCGTCCACGCTGCCGCTGACCGACGTGCGCAACATCGTCGACACGCGCCTGGCCCTGAAGATCAGCCAGGTGAACGGCGTGGGCCTGGTCACGCTCGCCGGCGGGCAGCGTCCGGCCGTGCGCATCCAGGCGGACAACCGGGCGCTGGCCTCGCTGGGGCTGACCCTGGACACCATCCGCTCGACCATCTCCACGGCCAACGCGAACGCCGCCAAGGGCAGCATCGACGGGCCCACGCGCGCCTACACGATCAACTCCAACGACCAGCTGGTCACCGCCAAGGACTACAGCGACCTCATCGTCGCCTTCAAGAACGGGGCGCCGGTGCGGCTGGCGGACGTGGCGCAGGTGGTGGAGAGCGCGGAAAACGTCAAGCTCGGTGCCTGGGCCAACCTGCAGCCGGCCATCATCCTGAACGTGCAGCGCCAGCCCGGCGCCAACGTGATCGCCACCGTCGACGCGATCAAGCAGCGCCTGCCCGAGCTCACCGGCGGCCTGCCGGCCTCCATCGAAGTGCACGTGCTGGCCGACCGCACCACCGGCATCCGGGCCTCCGTGGAGCACGTGGAGATCGAGCTGGTGCTGGCCGTGCTGCTGGTGGTGCTGGTGATCTTCGCCTTCCTGCACAGCCCGCGCGCCACGCTCATCGCGAGCCTGTCGGTGCCGATCTCGCTGGTCGGCACCTGCGGCGCGATGTACCTGCTGGGGTACAGCCTGAACAACCTGTCGCTCATGGCGCTGACCATCGCCACCGGTTTCGTCGTGGACGACGCGATCGTGATGATCGAGAACATCTCGCGGCACATCGAGAACGGCGTCAAGCCGATGCAGGCCGCGCTGCAGGGTGCCACCGAGATCGGCTTCACCATCATCTCCCTGACCGTCTCGCTGATCGCCGTGCTGATCCCGCTGCTGTTCATGGGCGACGTGATCGGCCGGCTGTTCCGCGAGTTCGCGGTGACGCTCGCCATCACCATCCTGATCTCCGCCGTGGTGTCGCTGACGCTCGTGCCGATGATGTCGGGGCGCTGGCTCAAGGCGCACCACGAGCCGGAGAAGGGACTGGGCGGCCGGATCCAGCGCGGGTTCGACCGCGTGATCCACCGCTACGACCAGGCGCTGCACTGGGTGCTGGCGCGCCAGACGCTCACGCTGCTGGTGGCGCTGGGGACGCTGGTGCTCACCGTGCTGCTGTACATGCTGATCCCCAAGGGCCTGTTCCCGACGCAGAACACGGGGCAGCTGCAGGTGCGCGTGGAGGCGGCGCAGTCGATCTCCTATCCGCGCATGGCCGAGCTGCAGCAGCAGGTGGCGAAGGAACTGATGGACGATCCCGCCGTGGCCTCCATCGCCAGCTTCGTGGGCGTGGACGCGGCCAACGCCACCATGCTGCACACGGGGCGCATGCTGGTGAACCTGAAGTCCGCCCGCGGCAACCTGCAGCCGGTGATGGACAGCCTGCGCCAGCGCGGCCAGCGCGTTGCCGGCGTGCGGATCTTCCTGCAGCCGGTGCAGGACCTGACCATCGAGTCCGAAACCGGCCCCACGCAATACCGCATCGCGCTGGAAGGCGCCGATACGCCGACGGTCAACGAGCAGGCGCTGCGCGTCGTCGAGCGGCTGCGGCAGGAGCGCAAGCTGGCCAACGTCACCAGCGACGCGGCCGCCACGGGCGCGGCGATGTACGTGGACGTCGACCGCGACACGGCCGCGCGCCTGGGCATCAGCACCTCCAGCATCAACGACGCGCTGTACAGCGCCTTCGGCCAGCGCATCGTCTCGACCATCTTCACCGAGACCAACCAGTACCGCGTCGTGCTGGAGGCGCGGCCCGAGACCAGCACCAACGCGCTGGACAGCATCCAGCTGCGCGGCAGCTCCGGCGAGCCGACCCCGCTCACCGCGGTGGCGCGCATCAGCGAGCGCCGCGCGCCGCTGCAGGTGACGCACGTGGCGCAGTACCCGGCGGCCAGCATCGGGTTCGACACGGCGCCGGGCGTCGCGCTGGGCACGTCGGTGGACGTGATCCGTTCGGCGCTGAAGGAGCTGCAGCTGCCGGCGACCGTGAGCGTCACCTTCCTGGGGGCGGCGGGGGCCTACGAGTCCTCGCTGTCGAACCAGCTGTGGCTGATCCTCGCGGCGGTGGTCTGCGTCTACATCGTGCTGGGCGTGCTGTACGAGAGCTACGTGCACCCGCTGACGATCCTCTCGACGCTGCCCTCGGCCGGCATCGGCGCGCTGCTCGCGCTCATGGTCACCGGCAACGACCTGGGCGTGATCGGCATCATCGGCATCATCCTGCTGATCGGCATCGTCAAGAAGAACGCGATCATGATGATCGACTTCGCCCTCGATGCGGAGCGGGAGCAGGGCCGGTCGCCGCGCGAGGCCATCCACCAGGCGGCGCTGCTGCGCTTCCGCCCCATCCTGATGACGACGCTGGCGGCGCTGTTCGCCGCGGTGCCGCTGATGCTCGGGTTCGGCGAGGGCGCGGAGCTGCGCCGTCCGCTGGGCCTGGCGATCTTCGGCGGCCTGATCGTCAGCCAGCTGCTGACGCTGTTCACGACGCCGGTGATCTACCTGGGGTTCGATCGCCTGGGGCGGCGGTTCCGGGGCAAGCGCGGGGACGCCCCCCTCCCAGCCTCCTCCCAGAGGGGGGAGGGGCACGAGGAACCTCCCTCTCCCCCTGGGGGAGGGCCGGGGTGGGGGCAGCCGCGAGCCGCTGAATGAACCTCTCCTCCCCCTTCGTCCGCCGCCCCGTCGGCACGGTGCTGCTGACCGTGTGGGTCGCGCTGGCCGGGATCTTCGCGTTCTTCCACCTGCCGGTGGCCTCGCTGCCGCAGGTGGACTTCCCGGTGATCTCGGTGTCGGCCAACCTGCCGGGGGCGAGCCCGCAGACCATGGCCACCAGCGTGGCGACGCCGCTGGAGCGGCGGCTGGCCACCATCGCGGGCGTCAACGAGATCACGTCCAACAGCGGCACCGGCAGCGCGCGCGTGACGCTGCAGTTCGACATCAACCGCAACATCGACGCCGCCGCACGCGAAGTGCAGGCGGCGATCAATGCGACGCGCGCCGACCTGCCGTCCACGCTGCGCAGCAACCCGACCTACCGCAAGGCCAATCCCTCGGCGGCGCCGGTGCTGATCCTGGCGTTGACCTCGCCTTCGCGCTCGCCCGGGCAGATCTACGACGCGGTGTCCAACATCGTGCAGCAGAAGATCGCGCAGGTCCCGGGCGTGGGCGACGTGGAGCTGGGCGGCGGCTCGCAGCCGGCGATCCGGGTGGAGCTGATCCCCTTCGCCCTCAGCCGCTACGGCATCGCGATGGAGGACATCCGCGCCGCCATCCAGGCCGGCACGGCCAACCGCCCCAAGGGCGACATCGCCATCAACGGCACCCGGCTGCAGATCTACACCGGCACCGGCATGGCCAACAACGGCAAGTCGGCCTCGGACTACCGCGGCCTGGTCGTGGGCTGGCGCAACGGCGCCGCGGTGCGGCTGGCCGACGTGGCCGAGGTGAGCGACGGCGTCGAGAACATCAACACCATGGGCCTGTTCAACGGCAGTCCCGCGGTGGTCGTGCTGGTGACGCTGCAGGCGGGCGCCAACGTGATCGAGACGGTGGACGCCGTGCGCGACCTGCTGCCCGAGCTCGAAGCGGCGCTGCCCAAGGACGTCAAGCTGGAAGTCGCGTCCGACCGCACCCACTCCATCCGCGCCTCGCTGCACGAGGTGGAGCTGACGCTGGGCATCGCCATCCTGCTGGTGGTGCTGGTGGTGAGCCTGTTCCTGCGCAGCGCGCGCGCCACCTTCATCCCCGCGGTGGCCACCGTCGTCTCGCTGCTGGGCACCTTCGGCGTCATGTGGATGCTGGGCTTTTCGCTCAACAACCTGTCGCTGATGGCGCTGACGGTGGCCACCGGCTTCGTGGTCGACGACGCCATCGTGGTGCTGGAGAACACCTCGCGCCACATCGAGGCCGGCATGGACCGCTTCCAGGCGGCGCTGCGCGGCGCGCGCGAAGTGGGCTTCACGGTGCTGTCGATCAGCCTGTCGCTGATCGCGGTGTTCATCCCGCTGCTGTTCATGGGCGGGCAGGTCGGGCGGCTGTTCCGCGAGTTCGCCGTGACGCTGTCGGCCGCGGTGATCATCTCCCTGTTCATCTCGCTGACCACCACGCCCATGATGTGTGCCTGGCTGCTGCGCAAGGATGCGCACGAGAAGAGGCCGGGCCGCATCGCGCGCTGGGCCGAGCGCGGCTTCGCCGGCACGCAGCGCGTCTACGCCTGGAGCCTGGACTGGGCGCTGTCCGCGCAGTGGCTGGTGCTGCTGATCCTGGTGCTGGTGATCGCGCTCAACGGCTTCCTCTTCGTGCGAGTGCCCAAGGGCTTCTTCCCGCAGCAGGACACGGGGCAGATCAACGGCGGCATCCGCGCCGACCAGAGCATCTCCTTCCAGCAGATGCAGGACAAGATCCGGCAGCTGGTGGAGATCATCCGCAACGACCCGGCGGTGGAGACCGTGGTGGCCTTCACCGGCGGCGGCCGCGCGGGCGGCGGCTTCATGTTCGTGAACCTCAAGCGCGGCGGCAACGCCGAGCGCGGGCAGGCCGTGATCGCGCGGCTGCGGCCGCAGCTGGCGCGCGTGACCGGCGTGAGCCTGTTCCTCAACCCGGTGCAGGACCTGCGCATGGGCGGCCGCCAGTCCAACAGCACCTACCAGTACACGCTCAAGAGCGACAACCAGGACGACCTCAAGCTGTGGGCGACGCGCCTGGCCGAAGCCATGAAGCGCCAGCCCGCGCTCACCGACGTGGACACCGACCAGCAGGAGAACGGGGTCGAGACCTACGTGGAGGTCGACAAGCAGACGGCGGCGCGCCTGGGCATCAGCTCGCGCGACGTGGACAACGCCTTGTACGACGCCTTCGGCCAGCGGCAGGTGGCGACCATCTACGAGGACCTGAACCAGTACAAGGTGATCATGCAGCTGGCGCCGCGCTACATCCGCAGCCCCGAGGCGCTGAAGAACGTCTACGTGCCGGCGAAGAACACCGGCGCGGCGACCGTGCAGGCGAGCGCGCAGGCCGCCAGCAGCCCGGCGGCCACGGCCACGACGGGCGCCGCGACCTCGGCCAATCCCTCGCTGCGCGACGCCTCCACCGGGCAGTCGGTCAGCGCCGCGCCGACGACCATGGTGCCGCTGTCGGCCATTGCGCATTTTTCCGAGCGGCCGACCGCCACCTCCATCAACCACCAGGACGCGGAGCTGGCGACCACGGTGTCCTTCAACCTGGAGGAGGGCTCCACCCTGCAGGACGGGCAAGCCGCGGTGCGGGCGGCGGCCGACGAAATCCGCATGCCGATCAACGTGCGGGGCAGCTTCCAGGGCCAGGCGCGCCAGGCGCAGGAGACCAACCAGCAGCAGCCGATGCTGATCCTCGCCGCCATCGTCGTGATCTACATCGTGCTGGGCGTGCTCTACGAAAGCCTGGTGCACCCGATCACGGTGCTCTCCACGCTGCCCTCGGCGGGCATAGGCGCCGTGCTGGCGCTGCTGCTGTTCAAGATGGACTTCTCCATCATGGCGCTGATCGGCCTGTTCCTGCTGATCGGCATCGTCAAGAAGAACGCGATCCTGATCATCGACTTCGCCCTGGACGCGGAGCGCTCGCGCGGCCTGTCGCCCTACGACGCGGTGCGCGAGGCCTGCCTGCTGCGCTTCCGCCCCATCCTCATGACCACGCTGGCGGCCATGCTGGGCGCGCTGCCGCTGGCCATCGGCTTCGGCGAGGGCGCCGAACTGCGCCGGCCGCTGGGCGTGGCGATCATCGGCGGCCTGGTGGCCAGCCAGGTGATCACGCTCCTCACGACACCCGTGGTCTACCTGCTGCTGGACAAGCTGCGCCGCCGCAGCCCCAACGAGCGCCTGCTGTCCCGCCACGGCGAAGCCCAGACCGTTGCCTGAAAGAATGAAAAGCCTCCGCGCCCTCCGTCCCCTGTCCCTCGTCGCCGCGCTGCTGCTCGCCGGCTGCGCCAACCTGGCGCCGACCTACGAGCCGCCCGTCACGGACGTTCCCGTGGCCTTCAAGGAAGGCAAGGGCGTGTGGGTGCAGGCCGCGCCCGCGGACACCCTGGAGAAAGGGCCGTGGTGGGAGCTGTTCGACGACCCGCTGCTCAACGCGCTGGCCTCGCAGGTCGAGATCTCCAACCAGAACGTCGTGGCCGCCGTGGCGGCGTACGACCAGGCGCGGGCCATCACGCGCGAGCAGCGCGCGGCGCTGTTCCCGCAGGTGAGCCTGGATGCGAGCCAGAACCGCACCGGGGGACCGGACCGGCCCACCACGCGCAGCTACCGCTTCAACATAGGCGCGAGCTGGGAGCCGGACGTGTTCGGCCGCCTGCGGCTGAGCGTGCAGACCGCGCGGCTGGGCGAACAGATCGCGCAGGCCGACCTGGCCGCGGCCCAGCTCGCGGCGCGCGGCGAACTTGCCGCCAACTACTTCGCCCTGCGGCAGGCCGACATCGCCTATGCGCTGCAGCAGCAGGTCGTGGCCGGCTACCAGCGCAATTCGCAGATCACCGGAAACCGCTACGCGGCCGGCATCGTCGCGCGCACGGACACGCTGCAGGCGGAGAGCCAGCTGGCCAACGCGCGGGCGGACCTGCTGGGCATCGAGCAGCAGCGCGCCACCTTCGAGCATGCGGTGGCAGTGCTGGTCGGCCGTGCGCCGGCGAACTTCGACATCCCCGTGGACCTGAAGTGGACCGTGCGCATCCCGTCCTTGCCGGCGGAAGTGCCCAGCACGCTGCTGCAGCGCCGTCCGGACATCGCAGCGGCCGAACGCGTGGTGCAGCAATCCAATGCGCAGATCGGCATCGCGCGCGCCGGCTATTTCCCGAGCTTCTCGCTGACGGGGTCGATCGGCTCGTCGGCCGCGAGCATCGGCGACCTGTTCAACGCGTCCAGCCTCGTGTGGGCGCTGGGCACGTCGGTCGCGCAGATGATCTTCGATGCCGGCGCGACCAGCGCGCGGGTGGACCAGGCCCGGGCGACGCTGAACCAGTCGGCGGCGCGCTACCGGCAGACCGTGCTCACGGCCTTCCAGGACGTGGAGAACCAGCTGGTCGCCCTGCGCGTGCTGGAGCAGCAGCAGTCCTTGCGCACGCAGGCGAGCCGCGCGGCCGACCTGGTGGAGCAGCAGGTGCTCAATCGCTACGAGGCCGGGCAGGTGAACTACACCGAGGTGATCACGGCGCAGCAGAGCGCGGCGGCGGCGCGGCGGGCCATGATCCAGTCGCAGATCGACCGCCAGGCGGCCGTGGTGGCCTTGATCCAGGCGCTGGGCGGCGGCTGGGGCGGCCTGGCCGTGGCCGAAGCCGGACACTGACCAAGGGCATTTGATGCCAGTCAAGGTGCGGCGCCCGCGCAGGCGTAACGTATCGCCATGGGCAATGGAAAGTTCGCCGCGGTCCTCGCGGTCCTGATCTCGGTGGGGGTGGCGGCCTGGCCTGCGGTGACGCAGACGAGCGTCGTGCAGGGCGTGACCGTCGCCGTGACGCCGGGCAACGTCGGCGCGGGCAGCACGGTCTGGGATTTCGCGGTGGCCTACCACGCGGCCGGCACGCGCCAGCTCAAGGGGGACGAGCCGCTGGACGACTTCGTGCTGCTGGGCGACGGCCGCCGCATGAAGCCGCTGGCCTGGGAAGGCGACAAGGACGGCACCCAGCACCGCGCCGGCGTGCTCAAGTTCATCGCCATCCAGCCGCGGCCGAAGGAGCTGGAACTGAGGTTGCAGCGGCCGGCGGAAAAGCAGCCGCGGGTGTTCCGCTTCGGGTTCGGGGACTGGTCGGCTTGATGTCAGTGCGGCCCCGAGCCGCAAGCCCGCGTCCCCATGGTGCGGGGCCGACGCCGGCGCGGGGCCTCAGCCCTTTTCCGGCTCCGTCCCTTGCCCCAGCAGCGCCAGCATGCCGCCTTCCAGCGCCTCCATGTGCTTGGCCAGCTGCGGCGTCGACTCCTTGGAGATCTTCATGTAGCCCTTGAAGGTGCGCAGCAGCGTCCCGCGCTCGGGGTGGTGCAGCAGCACGGTGGCGAGGGCGGCCTGCAGGACGTGCACCTGCGCGGCGAGCATCAGCTGGTTGTCCACGAGGCCCTGGATGCTTTGCCTGTGGACGTCTAGTGTTTCTCGGATTTCCTGGTCCTGGTCCATGGCGGTCTCTCAACGATATGCGGCCATTGTGACACTAGGCCTGCAGCGCCGGCGGCGGCGTCTTGGGCTGGTAGTCGCACCAGCGCGCCACGGCGCACTGCCAGCACCTGGGCAGGCGCGCGACGCAGACATAGCGGCCGTGCAGGATGAGCCAGTGGTGCGCGTCCTGCATGTAGGCCGGGGGCACGCGTTCCATCAGCTTGCGCTCGACCTCCAGCGGGTCCTTGCCGGGCGCCAGGCCCGTGCGGTTGCTGACGCGGAAGATGTGCGTGTCCACCGCCATCGCGTCCTCGCCGAAGGCCACGTTCAGCACCACGTTGGCGGTCTTGCGGCCCACGCCGGGCAGCGCTTCGAGCGCCTCGCGCTCGCGCGGCACCTTGCCGCCGTGCTGCTCGATCAGGATGCGGCAGGTCTCCAGCAGGTTCTTGGCCTTGTTGCGGAACAGGCCGATGGTCTTGATGTACTCCTCCAGCCCCTCCTGCCCGAGCGCGAGGATCGCCTGGGGCGTGTTGGCGACGTGGAAGAGCCGGCGCGTGGCCTTGTTGACGCCGGCATCGGTCGCCTGCGCCGACAGCAGCACCGCCGTGAGGAGTTCGAACACGGTGCTGTACTCCAGCTCGCTCCTGGGCATCGGGTTGGCGGCCTTGAGCGTGGCGAAGAAAGGTTCGATGTCGGCGGCTTTCATGCAGGGGATTGTCGCGCGGGGTGGCGGTGGGGTTCGCGCACGCTCACCGTCCCCGGCTGCGCCGGGCGACCCTCCATCCGGCTTCGCCGGGGCAACGCTTCGCGCGCTCCCGCCCTCACAACTCCTTGACCACCGCCGCCACGATCGCCGCGGTCGACGAATCGCGCCGCTGCACCAGGGCGATCCTGCGCTCTTCGGCCTGGGGCAGCTCGATCACCCGCAGCCTGGCGTCCTGCGCCCAGCGCGCGCCGTGCAGCAGCGGCACGACGGACACGCCCAGGCCGGCGCGCACCAGGTCGACGATGCTCTCCAGGGCGTTGAGCTCCAGGAACTCCTGCGGCTTCACGCGCAGGCGCTTCAACGATCGCTCGACCAGGCGCCCGGTGTGCTGGGTCGGATCGAAACGGATGAAGGGCTGGCGCTGCAGGATGGCGCGCGGACTGGATTCGTCCAGCCGGCGCGGCGCCAGCAGCACCATGGGCTCGGCATACAGGGCGGTCCACACCAGGTCGGGCCGGGCGCCCGGCTCGCGCACGGCGATGGCCGCGTCGAGCTCCCCGGCCTGCACGCGTTCGACCAGCTCGATGGACTTGGCGGCCAGCACGTGCAGGTCCAGCGCCGCGTGCCGCGCCTTCAGCGCCAGGGTGGCCTGGATCAGCGGCCGCACGGCGGAGACGACCGACCCCAGCGTCACCGTGCCGGCCATGGCATCCATGCCGCGGGCCGGCGCCAGCATCTGCTCGTACAGGCCGAGCAGGCGCCGCACCTGCGGCACCAGCGCGCGGCCCGCCTCGTTCAGCACGACGGTCTTGCCCTGGCGCTCGAACAGGGGGCGGCGCAACTCCGCCTCCAGCGCGCGCATCTGCTGGCCCACGGCGGCCTGCGTGAGCGCGACGCGCGGCGCGGCCGCGGCGAACGAGCCTTCGCCCGCCACCGCGGCGAAAGTCCTCAGGAGGCGGATGCTGCTCATGCGGGCATGCTAAAGCAATGCTTTATCCTCTTTAAAGGAATATTCGCTTTTCCTTTGCTGTGGCGGTTCCTATGATCGCTGCGATGAAGCTGTTCGCTCCCCTCGTGCTGGCCGCCGCGGCGCTGCTGGCCCCCACCGCCCAGGCCCAGGGCTGGCCCACCAAGCCCATCCGCCTCGTCGTGCCCTTCCCGGCCGGGGGCGCCACCGACATCTTCGCCCGCGCCGTGTCGCAGAAGCTCGGCGAGCGCCTGGGCCAGGCGGTGGTGGTCGACAACAAGCCGGGCGCCGGCGGTGCGATCGGCTCCGACATCGTGGCCAAGGCCGTGCCGGACGGCTACACGCTGCTGCTGGCCACCAGCAGCACGCACAGCATCGGCCCGAGCTTCGGCGCCGCCAAGCTGCCTTACGACGCGGTGGCCGACTTCACCCCCATCGCCCACGTCGGCGACGCGCCCAGCATCATGCTGGTGCCCAACACCGCGCCGGCCAGGACGGTCAAGGAGTGGGTGGAGTACGCCCGCAAGAACCCCGGCAAGCTCAATTACGCCAGCAGCGGCAACGGCACCGTGGTGCACCTGACCGCCGAATACTTCAAGGCGCAGGCCGGCGTGTTCCTGGTGCACATCCCTTACAAGGGCACGGCGCTGGCGATCCCCGACCTGGTGAGCTCCAAGGTTGACGTGCTGTTCGACTCCCTGCCCAGCGGCCTGCCGCACGTGAAGGAAGGCCGCCTGCGCGCACTGGGCATCACCAGCCTCAAGCGCTCTGCGCTGCTGCCCGATCTGCCGGCGATCTCGGAGACGGTGCCCGGCTTCGAGTCGGTCACGTGGTTCGGGGTCTACGGCCCCAAGGCCCTGCCGGCCGACCTGGTCCAGCGCGTGAACACGGCGCTGAACCAGGCGCTGCAGGACAAGGACGTGAAGGACCGCCTCGCGCGCCTGGGCATCGAGCCCGTCGGCGGCACGCCGCAGCAGTTCGCGGCCATGCTGGACAAGGACCGCGCCAAGTGGAAGAAGATCATCACCGAGCGCCACATTACCCCGGAGTGAATCCATGCAGCAGTTCGACTTCCACAATCCCTATCCGACCACGCGCATCCCCGTCTTCGCGCGCAACGCGGTGTCCACTTCGCACCCGCTGGCGGCGCAGGCGGGCCTGCGCATGCTGTGGAAGGGCGGCAGCGCGGTCGACGCGGCAATCGCCGCGGCGGCGGCCATGACCATCTGCGAGCCGGTGAGCAACGGCCTGGGCAGCGACGCCTTCGCGATCCTGTGGGACGGCAAGCAGCTGCAAGGCATCAACGGATCGGGCCCCGCGCCCGCCGGCTGGACGCCCGAGTACTTCCGCAGGAAGTACGGCGCCGACGCGAAGACCCCGCCGAAGCGCGGCATCGATTCCGCGACGGTGCCCGGCGCCGTGGGGACCTGGGTGGCGCTGTCGGAGCGCTACGGCAAGCTGCCTTTCGCCGACCTGCTCGCGCCCGCCATCGAGATCGCCGAGCGCGGCTACCTGATGCCCATCGTGGTGCAGCAGAAGTGGGAGGCGGCCACGCCGGAACTGGGCAGCCTGCCCGGGTTCGCGCAAAGCTTCCTGCCCTGGGGCCGGGCGCCCCGCGTAGGCGAGCTGTTCCGCTTCCCCGCGGCGGCGCGCGCGCTGCGGGCGATCGCCGAGACCAGGGGCCAGGCGTTCTACGGCGGCGAGATCGCCGAGGCGCTGGCGCGTTTCAGCAAGGACAACGGCGGCGTGCACACCGTGCAGGACTTTGCCGCGTTCAAGCCGGAATGGGTGCAGCCCATCGCGAAGAACTACCGCGGCTACACGCTGCACGAGATCCCGCCGAACGGGCAGGGCATCGCCGCGCTGATGGCGCTGGGCATCCTGGACAAGTTCGACCTGGCCTCGCACAAGGTGGACAGCGCGGACTCGCAGCACCTGCAGATCGAGGCGATGAAGATCGCCTTCGCCGACGTCTACCGCTACGTCGCCGAGCGCTCCGCGATGGAGGTGACGACCGGGCAGATGCTGGACGACGCCTATCTCGCCAGCCGCGCCAGGCTGATCGACATGAAGCGGGCACAGGACTTCCAGGCCGGCAACCCGGTCAAGGGCGGCACGATCTACCTGACCGCGGCCGACGAGGACGGGATGATGATCAGCTTCATCCAGAGCAACTACATGGGCTTCGGCTCGGGTTGCGTGGAGCCTGGCTTCGGCATCAGCCTGCAGAACCGCGGCCACGGCTTCAGCCTGCAGCCGGGCGCCAACCAGGTCGCGCCGGGCAAGCGGCCCTTCCACACGATCATCCCGGCGTTCCTCACCAGGGACGGCCAGCCGGTCATGAGCTTCGGCGTGATGGGCGGCAACATGCAGCCGCAGGGCCACCTGCAGACGCTGGTGCGCATGATCGACTACGGCCAGCAGCCGCAGGCCGCCTGCGACGCGCCGCGCTGGCGCTTCAACTCCGGCCTGGAGATCAACGTCGAACACCAGATGGACAAGGCCGTCGTGCAGGACCTGATCGGCCGCGGCCACAGGATCGAGGTGATCAACGACAGCTACCAGGACTTCGGCGCCGGCCAGTTCATCTGGCGCATGGGCGAGCCGAAGAAGGAAGGGTATGTGATCGCGTCGGATTCGCGCCGGGATGGACTCGCCGCGGGGTTCTAGAAGCATCGGTGGGGTTCGCGTCGCTCACCGTCCGCGGTGTGCGCCGCGCCACCGTACATGAGGCGCGGTGCGCGAGAACAACCGTCCCCGCTACCGCAACCCCGCCAGGTAATGCCCCAGGTTGTCGATGTCCTGCTCGTTCAGCGTCCTGGCCACCGCCGCCATGTTGCCCGCATCGTTCGTGCGCGTGCGGTCCTTGAACGCCTTCAGTTGCGCCACGATGTACTGGTACTTCTGCCCCGCCACGCGCGGGATCTCGTTCTGGCCCATGAAGCCGCCGAGGTGGCACATGGTGCACAGGGTCTCGTCGGACTTGGCCTTGCCCAGTTTCGCCTTGCCCTCGTCGACCTTGAAGTCCTGGGGCTTGAGCGGCTGCGCGGCGTAGAAGTTGGCGACGTCGATCATGTCCTCGCGCGACAGCGGCTGCGCCATCGGCGTCATCAGCGGGTTGCTGCGCCGGCCTTCCTTGAAGTCGCGCAGCTGGATGTACAGGTAGCGCCAGGTCTGGCCGGCGAGCGCCGGCACCTCCGGCATGGCGGCGACGCCGTTGCCGTCGGCGCCATGGCAGGCGGCGCAGACCTGCGACTTCGCACGGCCCGCCTCGATGTCCTGCGCCGCCGCGGCGAAGGCGGCCAGCGCAAGGCAGGCGAGGGCGGTGCGCCGCATCAGTCCGGCAGGGCGAACACCACCATGGTATTGCCGCGCTTGAAGTCCAGCTGGGTGTTGCCGCCGCAGCCCATGGCGACGTACTGCTTGCCGTCGACCATGTAGCTCACCGGCATGGCGTTGGCGCCCGCGCCGCAGTTGAACTCCCACAGCTTCTGGCCGGTGCCCGCATGCAGGGCGCGGATGTAGCCGTTGCCTTCGCCGTAGAACACCAGGTCGCCGCCGGTGGCCAGTGCCCCGCCGATCAGGGGCTGCTCGGTGTCGAACTTCCACGCGAGCTTGCCGGTGTCGATGTTGACCGCGGCCAGCCGCCCCCATTGCTGCTCGCCCTCGATCACCTTGAAGGCGCCGCCCAGCCACAGCTTGCCGCCCGGGTACTTGGCGTCCTCGACGTGGTAGGTCATGGGCTGGTGCAGGTTGAGCGCATACGCGAGCCGGTGCTTCGGGTGGAAGGCCATGGGCGACCACTCCACGCCGCCGTTGGCGCCGGGCAGCATGCGCGCGCCCTGCTGCGTCGGCAGCACCCACATGTTCTCCTGCGGGATCATCGCTTCGGAGTAGCGGATCAGCTTGCCGGTGGCGCGCTCGTGCACGTACACGTGGCCGGTCTTGCCGCCGTGGATCACGGCGGGGACCATCTTGCCGCTGGCGTCCTTGGCGTCCACCAGGATGGGCGGGCTGACGGCATCCAGGTCCCACACGTCGTGCGCGATGTACTGCGAGTGCCACTTGTACTGGCCGGTGTCCAGGTCGACCGCGACCATGGAGTCGGTGTAGAGGTTGTCGCCGGGCCGCTCGGCACCGAACAGGTCGGGCGAGGGATTGCCCACGACGAAGAAGATCGTGCGCGACTTCAGGTCGACCGCCGGATTCATCCACACCCCGCCGCCCAGCGTCTGGTAGAACGAGGCGTCGCGCGCCAGCGCCTGCTTTTCGGCGGCGATGTTGCGCTTCATGTTGCGGCCGGTCAGGTCGTTCTCGGCCCAGACGCCTTCGTGGCCCTTCTCGGGGATGGTGTAGAAGGTCCACAGCGGCTTGCCGTCGCGCGAGTCGTAGGCCTTCACGAAGCCGCGGATGCCGTACTCGCCGCCGTTGGTTCCGATCAGCACCTTGCCGTCGACGACCGTGGGCGCCATGGTCTCGCTGTAGCCCTTCTCGGGATCGGCGATCTGCGTTTCCCACAGCAGCGCGCCGGTGCGCGCGTCCAGCGCGACCAGCTTGGCGTCCAGCGTGCCCATGAAGAGCTTGCCGCCCTCGATCGCCACGCCGCGGTTGTTGGGCCCGCAGCAGAAGGTGGTGATCGGCCCCATCTTGTGCTTGTAGTGCCAGAACTGCTGGCCCGTCTTCGCGTCGAGCGCGTACACCTGGTTGAAGGACGTGGTCATGTACATGATCCCGTCCACCACGATGGGCGCGGTCTCCATGGACTCCTTGACTTCCGTCTGGAACATGAAGGCCGGCCGCAGCCGCTTGACGTTGCCCGTGTTGATCTGGTTGCCGGCGTAGTAGCGCTGCTGCTCGTAGCCGCCGTTGGTGTGCAGCCAGTTGATGTTCTGGCTGTGCGCCGCATTGAGCATGTCCTGCGTCACGTTCGGCGCCTTGATGATCATCGGCGGCCCGGTCCGGGCACGCTGGCCCTGGATCTCCTGGGCTTTGATGGGGAGGGCGGCCAGGGCGCAGGCGAGCGCCACGGGCCAGAGCGAAAGACGGAAGACTTGCATACGGCTTCTCCTCGGGTGGATTCGAGTGAAGTCCGGCGCGCAAGCGTCGGGCTCGCAAAACAGTGGACGCAAGTATCATGATTTCGCGTAGCCAGCACAAGGAGACTTCATGCGTGTCCGGACCTCGTACACCTGGCTGGCGGCCCTCGCCCTGGCCGCCGCCGCATGCGCCACGCAGGCGCAGCAAGGCGCCGACAACATCAACATCAACGGCCAGCTGGTGCTGGCGGCGCGTGCGGGATTGGTGCAGCGCGTCAAGCAGTTGCTGGCCGACGGCGCGCAGGTGAACTCGCGCGACCGCAACGGCGACTCGCCGCTGAACATGGCGGCCGCCAAGGGCAATGTCGAGCTGGTCGACGTGCTGCTGGCCGCCAAGGCGGACGTGCAGCAGGCGAACCTGGCGGGCGTGACGCCGCTGATGTCCGCCGCCTTTGCCGCCAAGCCGGAGATCGTGGGCAAGCTGCTCGCCGCCGGCGCCCGGACCGACCCGGTGGACCGCGTGAAGAAGACGGCGGCCGTCTACGCCGCCGGCACCGGCTGCACCGCCTGCGTCGACCAGTTGCTGCGGGCGGGCACGCCGGTCAACGCGCGCCTGGACCACAACCTCACCCTCCTGATGTGGACGGCGGGGTATGGCCACGAGCCGACGGCGCGCCTGTTGCTGCAGCGCGGCGCCGACCGCGGCCTGCGCGACGACCGCGGCAAGACCGCGGCGGACATCGCGCGCGAGCTGAGCTACACGCCGCTGGCACAGCTGCTCGAGCCCTGAAGGCGGCCCGCATGATCATCGCCAACGAACAGGACGTCACGGCCGCCGTGCTGTCGGAGGTGGAACGCACCCCGGACGCGCGGCTGCGCGAGATCCTCGCGGCGGCCGTGCGCCACCTGCACGGCTTCGTGCGCGACGCGCGCCTGACCGAAGCGGAGTTCCACCAGGCCTGCGGCTGGATCGCCAGGCTGGGGCAGGCCACCACCGGATCGCACAACGAGGTGGTGCTCGCCGCGGGATCCCTGGGCGTGTCGGCGCTCGTCTGCCTCCTGAACAACGGCGAGGACGGCCGGCGCGAGACCACCGCCAACATGATGGGCCCGTTCTGGCGCCAGGGTGCGCCGCATCTTGCCAACGGCGCCAGCATCGTGCGTTCGCCCACCGCCGGCGCGCCCCTGTTCGTGAACGCCTGGGTGCGCGACGGGCAAGGGCGCCCCGTGGCCGATGCGGAGGTGGACGTCTGGCACACGAGTGCCGAAGGCTTCTACGAGAACCAGGACCCGGGCCAGGCCGACATGAACCTGCGCGGCACCTTCACCACCGACGCGGGCGGGCACGTGTGGTTCCGCACCGTCAAGCCGGCCGGTTACCCGATCCCGGTGGGCGGGCCGGTGGGCGCGCTGCTGCGGGCGCAGGGGCGGCACAACATGCGGCCCGCGCACATCCATTTCCTGATCACCAAGCCGGGCTTCAAGGCGCAGTTCTCGCAGGTGTATTCCAGCGACGACCCGTTCCTGCAGACGGACGTGCAGTTCGGCGTGACCAGGGCGCTGGTGGGGCAGTACGTGCTGCACCATGCGAGCGAGCCGGCGCCGCAAGCGGATGTGGGCGGCGAGTGGTATTCGCTGGACCACCACTTCGTGATCGAGCCCGGTGCCCCGGTGTTGCCGAAGCCGCCGATCACGGGCAAGGCGGAAGGTGAGCGGCCGGTGCGGGTCGTGATCGACCGCAGGGAGTGAAGCTCACCCGGCAGGACATTCAGGCGCCTACAACTCGCCCCGGCGCGGCAAATCGGCTCCCCGTCGTGAACACGTGATCGCCGCCGCCCGCGCCGCAAAACGCAGCGCCGCGGACAATTCCGCCGGCGTCAGCTGCGCGATCGCCCGGGGATCCAGCCGGTCTTCTTCCGCCAGCCAGGCCAGCAACGCTGCCTGGAAGCTGTCCCCCGCACCGACCGTGTCCACCAGCTGCACGGCCTGGGCCGGCGCGCTCGCCTGGGCGCGGGCGGTCCACGCCGTCGCGCCTTCGCTCCCGCGGGTGACCACCACCAGCGACACGCCTTGCGCCAGCCAGCGCTGCGCGAGTGCGGGCAGCGCGTCGTCGGGATAGAGCAGGGCGGCGTCTTCGGCGCTGATCTTGAGCAAGTGCGTGCGCTGCGCCATCCATTCCACGGCGGCGCGCCAGCGCAGCACCGAAGCTTCCACGTTCAGGCGCACGTTGGGGTCGTAGGCGACGAGTCGCCTGCCGTGCTCGCGTTCCACCACGCGCTTGAGTGTGCTGGCGATCGGCTCCACCACGAGCGGGTAGGAGCCCAGTTGCAGCACGCGGGCCGCCCGGGGCAGCACTTCCAGCGGGCGCGGATCCAGCAGCCGGTCGGCGCCCTGGTCACCGTGGAACGCGTAGCCCGGCACGCCCTGCGCATCGGCCGTGACCACGCTCAGCGTCGTCGGCGAGATGTGCCGCTGCACCAGCGAGTGGTCCACGTCCTCGGCCGCGAGCGCCTGCACCAGCCGGTCGCCGAAGGCGTCGGTGGAGATGCAGCCGACGAAGGCCACCGCCTGCCGCAGGCGGGCCAGGCCCACGGCGACGTTGAAAGGCGAGCCGCCCACGCGCCCGTCCAGCGTGACGCCGGTGGCCGTGCGCGCGCCGGCGAAGACATCGAGGAGCGCTTCCCCAAGCACGAGCATCATCGGGTTTTCCATTAGTCAATCAACTTGATTTATTAAAACACACCAACCAGAATTTGCACGCCAAAGTTTGCAAATCCCCACCCCTCCCCAGGAGACCAGCCATGCGATCCGTCCTCATCCTGGCCGCCGCCACCGTCGCCGGCAGTGCGTTTGCCCAGCAGCAACCGGTGATCGGCCTGATCACCAAGACCGACACCAACCCCTTCTTCGTGAAGATGAAGGAAGGGGCGCAGGAGGCCGCCGCCGCCAAGGGCGGCAAGCTGCTGAGCGCCGCGGGCAAGACCGACGGCGACAACGCGGGGCAGGTGACCGCGATGGAGAACATGGTCAACGCGGGCGCGAAGACCATCCTCATCACGCCCAGCGATGCCAAGGCGATCCTCCCGGCCATCGCCAAGGCGCGCGCCAAGGGCGTGCAGGTGATCGCACTCGACAGCCCGACCGATCCCGCCGACGGGACCGACGCGCTGTTCGCCACCGACAACTACCAGGCCGGCGTGGTGATCGGCCAGTACGCCAAGGTCGCCTTCGCGGGCAAGCCGGTGAAGATCGCCACGCTCGACCTCTTCCCCGGCCACCCGGTGGGCGCCCAGCGCCACAACGGCTTCCTCAAGGGCTTCGGCCTCACCGCCCCGGACCGCAGCGCGACCACCCTGGGCACGGCGCCGGAGGTGGTCTGCATGGCCGACAGCTTCGGCGACCACGCCAAGGGCCAGACGGCGATGGAGAACTGCCTGCAGAAGAACCCGGACATCAACCTGGTCTACACGATCAACGAGCCGGCCGCCGCGGGCGCGTACCAGGCACTGAAGAAGGCCGGCAAGGAGAAGAACGTGATGATCGTCTCCGTCGATGGGGGTTGTGCCGGCGTGCGCAACGTGCAGGCCGGCCAGATCGCCGCCACCGCGCAGCAGTACCCGCTGAAGATGGCCGCGATGGGGGTGGAGGCCGGCATCGACTACGCCAGGGGCGGCAAGAAGGCCAGCGGCTACACCGACACCGGCGTGACGCTGATCGCCGCCAAGCCGCTGCAGGGCGTGGACAGCACCGACCCGAAGAAGGGCCTGGAACTGTGCTGGGGCAAGTGAGCGCCATGGACACGCACGCCCTGCCGCAGGACCAGGCGCCGCTGGCGCCCGCCGCCACCGCCGAAGCGCCGCCGGCGCTCGCCCGCGAGCCCCGGCACTTCCACCTGCCGTCGCTCGTCGCGCTCGGGCCTTTCCTGGCGCTGCTCGCCGCCTGCCTGTTCTTCTCGCTGCAGGCGGAGCGCTTCCTGAGCGCGCAGAACTTCGCCCTGATCGCGCAGCAGGTCATGGTGGTGGGCCTGCTCGCCATCGGCCAGACCCTGATCATCCTGACCGCGGGCATCGACCTGTCCTGCGGCATGGTGATGGCGCTCGGCGGCATCGTCATGAGCAAGCTGGCGGTCGACGCCGGCCTGCCGCCCGCGGCGGCGATCGCCTGCGGGCTGGCCGTCACCACGCTGTTCGGCCTGGTCAACGGCCTGCTGGTCACGCGGGTGAAGCTGCCGTCCTTCATCGTGACGCTGGGCACGATGAACATCGCCTTCGCGCTGACGCAGATCTATTCGTCCTCGCAGACCACCACCGGCCTGCCCGACACGCTGACCGCGCTGGGCAACACTTTCGCCATCGGCGGCGCCGAGGTGAGCTTCGGCGTGCTGATGATGCTGGCCCTCTACGTGCTGGCCTGGCTGGCGCTGCGCGAGACGGCGCCGGGCCGCCACATCTACGCAGTAGGCAACAACAGCGAGGCGGCGCGCCTGACCGGCATCCCGGTGAAGTCCGTGCTGATGTCCGTCTACATCCTGGCGGGTCTGATGTACGGCCTGGCGGCGCTGCTGTCCGTGGCGCGCACCGGCGTCGGCGACCCCAACGCGGGCCAGACCGAGAACCTGGACGCGATCACGGCAGTGGTGCTGGGCGGCACCAGCCTGTTCGGCGGCCGCGGCGTGATCCTCGGTTCGCTGGTGGGCGCGATGATCGTGGGCGTGTTCCGCAACGGCCTCACGCTCATGGGCGTGTCCTCGATCTACCAGGTCCTGGTCACCGGCATCCTGGTCATCCTCGCGGTGGCCTTCGACCAACTGTCACGCCGCGGAGGCCGCTGATGAAGACCCCCCTCGTCCTCGAAGCAAAGAACCTGGTCAAGCGCTACGGGCAGGTCACGGCCCTGGACGGCGCCGACTTCGAACTGCGCCCCGGCGAGATCCTCGCCGTGATCGGCGACAACGGCGCCGGCAAGTCCAGCCTGATCAAGGCGCTGTCGGGCGCGACGGTGCCGGACTCGGGCGAGATCCGCCTGGACGGCCAGCCCGTGCACTTCCGCAGCCCCAGCGATGCGCGCAGCGCCGGCATCGAGACCGTGTACCAGGAACTGGCGGTCGCGCCCGCCATGACGATCGCCGAGAACCTGTTCCTCGGCCGCGAGCTCACGCGCTTCGGCGCCATCGGCCGGCTGCTGCGCATCCTGGACAAGAAGCGCATGCTGGAAGAGGCGCGCGCCGCGATGGCGGACCTGAAGATCGGCATCCGCTCCATGGCGCAGGCGGTGGAGACGCTCTCCGGCGGCCAGCGCCAGGGCGTGGCGGTGGCGCGCAGCGCCGCCTTCGCGCGGCACGTGGTGATCATGGACGAACCGACCGCCGCGCTCGGGGTGAAGGAAGGCAACATGGTGCTGGAGCTGATCCGGCGCGTGCGCGACAAGGGGCTGCCGGTGATCCTGATCAGCCACAATATGCCGCACGTGTTCGAGATCGCCGACCGCATCCACATCGCCCGGCTCGGCAAGCGCGCCGCCATCGTCGACCCCAGGAAGATCAGCATGAGCGACACCGTTGCCGTCATGACGGGCGCCATGCGTCCGGAGGACATTCCGCCGGAGTGCCTGGCGTGAGCTTCGTCCTGGACGCCGAAGGGGGGCCGCCGCTGCGGCCCCACGGCTCCAGCCAGGGCGGCGTGCGCCAGTACAACGAACGGGTGGTGCTGCAGGCGATCCGCCAGCACGGCGCCATGGCCGGCGCCGACCTGGCGCGCCTGACGCGGCTGACGGCGCAGACCGTGTCCCTGATCACCAAGCGTCTGCTGGACGACGGCCTGCTGCTGAAGGGCGCGCCGGTGCGCGGCAAGGTGGGCCAGCCCTCGGTGCCGCTGGCCCTGGACGTGGACGGGGCCTATTCGATCGGCATCAAGGTCGGCCGCCGCAGCATGGACATGCTGCTGGTGGACTTCGCCGGCGAGGTGCGCCAGCGCGCGGGCCTGCGCTATGCCTTCCCCGACCCCGACGAGCTGCTGCCCGAGATCGTGCAGGCGGTCAAGGCCTTCAAGCGCGCGCTGCCGGCCGCGCGCCGCGACCGCCTGCAAGGCATAGGCATCGCCGCGCCCCTGTCGCTGGGAGGCTGGCAGCAACTGCTGGGCGCGGACCCGGCGGTGGCGGACAAGTGGAACCACGTGGACCTGTCCGGGCGCGTGGGCCGCGCCACCGGCCTGCCGGTGCACTTCGTCAAGGACACGGCCGCCGCCTGCGTGGCCGAACTGGTGGCCGGCATGGGCCGCAGCGTGCGCAGCTTCCTCTACGTCTTCGTGGACACCCTCATCGGCGGCGGCCTGGTGATCGACAGCCACCTGCGCGGCGGCCTGCACGGCAACGCCGGCGCGGTGGGGTCGCTCGCCCTCGGCAGCGCGCCGGTGGGCAGCCGCAAGCCGCCCGCCCAGATGCTCAGCGTCGCGTCGCTGCTGAACCTGGAGGCGTTCTACCGGGACGCGGAGCTGGACGTCGCCGCGGCGCAGGACGAGCGCGCGCTGCAGTCGCCCTGGGACCAGCAGACCGCCCGCTGGCTGGACCAGGCCGCGCCCGCCATCGCGCTGGCGGTGAACCATGCCGCCTGCCTGCTCGACCTGGACGGCGTGATCCTCGACGGCTCCTTCGGCCGCCCCTTGCTGGCGGCGCTGCTGGAGCGGGTGGAAGAGGGGCTCGCCGCGTACAACTGGGAAGGCGTGGCGCGGCCGGCGCTGCGGGCCGGCACGATAGGCTCCGATGCGCGCGCGCTCGGCGGCGCGCTGCTGCCGCTGTATGCGAATTTCGCACCCGACCGCGACCTGTTCCTGAAGCTGGAGCGCTGACGCCCCTGGCCGTGCCGCCGCGCGTAGCGGCTGGGCTGGGCCGGTTGCGCAAGGTCAAGAGGTAGTCCCGCACCTACCCGCCCTACCTCGGCGGGACGACACTTTTTCCCCGCGGGACGACCTAAACAGGGTGGAGTGCCACAGAAAGGGGAACCCTATGCATACCGCCATCTGCGCCTTCGACACGCACGAGCAGGCCAGGGACGCCGTCGCCGCGCTGGAGCGCGCCGGTTTCGCGCGCCACGACCTGCACATCGAGCACAAGGATGCCGCGACCGAGGGGCGCGACGCCAACACGCGCTGGGACGGGATGGAGCGTGAGGTCGCGATGGACCCGAGCCGGCTCGCCGGCCTGGGCCATTTCTTCGCCAACCTGTTCGGCCGCGACGAGCACGCCGGCCATGTCGACACCTATTCGCGGCACGTCGAGCGGGGTGCCCTCGTCGTGGTCGTGGACGCGCACGACGAGGCAGAGGCCCTCCGCGCGCAGGACCTGCTGCGCACCATGCAGGCCGGCGACCTGAACCTGGTCGAACGCCGCGAGCAGCGTCCGCTGCGCGAGGTGGTGGCCCAGCGCCAGTCCGGGTCGCCCGCGGTGAACCGCAGCAACGACACCTACGAGGCCGCCGGCAGCTTCGCGTCGCCCAACATGGAGTACGAGCGTGCCCAGCGCGCCATGGCTTCGAACCGCGCGAGCCCGACTTCCGGGCCCGACCTGCGCGAGCCGGAGACCGAGAAGGCGCCGGGGCTGCGTTATTCCGACAAGGACAAGCCGCTCTGACGGCACGGGAGATCCATGCACACCGCCATCTGCACCTTCGAGGACCGCACCCTCGCCGAGCAGGCCGTCGAGCGCCTGGTCCAGGCCGGCTTCGCCCGCCACGACATCCACATGGAGCAGCGCCATCCGGACGGCACGCCCATGCGGGAGCAGCGCGACCACGACGTGGTCGGCAAGTTCTCCTTCTTCGAGCGCCTGTTCGGCGCCGGCAAGCATGCGCAGGCCTACGACAGCGCGCTGGACAAGGGCCTGTACGTGGTGATCGTGGAACACCAGGACGAAGCGCATGCCGAACGGGCGCAGAACGCGCTGCACGGCATGGAAGCCCGTGACGTGAACCTGGTCCACCGCGCCGGCGAGCGCCCCCTGCGCGACGTGGTCGCGGACCGGGGCGCCACCGACCTCGAGCACAGCTTTGGCACGGCACGCTCGGACATGGGCGCGAGCAACGACGCGGACCTGAAAGGGCGCGAGGGCGAGTTCTTCCCGTCCGAGCGCGAGCCCGAGCGCGCCATCGCCTCGCAAGGCTGGGGCGAGCAGCGCACGCTGGAAGTGGTCGACGACGACAAGCCGATCGCCTCGCCCGACATCGCGGCAGGCCGCGAAGACAAGCCGCGCTGAGCCGGCGCGTGTCATTTGCGGGCTGGTCCCGCAATCTCCCCAGGGCGCGGCCCACGCCGCCGCCCTTTTTCATGGGCCGGCGTGTCCCCTCCGCGCTCGGGCGACAATACGCCCTCGCAACCCGAGACGCCCCATGCCGCTCCAATTCGCAGACCGCCTGAACAACGTCGAAACCTCCGCCATCCGCGAGCTGTTCAAGCTCCTGGGCAAGCCCGGCATCATCAGCTTCGCCGGCGGATTTCCGGACAGCGCGATGTTCGACGTCGAGGGCCTGCGCGAAGCCTCGCAGCGGGCACTGGCCGAGGAGCCGGGCGGCGCGCTGCAATACGGCGCCACCGAAGGCTACGAGCCCCTGCGCACCCAGCTCGCCGCCTTCGAGCGCAACAAGGGCGTGACGGACCTGGAGCCGCATCAGCTGATCGTCACCACCGGCAGCCAGCAGGCGCTGGACCTCCTGGGCAAGACGATGATCAATCCCGGCGACAAGGTGATCGTCGAAGGCCCGACCTTCCTGGCCACCATCCAGTGCTTCCGCCTCTATGGCGCCGACGTGCAGAGCGCCCCCATCGACGCGCACGGCGTGCAGGTGGACAAGCTGGAGGCGACGATCCAGCAGCACAAGCCGAAGTTCGTCTACCTGATCCCCACCTTCGGCAACCCGAGCGGCGCGCTGCTGTCGCTGGAGCGCCGGCGCAAGGTGCTGGAGCTCGCGGTGAAGTACCAGGTCCTCATCGTCGAGGACGACCCGTACGGCGACCTGTACTTCGGCGAGCCGCCGCCCCCGAGCATCCTGGCGCTCACGAAGGAAGTCCCCGGCAGCCGCGAATGGGTCGCGCATTGCGGCAGCATGTCCAAGGTGCTGAGCCCCGGCCTGCGGGTGGGCTGGCTGATTGCGCAACCGGAGCTGCTGGCCAAGGCGACGATGTGCAAGCAGTTCAGCGACGCCCACACCAGCACGTTCGCGCAGGCGACCGCTGCGCAGTACCTGAAATCCGGGCGCATGCCCGACACGCTGCGCAACGTGCGCCAGAAGTACGGCGAGCGCGCGAGCGTGATGGCCGAATCGCTGAAGAAGGAACTGGGGAACGCGATCGAGTTCACCGCGCCGCAAGGTGGCTTGTTCTTCTGGGCGCGTCTGACGGGCCAGGGCGCCAACGCCGGCGAGTTCGCCAAGCGTGCGATCGAGCAGAACGTGGCTTTCGTGCCCGGGGCGCCGTTCTTCGCGAAGGATCCGGATGTGGCGACCCTGCGCCTGAGTTTCGCGACGGCGGACGTGGCGAAGATCCGCGACGGGATCGCGCGGCTGGCCAAGGCGCTCTGATCCCCGCGCGGGCGATTACCTCGCGACGCCCTTGTTCCTCGAACTCGTCATCGGCTACTTTTCGGCCCTGCACGGCACGCAGGCGTACAGCTGGCTGTTCCTGCTGATGGCCTTGTGCGGCATGGGCGCCCCCGTGTCGCAGGACATGCTGCTGCTGGCCGCCGGCGGCTTCACCCTGAGCGGCGCGATGCAGCCCGTGCCCGTGGTGGTCGTGGCGGCGGCGGGGCTGCTGGCCGGCGACCTGTTCACGTTCTGGGTCGGCCACCACTACGGCGCGCGCTGGGTGCGCCGGCCGTGGGCGGCCCACTTCGTGCCGCCGGAGAAGCTGCCCGGCATGGAAGCCGCCGCGCGGCGCTGGGCCCTGCCGTTCTCGTTCATCACGCGCTTCCTGCCGGGGCAGCGCTCGACGTTGTTCTTCGCCGCCGGCAGCCTGCGCATGCCGTATCGCCACTTCCTCGCGGCAGACGGCGTCGCCGCGCTGCTGCAGGCGAGCCTGTTCACCTTCGGTGCGCGTTCGCTCGGATGGCACTGGTCGGCGCTGAGCGCGCGCTTCGACCGCGTGGACGACGTGCTCACCGCCACGCTGGTGGTGGCGCTGTTCCTGCTCCTGTGGCGCACGCGGCGGCGCTGAGCCGGCCGCAAGGCACGGCCGTGCGTGGCGGGGCTACCATGTCGCATGTCCAGCAGCATTGACGAAGGGCGATCCGTCGCCCTGTATTGGGACTTCGAGAACCTGCACGCAAGCCTGTGCGAGGAGAAGGAGCCCGGCTCCTACGGACGCGAGAACCGTTTCAAGCTCCAGGAGCCGCTGGTGGACGTCCAGGCCGTGGTGGAGCTCGCCGCTTCCTTCGGACGCGTTGCCATCAACCGGGCCTATTGCAACTGGCAGTTCTTCGGACGCTACCGCGAGGCGCTGATGCACAACGCGGTGGACCTGGTGCAGCTTTTCCCGCCGGGTGCCGCGGCCAAGAACGGTGCCGACATTCGCCTGTGCCTGGACGCGATGGAGGACGTCGCTCGCTTCCCGCATGTGGGCACCGTCGTCATCGTCGGCGGCGACAGCGACTTCATGCCGGTGTCGCACAAGATCAAGGCCGCGGGCCGCACCTTGGTCGGCGTGGGAACGCGCCGGTCCACCAACCGCTACTGGGCCGGGAGCTGCGACGACTTCCGCTACTACGAGAGTTTCGTGGAAGTGCCGCAGGAGCAATCGGCGGCATCCCCTGAAGCGAAGGACAACGCTCCGCAGCGCGATTGAGGTGAACGCGCCGCGGCCGCGGCGGGCTCACGACAGCAGCCGCAGCAACTCGCGCTGGAAGTCCCCGGCGTGCTCGTACTGCAGCCAGTGCGCCGCTCCGGGCATCATCACCAGCTCGCCGAGATAAGGCGTCTGCGCGATCTTCTCGCGCAGCGCGGGCAGGAGGTCGCGGTACAGCGCGTCGTGCTCGCCATAGATCGCATCGACGCGGCAGGTCAGCGTGGGCAGCGTGCGCGCCAGGATGTCGGTGAGCGCCAGGCGGCGCCGGTGCATGCGGTCGCGCGGCACGTTGGCCGCTTGCAGGGCGAGCGCGAGTTCGTCGACGTTCTCCGGATGCAGCATCAGCACGCCGAGGTTGTTGCGGTGCGCCGCGAGCTTGCCTTCCTCGGTGGGCGCATCGCGCCAGGACATCAGCGGCAAGCGGCGGTCCCGCAACCCGAGCCCGGGCGCGCCCACGATCACCAGCCGCTTGACGCGCTGCGGATGCGACGCCGCCATCAAGCCGCCGCACAGGCCGCCGAACGAAAAGCCCACGACATCCACGGGCGCATCCCCCACGACCGCGGGCAGGGCTTCGGCCAGGGCGACAGCCACCGCATCCGCGTCCTGCCCACCCGGCGGCCGCGCGGAATCGCCGAAGCCGGGCAGGTCCGGCACCACCACGCGGCGTCCGCATGCAGCCAGCGCCTGCACGTTGCGGATCCAGTGCGTCCAGCTGCCGCTGCCGCCATGCAGTAACACCAAAGCTTCGTTGCTGTCCTCGCCCCACGCGTGCCACACCATCTCGCCGTCGCCGCAAGGTGTCGTGATGCGGCGCGCCGGCGCGAGCACGCGCAGGGCTTCGGGCGGAAGGTCGGTGGCCAGGGGAGGAAGTTGCGGCGAGCCGGTCATGCCCGCATTGTCGCCGCATGCACGCGCGGACTGCCTTTGTGCCAACTCGTTCACGGCGCGCACGGAATACCGTTCTGCCAGCGAGCGTTCATGGCAGAGCAGGCGCATTCCGCGGCCTGACGACGGAGGAAAACGACCATGAAGAAACTGCTGCTGGCGGCGCTGCTGCCGCTGTCCCTGCTTGCGGCCTGTGCCTCGCTGTCCGGCGGCGAACCCGCCGTCATGAAGGACGGCATGCTGGTCAACGCCAAGGGCCTGACGCTCTACTCGTTCGACCGCGACGTGCGGGGCAACGGCAAGTCCAACTGCAATGGCGACTGCGCCGTGAAGTGGCCGCCGCACATGGCCGCCGCATCGGCCCAGCCGCGTGGCGATTACACGATCGTGGTGCGCAACGACGGCACCCGCCAGTGGGCCTACAAGGGATGGCCGCTGTACACCTGGCCCGAGGACCAGGAGCCGGGCGACAAGTACGGCGACAACTACAACAAGGTCTGGCACATCGTCCGCTGAAGGAGCCGCCATGACCCGCCCGCTGTACGCGCTCCTCCTGGGCGCACTGGCGCTGTCGGCCCAGGCCGGCACGCTCAAGGTCACCGTCCTCGACAAGGAGGGCAAGCCCGTGCCGGATGCGGTCGTGGTGCTGGCGCCGGCCGCGCCCGGCACCCCGAAGCCGCTGCCCGCCAGGGTCACCATCTCGCAGGAGAAGATGCGCTTCGTGCCCGCCGTGTCCCTGGTGGGCGTGGGCGCCCAGGCGACCTTCGTCAACAACGACGCCTGGGAGCACCACGTGCGCGCCAGCGCCGCCGGCAGCCACAACTTCGACACGGCCGGCAGCGGCGGCTTCGAGCTGCGCCTGGACGGCAAGGCGCCGGGAAAGGCCGCGCACGCCGTCGACGCGAAGTTCGACAAGGCCGGGCCGGTGCTCCTGGGCTGCCACCTGCATGCGTCGATGAAGGCGCACGTGTTCGTGAGCGACACGCCCTGGGCCGCGTTGACCGGCGAGCAGGGCGATGCGAGCTTCGAGGCGGTGCCCGACGGGCCCGTGCGCATCCGCGCGTGGCAGGCCGACCAGCTGGTCGAGCTGCCCGCGCAGCAGCTCACGCTCACGAGTGCGCCGGCGAACGCGACGATGCAGCTGCAGGTCGTGCCCCGCCGCCGCAGGGCCCCGTGACCGCAGCGCGGCTGTCGGTCTCCTCCATTGGACAGATGCCGGCTGCGGGTTGAAACTCCTAGAGTGGCTACCCGTGCCCGCGCGGCACCATCCACTCCAGGAGGCGCACCATGGCCCATCGCTCGCTCCACATCGGCCTCAACTTCGTCGACCCGGCCGGCTACGACGGCTGGGACGGCCAGCTCGCTGCCTGCGAGCGCGATGCGGAGGACATGCTCGCCATCGCCAAGGCGCAGGGCTACGAGGCGCGGCACCTGCGGCGCGAGCAGGCGACCTCCGCCCATGTGCTCAAGGAGCTCGCGCAGGCGGCCGCCTCGGTGCGTGCCGGCGAGCACTTCTTCCTCACCTATTCGGGCCATGGCGGCCAGGTGCCGGACACCAACGGCGACGAGCCGGACACCTTCGACGAGACCTGGTGCCTGCACGACCGCATGCTGCTCGACGACGAGCTGTACGCGATGTTCGGCCGCTTCGCGCCGGGTGCGCGCATCTTCGTGCTCTCCGACAGCTGCCACAGCGGCTCGGTGACGCGCGACCGCATCCGCCCGCGCCCGACCGACGCGCGCGGGGAGATGCGTCCCAAGTGGCTGCCGCTGGCGAAATCGCAGGCCATCTACGAAGCGCGCAAGCCCCTGTACGACTCGATCCAGCAGCTTGCCGGCCCGGCGGAGAAGGCGAGGGTGGCCGCAAGCATCATCCTCATTTCCGGCTGCCGCGACGACCAGGTCTCCTACGACGGCGCGGTGAACGGCGCCTTCACCACGCAGGTGCTCAAGTGCTGGGACAAGGGCGGCTTCCGCGGCACGCACCGCCACTTCCAGGAGCAGGTGTCGGCCGCCATGGGCGGCTCGCAGAGCCCGCAGTACTTCCTGGCCGGGACGGTCGACCGGTCCTTCGAGCGGATGCGGCCTTTCGTGACGAAGTAGTCCGCGACGACATTTGAGGCGGGACGGGCAGGGCGCGGCGAGGGGTTGCCGCGCCCTGTTTCTTCACAGGATGTCGTTCAGCAGGTAGGCCGCGTTGTCGTGCAGCTTGTGCAGCCAGCCGCGCTTGCGCCACTCCTCCAGCTTGATCTCGCGGGCGCGGGCCACGTACTTCTCGAAGATCGCGTCGAACTGCGCCGCCACGTCCTTGTCCAGGATGCCCAGGGTGATCTCGTCGTTGGTGTCGAAGGAGCGGTCGTCGAAGTTGGTGGAGCCCACGGCGCTCCAGCAGCCGTCGATGGTCATGATCTTCTGGTGCAGCAGCGTGTGCGGGTACTCGAACAGGCGCACGCCCAGCTTGAGCATTTCCTCGAAGTGGCGGTGCCCCGCGTGCTGCACCGTGGGTGAATCCGATCCGCTGGCCGCGGGCATGAGCACGCGCACGTCCACCCCGCGCTTGACCGCCGCGCCGAAGGCGACGATCGCCTCGTGCTTGGGGATGAAGTAAGGGTTCTGGATCCAGATCTTCTTGCGCGCGAGGCACAGCGCCGTGTGGTGCAGGATCTTCACCGCGGGCGCGGAGTTCTCCGGTTTCGCGAACGCGGCGTGGATGGAGACGTCGCCCACCTTCTCCAGCACCGGGAAGAAGGCATCCCCGACGAACAGCTCGCCGGTCTCGCCGGCCCAGTTCTCGCTGAACGCGCCCTGGATGCTGTGCGCGATGGGCCCGCGCAGCCACACGCTCACGTCCGAGGTGTGCTGGCCGTCCTCCGCGTTGCCCAGCCAGTCGTCGGTGATGCAGTGGCCGCCGACGAAAGCCTCCTTGCCGTCGACGATGCAGAGCTTGCGGTGGTCGCGGTCGTTGAGCACGCCGATCGTGTAGAGCGAGCGCTTGTGGAAGAACTTCACCTGGCAGCCGGCCTCGCGCAGGAATTCCACCTGCTCCTTCTCGATGGTCTTGCTGCCCTGCGCATCGAGCAGGATGCGCACCGGCACGCCGGCCCGGGCGCGGTCCATGAAGGCTTCGGCCATGCGGTCCGCCAGCTTGCCCGGCTTCCACAGGAAGGTCTCGAAGTGCACCGACTTCTGCGCCGCGCGGATGCGCTCGGTGAGCAGGTCGAAGAAGGCGCCGTTCTCGACGATCTGCACCGCGTTGCCCTCCACCGCGGTGCTCAGGGTCAGGCCCGAGAGCGAGGGCATCAGCTTGTCGATGCTCGAATCGCTGCTCACCGACAGGACGGGGCTGCGGTGCCAGCGGATCGAGTAGATCACCCAGATCAGCGCGGCGATCAGCGCGAGCGAAAGCCACAACCAGAACTGCGATTCCATGCCTTGGATCTCCCCCACGATGCAAATCCCTCGATGGTGGCCCATCCGGCGCACGGCTGAGGTACGACGGGAGCGCAGCGCGGCGCAGGCTTTGTCCGGCAAGACCGGGCGCCGGGCCTTCGCCGGCGTGCTCGAGCGGGGCCGCGCAGGGACACGCAAGCGGCGCCGGCTGCGCGTAGACTGCCCCGCCATGACGACCCAGTCCTCCCCCCGCTACGACGCCTCGGCCCTGCACAACTACGCGCGCGACCTGCTCGCCGCCGTCGGCATGCCGGACGACAAGGCCGAGGGGGTCGCCGACATCCTGATCGAGGGCGACCTGCTCGGCCACACCACGCACGGGCTGCAGTTGCTGCCGTCCTACCTGCGCGAGGTCGCGTCCGGCTCCATGAACGTGCAAGGGCAGCCGCACGTGATCCGCGAAACGCCGGCGACGCTGACCTGGGACGGCCGGCGCCTGCCCGGCCCCTGGCTGGTGCTGGAGGCAATGAAGAAGGGCATGGCGATGGCCAGGCGCTGCGGCACGGGCACGGTGGTGATCCGCCAGAGCCACCACATCGCCTGCCTTGCGGCCTTCCACAAGCGCGCGACGGAGCAAGGGCTGATGATGATCCTCGCGTCCTCGGATGCGAACTCCGCCAGCGTCGCGCCCTTCGGCGGGCTGACGCCGGTGTTCACGCCCAATCCGATCTCGGTAGGCATCCCGACCTCCGGCACGCCCATCGTCACCGACATCTCCACCTCGGCGACCACGAACGGCCTGACCAACCGGCTGCACCAGGAAGGCGGCAAGCTGCCGGCCGCGTGGGTCATCGACGGCCACGGCAAGGCGTCCAACGATCCGGTCGTGCTGTTCCAGGAGCCCAAGGGGACCATCCTGCCGCTGGGCGGGCTGGATTCGGGGCACAAGGGCTACGGCCTGTCGCTCACCGTGGAGGCCCTCACCGGCGGCCTCGCGGGCTTCGGCCGGGCGGACCCCAAGCAGGGCTGGGGCGCCACCGTGTTCCTGCAGATCCTGGACCCGGCGGCCTTCGGCGGCAGCAAGGAGTTCGTGCGCCAGATGGACGAGGTCGCCCGGCAGTGCCACGCGTCGAAGCCGGCGCAGCCGGGAAGGCCGGTGCGCTTGCCCGGCGAGAAGGGCTTCGCGCTGGCGAAGAAGCAGAGCGCCGAAGGCGTCGTGCTGCACCCGGGGATCATGGATGCGCTGGAGCCCTGGGCCGGGAAGCTGAAGGTCGCGCCGCCGGCGCCGATGTGAGCCGCACGGCGGCCCCACCCCTCTCCCAAAGGAGGTGCTGACAGCCGCCCTCGCCAGGTGCAGACTGGCCCCTTCCACGCGAGGAGGTCCCCATGCTCGTCTTCACCAACCGCGACGTCGCCGCCGGGGCGGGTGCCTCGGCCTTCCAGCGCAGCTTCACGCCCGGCGGCCGCCGCATCGGCGTCGCTTCGGTGGCCCGCGACGCGGCGGGCAAGTGGGTCCTGTCGCGCACGGACGAGGACGTCACCGAGCGCGACGCACTGGACCTGCTGCTGCCGCTGTTCTCCGGCACACGGCCCGTGCTGGTCTTCGTGCACGGCAACAGCCACACGCCCGCGCACACCTATGGCCGCTGCCTGCAGCTGGAGGCCGAGTACAACGTGGAGGTCGCCGGCTTCTCGTGGCCCTCCGAGGGCTTCCTGTGCGACGGCAACCCGCTGCCGCGCCTGGAAGGCGGCGAGGCCCCGGTCGAGGAGATGGAGCTGTCGCTGGTCAAGCCCGCCACGCGCAGCCGCACGGACGCCCAGCAGCTCGCGCGCCGCTACCGGCAGGCCAAGACCAACGCGCAGGACTCGGTCGACGCGCTCGCCCTGTTCCTGCGCACGGTGGCGACGGCGCGGCTGATCTCCAACGCCCAGCCTTTCTCGCTGGCGGCGCACAGCCTGGGCGCCCACCTGCTGCAGTACATGCTGGAGATCCCCGGCGCCAGCGAATCGGTGGCCACCGCGCACAACGTCGTGCTGCTCGCGCCGTGCTCGCGCGCGGACGGCCATACGGGCTGGCTGCACCAGCTGCGGCCCAAGGGGCGCACCTACGTCACGTTCAACAAGGCGGACAACGTGCTCTTCGGCGCCTTCGTGTCCGATGGCGGCAAGCAGGTCAAGCTGGGGACCGATCCGGGCACGACGCTGTTGCGCGGGCCGGGCTTTCGCTACATCAGCTTCTCGAACGCGCAGACCGGCATGGGCGGGCACCGCTATTTCCTCGACGGACTGACCACCGAGTCGCGCCGGCTGTTCTCGCGGCTGTTCCGGTCGGAAGCGGACCTGCAGCCGGGCGAGCCGGACCGCAAGATCTATCCGGTGGGCTGCGATGCCGACGGCGCCGTGTGCTACATGGCCTTGCCGGATTCGGCGCGGATGGAGGGGTGAGGTGAAGGGGTGAGGTGAAGGGGCGACGCGTCGGCCCGTGGGCGACCGCCAGCGCGGCCCACCTTCACCCCCTCACAGCAACTGCTCGAACACGTCCGCCGCCCCCATCTGCCCGCCCTTGAGCATCAGCTCGACGCCGTCGAACGCCGGATCGTCGCTGTGCGTGCGGCTCACCGCGACGCCGGCGCCCAGGGTGCCGCGGCAGGACAGGCCCCAGAGGCCCAGCGCCTGCACGGCCAGGCTGGACGTGTCGCCGCCGGCGATGCCAACGCGCCGCAGCGGCCGGGCTGCGCGCGCTTCGGCTTGCAGCACACCGCGCAGGAAGCGCGCTCCCGCCTCCGCGAGCTCCGCGCCGCCCGTTGCGGATCGCGCTTGGTCCTCCCCCGGTGCCGTGCACGCCAGCACGTGCCGGCCGGCGCGCAGCGCACCCGAGATGCGCGCGGACGCCTGCGCGGCGGCGCCCGCATCGAACAAGTCCTGCGGCGCGATGCGCACAGTCTCGTACGAGCGCGCCGCGCGCACTTGCCGCGCCGTCACCGGCGAAAGACTGCCGGCCCAGACCAGCACCGGCCCTTGCGCCATGCCCAGCGGCCGCTGTGCCTCCACTTCCGGAAGCGCCCAATGCGCGAGCAGCGCCTGCGCCACCGCGCTCGCGCCCACCGCCAGCAGCGGCTGCCGCTGCGCGGCTTGCCACAACATGCGTCCCACGGGCGCGAGGTGCGACGCGTCGGCGAGGTCCATCAATACCGCTTGCGGCTGCCCTTGCAACGCGTGCGCCAAGGCCTGGTCCTGCGCATCCTCGCCGCACGCATACAGCGGATAGTGCAGGGCGGCCACCGGCTCCAGCCCTTGCTGCGCCAGATGCCGCCGCAAGTCCGCCTCCGCCATCGGCGTCACCGGATGCGCGCGCATCGTGGGGTGGCGGTCGATGCGTTCCACCGCGCCATCGCGCCCGGCGGCCGCGAACAGGTTGCTGAACGCGCAGTAGCGTCCCAGGCTGGGCTGGCCGGCGACGATGGCCACCAGCGGGTTTGGCCGCCCGGCGCGCAGCGTGCGCACCGCGACGGCGATGTTGCCGACCTGCGGTGCGCTGTCGAACGTGGAGCAGACCTTGTAGTGCAGCAGCGGCACGCCCGCGCGCGCGAAGAAATCGGCAACGAGGACCAGCTCGGCCTCCATGGCCGCAGGCGCCATCGCACGCGCCGCACCGGCGATGCCGACCGCATCCAGCGGCCCGCCCAGCACCTGCCGCGCGCGTTCCAGGTGTTCCGGTCGCGGCACGCCCAGGAACAGCATCGCCCGCAGGCCGCCTTGCGCCAGCACGGCCAGCGTGTCGGTCGCACCGGTGAAGTCGTCGCCGTACCACCCGATGCGCACGTCGATCACCCGGCCTTTTTTCCGAAGAATTCCAGCGCGCGCTTGAGTTCCGGCGAGCGCATCGCGCGGTCCGCCAGCGTCTCGCCGCCCTGCACCGCGTCCCACGCCTGCTGCAGGCTGGCGACGCCCGCCGCCGCGCCGTCGGGATGCGCGAGGATGCCGCCGCCCGCCATGAACAGCAGGTCGAGGCTGCCCACGCTGGCCCAGGTCGCGGGCACGGTGCCGGCCCACTGGCCATTGGAGAAAGCGGGCAGCACGCGGTCGTCGCAGCCCTCGGCCAGGGGCGACAGCGAGTCGCGCGCGGCCTCGATCACTTCCTCGTCGCTCTGCGCGAACTTGCCTTGCAGGCCGTGCACGTGCATGTGGTCCACCCCGGCCAGGCGCCACAAGGCCTGCCAGGGCTGGAAGGAGAATCCCAGCAGGGGATGGCGCGACAGCGCGCCGAAGCCGTTGCGGTGGCCGTGGATGGCCAGGCGCGTGTGCCGGCGCAGCGCCTGCACCGCGGAGAAGCCGCACCAGTTGAGGCTGACCATCACGCAGCTTCCGCCCTCGCGCTCCACCAGGTCGGCGTGCCGCTTCATCGCGTCCGAATCGTCGCTGATGTTGAAGGCCACCATCACCCGCTTGCCCGTGCGCTCCTGGTGCAGGCGCACGCGGCGCATGACCGCGCGCACGCGCCGCTCCAGCGGCGCATGCACGGGGTTGCCGCAGCACTCGTCGTCCTTCACGAAGTCGACGCCGGCGGCGCACAGCTTGCCCACGAGCTCGCCCGTCTCTTCCGCTGAGAGGCCCACGTTGGGCTTGATGATGGTGCCGATCAGCGGGCGGCCTTGCACGCCCGCCAGCCGGCGCGTGCCGTCGATCCCCTGCACCGGCAGCTCGAACTGGCGGCGGTAGGCCGCGGGCAGCTGCAGCGATTCGAGGCGCAGGCCGGTGACTTCGCCCAGGTCGAACAGGTTGCCCGACACCGTGGCGGCCAGCGTCGGCAGGTTGCCGCCCACGTTGGCGACCGGAAAACTCACGCGCAGCCGGGCGCGCTGCCAGCGCTGCGGCTCGCGCAGCATGCCGCGGCGTTCCATCCAGCCATTGGGCAGGCTGGGCGCGTCGGCCACGTCCAGCAATTCGACCGATTCCACCGTGGCGCGCGCGCGCTCGCGCAAGGCGTCGGTTTCGCCCGCCACGCGGGTGAAGGTGCCGCTGGACTGCTCGCCGGCCAGCACCTCCGCCACGTGCGCGGGGTCCAGCGGCGTCTCGATCAGGTAAGTGGCCTGGAAGCGTTCGCCGGCCATCGTCAGAGCTTGCTCAGGTCGGGGAAGGGCCGCACCGGGTCCTTGCCGTCCCAGTCCTGCGCCGCCTCGCGGATCATCTTGAAGAGCTTGCCTTTGGGGCCCGCGACTTCCGAGAGCTCCACCACGGTGCCGGGGTGCACGCCCGGGTGGCTGCTGCGGTCCTCGAAGTACACGAAGCGGCCGTTCTCGCCGACCTCGCCGCCCATGCAGACCTTGAAGCCCGCCGCTTCCGCGCGCGCGAGATCCGCGTCGAAGTTCTCGGTCCAGTAGGCGAAGTGCTGCGCGCCCTGGTGGCCGGCGCGGATGAAGTCGCGGTACATGGACGGCACGTCGTTGCGCGTCTGCAGCAGTTCCACCTGCAGGCCGCCCGCGTTGGCCAGCGCCACCGAGTTGTGCGGCTCGTAGCGCTCGCCGCGGTAGGTGTAGTTGCGGATCGGCACGCGCGGGTTGTAGAACCAGGGGCCCACGCCCAGCACGTTGGCCCAGTAGTCCATCGCCGCCTCGATGTCGGGCACGAGATAGGCGACCTGGCGGATCTCGCCGAAGAATCTGCTCATGGGAAGGAAACCTCTTACTTCAGGAAGCCGGTGGAGATCCAGGGCACGGACGCGACCACGGCCAGGCCGACCAGCAGGGCCAGGATGTAGCCGCCGATGTGCTTCAGGCCCTCGTCGGGATGGATCTTGCTGATGGCGCAGGCGCCGTAGTAGCCCACGCCGAAGGGCGGCGCGAACAGGCCGATACCCATGGCGAAGATCACCACCATGGCGTAGTGCACCTCGTGGATGCCGACCGCGCGCGCGATCGGGAAGAGCAGCGGGCCGAACAGCACGATGGCGGGGATCCCTTCCAGCACGCTGCCCAGCACGACGAAGGCGAGCACGGACACGGCCATAAAGCCGACAGCACCGCCGGGCATCGCCTTCATCACGGCTGCCAGGTCCTGCGAGAAGCCCGACTGCGTCAGCCCCCAGGCCATCGCCGTGGCGCAGCCGACGATGAAGATGATGGCGCCGGTGAGCGATGCGGTTTCCACCAGCATGCGGGGGATGCGCCTGAGGTCGAACTGCCGGTGGATGAAGATGCCGACGATCACCGCGTAGGCGATGCCGATGGTAGACACCTCGGTGGCGGTGGCAATGCCCTCCACCACCGCGGCGCGGATCACGAAGGGCAGCGCGATCGCGGGCAGGGCCACCAGCAGGAAGCGGCCGATGTCCCGGCGGTCGTAGCGGCGCACGCCGGACAGGTCCTCGCGACGGTACCGCCACCACACCACGGCGCACAGGAAGGCACCCACCACGACGGCGGGCAGCAGGCCGCCGGTGAACAGCGCCGCGATCGACACGCCCGTCACCGAGCCGATGGTGATCAGCACGATGGAAGGCGGAATCGTCTCGGTCTGGGCCCCGGTCGCGGACAGCAGTGCCACCAGGTCGCCTGGCTTGGCGCCGCGCTTCTTCATCTCGGGAAACAGCACCGGCGCGATGGCGGCCATGTCGGCGATCTTGGAGCCGGAGATGCCCGAGACGAGGTACATGGCCCCGATCAGCACGTACGAGAGGCCGCCGCGCACATGTCCCAGCAGGCTGGCCAGGAACTGGATCATGGCGCGCGCCATGCCGGTCATCTCGATCAGCGCGCCGAGGAAGATGAACAGCGGCACCGCCAGCAGGATCAGGTGCGACATGCCTTCGTCCAGCCGGCCCACCATCACCAGCATGGGCGTGCGGGTGGTGAGGCCGAGGTAGGCGAAGGTGGCCAGCGCGAAGGAGAAGGCGATTGGCACGCCGCCGAAGACGCAGGCAGCCACCAGCGCGACGAAGAAGATGACCAGGTTCAGCTTGCCCAATGGCGCCAGCGTCGGGCCCGCGAGCCAGAACAAGGCGGTTGCCGCTGCCGTGAGCACCAGCGCCGCCACGATGTGCCGCGGCGGATGCTGGCGGCACAGCCGCAGCAGCGCCATCACGCCCATGAGCGAGAGGCCGACCGGGATTGCACTGGCGCGCCAAGCGTTGCTGATCTCCATGGCGGGGCTGACCACCGGCAGTTCCTCGCGGGCGTACTCGAACGCGGGCCAGATCACCAGCGCGAGGAAGGCAAGGGGGATGGTCAGTGCCAGCGTTTCCAGCAGGGCCTGCGTGCGCGGGCCGACGCGGCTCACGAGCCCCGTCATGCGCATGTGCTCGCCGCGCCGCAGCGCCACCACGGCGCCCAGCATGGACAGCCACAGGAACAGCAGCGAGGCGAGCTCGTCGGACCACACCAGCGGCCGGTGGAAGGCGTAGCGCGCGATCACCCCGGCCAGCAACACGAAGATCTCCACCAGCACCAAAGCGCCGGCGGCCGTCTCCACGGCGGCGCCCAGCACCGCGTCGACGCGGCGCGCCGCCGTGCCGGCCGCGCCGGTGGGCGCGGGCGCGGGCATCTCCTGCGCGAGGGAGGGCGTCATGGCCGCGCCGCGCTCACGCCAGCTTGCCGACCGACTGCTCCAGCAGGCCCCAGGCCTCGTCGCCGAAGCGGCCCTTCCACTCGGCGTAGAAGCCGGCTTCACGCAGCTTGGCGCGGAAGCTGTCCGGGTTGGTCTTGTTGAACTGCAGGCCCTTGGTGGCGAGGTCCGCCTGCACCGTCTCGTTGAGCTTCTTGATGTCCTCGCGCTGCTTCACCCCGGCGTCGTTGATGGCGGTGGACACCACCGTCTTCAGGTCGGCGGGCAGGCCTTCCCACATGCGGCCGTTGGCGATGAACCAGAAGCCGTCCCAGATGTGGTTGGACAGCGAGCAGTGCTTCTGCACCTCGAACAGCTTGGCCACCTGGATGATGGGCAGCGGGTTCTCCTGCGCGTCGACGATCTTCGTCTGCAGGGCGGAGTAGACCTCGCTGAACTGCAGGCTGGCCGGCGAGGCGCCCAGGCCCTTGAACATGCTCACCGACAGCGGGCTCACCGGCACGCGGATCTTCAGGCCGTCCATGTCCTTGGCGGCGGTGATCGGCGCCTTGCTGCTGGTCATCTGGCGGAAGCCGTTGTCCCACATCTTCTCGAAGGCATGCAGGCGCATCTTGCCGATGGCGGCCCGCACGTGGGCGCCGACCTTGCCGTCCATCGCGTTCCACACCTGGCCGTAGTCGCCGAAGGCGAAGCCCGTGGCGTTGATCGCGGCCACCGGCACCAGCGTGGCGATCACCAGCGCGGAGGGCGTGAAGAAGTCGATACCGCCGGAGCGCACCTGCGCCAGCATGTCGGTGTCGCCACCGAGCTGGTTGTTCGGGAAGATCTTGACCTCGACGCGCCCCTTGCTCTCCTTGGCGATGCGGTCCGCTGCTTCCTGCGCGCGCACGTTCAGCGGGTGCGTCAGCGGCAGGTTGTTGCCGTACTTCAGGGAGTACTCCGCGGCACGGGCGAAACCGGGGACGGCGGCGGCCACGGCGGCGGCGGGCAGGGCACCGAGCTGGCGCAGGACGGTGCGGCGCGAGGCGGGCGCGAAGGGGCGGGTCATGGCTTGTCTCCTGATGACGGGTTTTGAGGTCTTCTGAGGCTGGCGCATTGCCTTTTGGCCCCGAACGGCGCTAGAGTAGGTTCCCAGGGCCGGCCCGTCAAACCGGCTTTTTGAGGGGTTTTGAGGTGTCCCTGCCGCGGATGGAACAAGTCGCCCTGCGCGCCGAGGTCTCGCTGGCCACGGTGGACCGCGTGCTGCATGGCCGCAGCGGCGTGCGCGCGGCGACCGTGCACCGGGTAATGCAGGCCGCGGCCGACCTGGGCTACGTGTCGCACGCGAAAGCGATGACCGCTCTCGCGCCCAAGCCGCTGCGGCTGGCCTTCCTCATCCCGGAGGGCAGCAACCGCTTCCTGCGCATGCTGGGCGACGTGATCGGCTACTCGCAGGACCACTGGGCGCCGTTCAACGTGCGCTGCCAGGCCGAATACATCGAGAGCTTCAACCCGCAGGCGCTCGCCCGCGAACTGCTCAGGCAGGGCAGGAAGTGCGACGGCATCGCCTTCATGGCGCTGGAGCATCCGGTGGTGCGCGAGGCAGTGGCGGAACTGGCGGCGCGCGGCGTGCCCACGGTGACGCTGATTTCGGACCTGTCGAATTCGCAGCGCGCGTCCTATGTCGGCCTGGACAACCGCGCGGCGGGGCGCACGGCCGCCTACCTGATCGCGCGCTTCATGGGGCCGCTGGCACGTGGCCAGCGCGCGAAGGTCGCGATGATCGCGGGCTCGCTGAGCTACCGCGCCCACGAGGAGCGCGAGGCGGGTTTCCTGCACCTGTTCGAGGAGCAGTATCCCGACGTGCAGGTCGTGGGGCTGCGCGAAGGCCAGGACGACGCGGAGAAGAACTACCGGCAGGCCCGGGCGCTGTTCGAGCAGCACGGCGACCTGGCGGGCATCTACAACATCGGCGGCGGGCCCGAAGGCATCGCGCGGGCGATCCGCGAAGCCCGGCTGGCGCGCGCGCCCGTGTTCATCGGCCACGGCCTCACGCCGGACACGCGCGCGCTGCTGATCGACGGGACGATGGACGCGGTGATCACGCAGAACCCGCAAGGCGCGGTGATGAACTGCGTGCGCATCTTCGCCAACCTGCGCGATGGCCGGGAGCCGAACATCGGCGTCGAGCAGGTGCGGAGCCAGGTGATCTTCCGGGAGAACTTGCCTTAGGGGCGTCGGGGGCGGTGGGGTCCGCGGCGCAGCCGCGGAAGGTGAACCGCAGTGGACCCCACCGCCGCACGCCCCTCTCACCCCTCCATCGTCATCAACCTGCGGATCAGCGACACGTCCGCCACGCCCGTCTCCGGCAGGGCGCTCGTCTTCTGGAACACGCGGATGAAACGCGCGGTGCCGTTGCCGAAGATCCCGTCGGCGCGCACGTCGCAGCCCTGGTCCGACAGGGCGAGCTGCACCAGCCGCACATCCAGCCCGCGCTGCAGTGGCGTGCGCACGGCCAGGTCGCGGGTGCCGGGCGGCGGACCGTCGTAGCAGCCAGGGGGCAGGGCCGACAGGGTCGCCAGCGAAATCTCGGCGTCGCGCACCACCAGCGGCAGCGGCAGTTGCCAGGCGTCCAGCGCGATCAGGCGCTGGAAGGCGTCCATGCGGTACACGGTCTGGCGCAGCAGCGCATTCGGATGCGTCGCCAGCCACTCGCGCCGCGTGCGCACATAGCGGCGGATCCATTCGTGCTCACCGCCGGGCTGCAGCGCGCCGCCAGCCTGCGTGCGATCGCGCAGCAGGCCCCAGGAGCCGTGCACCCAGCTGTCGTAGACGACTGCCACGCCCAGCGGGGAGTGGATCCCCAGGCGCGTGGCCGCGCGCACCGCCGGGGCCCAGTACGTCTCGTCGAAGAAGGCGTCCTGCACGTCGCGCATGACGGGGTCGTCGGCACACGCGCGCAGCAGGTTGTGCAGCCGCAGGTCCGTGTCGGCGGCGGTGCTGCGCCGCTCGAGCGCCGGCAGCCAGGCACGCAGGCGATCCGCGAAGCGCGCGCCGTCCGCGCCGCAGTAACGTTCCACCATCAGGTGCAGGTTGCCCGAACCCAGGCTCGCCTGCGAGCGCCCGTAGCTGAGGCGGCCGGTGTCGCCCGGCAACAGCGTCACCTGGCCGTACGCGCCGCGCACGGTGCCGGTCTCGAAGAGGTTGATGATCGCCTTGGCTGCCTGCGCCTGGGCTGCGGCCATCGTCGGCAGCGTCGCGCCCGTGGTCGGCCCAGCGGCGCCGCGCGTTGCAGTGGCCCGCGTATAGCGCAGCACGCAATAGCTAGGCAGGCTGGGGTCCTCGCGGCATTCGAGCACGTGGTGGCCGGTGCCTTCCAGGTCCAGCCTGTGCTCGCTGCAATCGCTGCACGGCAGGGTCGCACTCAGGACATCGCTCATGGCCGCCTCCGGGGAAAGCTGCTGCACCCAGCATATGCCAGCGCGGCGCCTGCGCCATCTGCCGGATTGCGTACCGCTGCCGCGCCTGGCTCTGCACTGGTTTGCCGCGCGGTGCTGGCATGCAAGCTGCATCGGGAGCGTCGCAGCCGCGCATCTCGCGGCGGCTGCACCCCATCCGCAACATAATGAACCGACGCCACTTCTCGCTGCATGCCGTCTCGGCACTGCTCCTTTCGTTTCCGATGACCGTCCACGCCGCCCGGCCCTTCGTGCTCGAAGAGGCCACCATCGCCAGCATCCACGCCGCGTACCGCGCCGGCACGCTCACCACGGTGCAACTGGTGAAGGCCTACCTCGCGCGCATCGAGGCCTACGATCGGCAGGGCCCCGCGCTGAACGCGCTGATCACGGTGAACCCGAAGGCGCTGGAGGAAGCCGCGCGCCTGGACGCGGAATACAAGGCCAGGCGCGGGCAGGTGGGCCCGCTGCATGGCATCCCCGTCGTCCTGAAGGACAACTTCAACACCCGGGACATGCCGACCACGGGCGGCAACGTGGCCATGCGCAACTCGCGGCCCGCCAGCGACGCCTTCACCGTGGAGCGCATGCGCGCGGCGGGCGCGCTGATCCTCGCGAAGGCCAACCTGCAGGAGTTCGCGCGCGGCGGCGTCTCCATCAGCAGCCTGGGCGGGCAGGTGCGCAACCCCTACGACCTCACGCGCACGCCAGGGGGTTCCAGCGGCGGCACGGCGGCCGCGGTCGCCGCGAATTTCGCGGTGCTGGGCACGGGCAGCGATACCGGCCAGTCGATCCGCTCGCCCGCTTCGGCCAACGCGCTGGTGGGCGTGCGGCCCACGCGCGGCTTCGTGAGCCGCGCCGGCGTGATGCCCAACAGCTTCACGCAGGACGAGGTCGGCCCGATCGCACGCACGGTCAAGGACGCCGCGCGCCTGCTCGAGGTCATGGCCGGCTTCGATCCGCGCGACCCCGTCACCGCGCTCGGCGTGGGCAAGGTGCCGGCCGGCTACGCGGCGGCACTCGATGCGCGGGCGCTGCGCGGTGCTCGCATCGGCGTGCTGGGCAACCTGTACGGCAGCGAGCCGCGGCACGCGGAGGTGAACCGCGTGATGGAACAGGCGATGCGCACCATGGAAGCGCAAGGCGCCACGGTGGTGCGCTTCACGCTGCCCGGATTCGACGCGCTGGCCGCCAACGTCGGCGCCGATCGCTGGGAGGCACGCGCGGCCTTCGACCAGTATTTCGCCGAGCTGGGGCCCAACCAGCCCGTGGGCAGCTTCCGCCAGCTCGTGGACAGCCGCACCGCGTCGCCCGACATCCAGAAGACCATGGAAGCCGAGATCGCCATCGAGGACGGCCTGGCGAACGCCACGTACCGCGAGCGCATGCTCAACCGCGACAAGCTGCGCGTGCTGGTCGCGGCGAAACTCGCCGAGCTGAAGCTCGATGCCATCCTCTACCCCCTGCAGCGCGTGCTGGTGGCCGCCACCGGCCAGCCGGACCAGCCGGAGCGCAACGGCGTGCTCTCGCATGGCACCGGCTTCCCCGCCGTCACCTTCCCCGCCGGCTTCTCCGCGCCGACCGCCAGCGCGCCCATCGGCGTTCCCGTGGGCGCGGAACTGCTCGCGCTCGACTACAGCGAGCCGCGCTTGCTGTCGCTGGCGTACGCGTTCGAGCAGGCGACGCATGCGCGCAAGCCACCGCAGAGCACGCCGCCGCTGGATTGAGCATTTTGCCTAGGCCCCCCGAAAGGGCGAGGCAGTTGGGGGTGGCTGGTGCTAAGTTTGCTTGCACAGGCGGGGACGGCCGCACGCCGGCAGCGAGGACAGCATGGACATCCTTCACGAGGAATGGGCACAGGGCATCAGGGTTGCGCTCAAGGCGTACACGCGCGCCTCGGATGCCTATGCCCAGGACCTCTTCGCGCCCTCGGTCGCCCTGTGGGCTGTGCTGATCGCCGCCGGCTTCGTGCTCCTCGAATGGGCGATCGCCTCGCGCAGCGCGCAGGAGTGAGCTCGCAGCGAGGCTGCCGCGTCCTTCCGTAAAATGCAGGGATGCGCAACACGGGAGGCGGCCTCGTCTATTCCACCGACAGCGGCCGCATGTGCCCCGCGTGCCGCCGGCCCGTGGCGCAATGCACCTGCCGCCAGGCGACGGCGGCGCCCGCCGGCGACGGCATCGCGCGGGTGCTGCGCGAGACCAAGGGCCGGGGCGGCAAAGCGGTCACCGTGGTGCGCGGCGTCCCGGTCGATGCCGCGGCCCTGGTGAAACTGGCGCAGGACCTCAAGGCGGCGTGCGGCAGCGGCGGCACCGTCAAGGACGGCACGATCGAGGTCCAGGGGGACCACGTGGAGAAGGTGATGGCCCTGCTGCAGCAGCGGGGCTTCAAGTCCAGGCGCGCCGGTGGTTAGTCACAAGGCCTCACAAGGCTTTACGTCAGGAGCTGAACCGCCGGCTCGCGACGAAGTCCTACATGGCTCAGCCTAAAGCACTACTAGATTCCTGCGCATGACCCCGGCCCTTGCCCGGGCCCGAGTCTGGGCCGTCGACCACTTGCTGAGCGCCCGCGACCTCGTGCGGCGCCATCCGGTGCGTACCGCGTTGCTCCCGCCGGCCCTGCTTCTCGTCTACCTCCTCGTCCTCATCCCCTTCACGCCCAGCACCGCGGACCTGCGCAAGGCCAAGTCGGAGGTGCCCAGCGTGGTGATGTCCTCCGACGGCATCGTGCTGGCGGAGTTCAAGCGGATCAACCGCGAGTGGGTGCCGCTGAAGAAGATCTCCAGGCCGGTCGTCGATGCGCTGATCGCCACCGAGGACCGCCGCTTCTACGAGCACCATGGCATCGACCTGCGCCGCACGGGCGCCGCGGTGCTGAACACCTTGCGCGGCCGCCGCGAGGGCGGCTCCACCATCACGCAGCAGCTCGCGCGCAACCTGTACCCCGAGGAGATCGGCCGTTCGCTGTCGCTCACGCGCAAGGCCAAGGAAGCGATCACCGCGCTCAAGATCGAGAGCATCTACTCCAAGGACGAGATCCTGGAGACCTACCTCAACACGGTTCCCTTCCTGTACAACGCCTTCGGCATCGAGATGGCCGCCCGGACCTATTTCGACAAGTCCGCCGACAAGCTCGACGTGCTGGAGAGCGCCACGCTGATCGGCATGCTCAAGGGCACCGCCTACTACAACCCCGTGCTCAACCCGGAGCGCGCGCGCGAGCGCCGCAACACCGTGCTGGCGCAGATGGCGAAGTACGGCAAGCTGGACCCCAAGCGCGCCGAGCAGCTCGCCGCGCGGCCGCTGCGCGTCGACTTCGAGCGCCAGGACCAGCAGGTGGGCATCGCGGCCCACGCCGCGCAGCAGATCAAGAAGTGGCTGATCGCCTGGGCCGACCGCGAGGACTACGACATCTACGCCGACGGCCTGGTCGTGCGCACCAGCATCGACTCGCGCCTGCAGAAGGCGGCCAATGCGGCGGTCACGCGGCAGCTACGCCAGCTGCAGGACCTGGCCGACCGCGCCCGCCACAAGGGCGACGAGCGCCAGCTGCTGCAGGCTGGCTTCCTGGCGCTGGACCCGCGCAGCAACGAGGTGAAGGCCTGGGTCGGCAGCGCGGACTTCACGCAGGACCAGTTCGACCACGTCAACCAGGCACGGCGGCAACCCGGTTCCACCTTCAAGCCCTTCGTCTACGGCGCGGCCTTCGCCCACGGGCTGTCGCCGCAGGACACCTTCATCGACCAGGTCGTGACCTACCACGACCGGGGCGGAGCGCCCTGGACGCCGCGCGACGCGACGCCGCCCACCGGCCAGCCGATGACGCTGCGCGAAGGCCTCGCGCAGTCGCGCAACACCATCACCGCCCAGGTGATGGAGCGGGTCGGGCCGCAAAAGGTGGGCGAGTTCGCCTTCAACCTCGGCGTGCGCAGCAGCAAGCTGGAGCTCGTGCCCTCCCTGGCCCTGGGGACCAGCCCGGTGACGCTGCGCGAGATGCTCACCGCCTACGGCACGCTGGCCAACAGCGGCCGCTACCTGGGCGAGCCGCAGATCGTCTCCCGCGTGGACAACCGCGAGGGGCACACGCTCGCGCTGCTGACGCGGCCCAAGGGCATGGAGGTGATGCCCAGGTCGCAGGCGCTGCAACTGGTGGACGTGATGCGCGGCGTGGTCGACGAAGGCACGGGCACGGCCATCCGCACGCGCTACGGCATCCAGGCCGACGTGGCCGGCAAGACCGGCACCACGCAGGATAACACCGACGGCTGGTTCATCCTGATGCACCCGCAGCTGGTCGCGGGCGCCTGGGTCGGCTTCAACGACAGCCGCGTCACCATGGGCGACAGCTGGGGGCAGGGCGCCCGCAGCGCGCTGCCGATCGTGGGCGAATTCTTCGCGCAGGCCCTGCGCACGCGGGCGGTGGACGGGCGGGTGGAGTTCGACATCCCGCGGCCGCGGCCGAAGCCGCGCGAGCAGGCCGACCCGGTGCAGGAGATCGTGAACGACCTGCTCGGAAGACTGATGCGGATGATCCAGTGAGCGGGTTCCCGGACGAACTCGCCGGGGAGCGGCGGGCCGCCTAGCTTTTCCCGCTCCCGGCCAGCGTGTTGCCTGCCGCGCCCAGTTGCGCGAGCGCGGAGCGGCTGCCGAGGCTGGCGGCGCGCTGCAGCCAGTTCACGGCCTGGGCCTCGTCCCTGGCGACGGAAGCGCCCTGCAGGTAGGCCACGCCCAGGAAGTAGCTCATCTCCATGCGGCCGTAGCGGATGCCTTGCTCCGTGGACTTGCCGCACTTCTTCACGATCATCGGCACGTCCGCCTGGCCCTGGGCGAAGGACTGCATCTCCTGCACCGTGCGCACGAGGTAGCGGTCACGCGACTGTTGGGCCCGCGCCTTGTCCGGGAGGATGGCGACCAGCTCGTCGGCCAGGATGGGCAGCATCTCGAACGGCGTCATGCCGCCACGCGCACGCGGCGAATACCAGGCGCGCAGCATCGCCTTGTCCAGGGGCTGCAGGCCTTCGACCTTGGTCGCGAAGTAGCTCAGCACGGTGGCCCCTTCGGGATGCCCGCGCACGCCCATGACGTGCATGGACTCGTGGTAGGCGCAGCGCCATTCCTCGCTGGCGCGCATCTGCATGGTCACCGAGTCGATGCGGGTCTCGGTCGCGTAGTGCAGCCGCGTCTCGCAAGGCTGGGCTTCGCTGAGCTGGCTGTCCGGGACGATCTCCACGCTCACGTTCGCCTCGCGCGCCGCATCGGCATCGTCGCTCACGTCGATGACTTTCAGGCCGGCCTCGGCCGCCACGTCGCGTAGCGCCCGCAGCGTGTGGGCCTTGTGGCCAGCCGCATCGGCGCCGAAGACGCGCACCTTCAGGTCCTGGTCCCAGCGCACGACGCGCGTGGCGGTGCCGCTCTGGTGCCACAGCACTTCCCACATCGTGTCCATGCCCTTGTCGAAGGCGTCGGCACGGGAGATGGACGGGAAGACGGCCGCGAGAACGAGCAGCGCGGCGGTACCGGACTTCAACATGCGGATGGCTCTCCAGCAGAAAGACATGAACGCGGTAGGAGGATGCCTACGCGCACAAGTTCAATGGTCGTACGCCGGAACGCCTCATCCCGCGATTTTTTCGCACTTGCGCGCCCTGCCGAGCCATCTGCGCGGGGGGCGGGGCCACCCGAGTTCAAGGCATGTTGCGGTAGCGGTAGGCCTGGCAGTCCATCGTCGCCTCGCCCGCGCTGCACGGGTCCGGCTGGGCCACGTAGCCCGCAGGGGCGGCGCAACCCGCGAGCGCGAGCAATGCGACGAGGAAGAACGCCTTGGCCATGTCCACTCCTTGGGTCCGGAGCGCAGCGTGGCCCCTGCGCCGCGCCTCGGCTATTGGCCCTAGGGGCAGGGCGCCTGGCTCAGCCAGGTGCCGGCGACGCAGCGGTTCCCAATCCCAGCGCTTCGTAGACCCGCAGCGCGGCCCATGCGTCGTTCGCCGCATACAGCAGTTGCGACTCGGACAGTCGCCGCTGCGCCCAGTTGGAAGTCGCCGCGCGCTTGGACTTCAGGTAGCGCTTTCCGAACAGCACCGCCACGGCCGCCTTGATCCCCATCTGCCGGCGATAGCCGCTCTGCCGGAACACCGTGTCGAGGTCCAGCACGTCCTGCGGCTCGACCCCGAGCTTGCTGGTGATGCGGCGCTTGTCGTCGTGCAGGCCGAAACCGGCCTTGACGATGCCCGTGCGCGCCAGCAAGTCCCCGGCGATGGCGCGGCAGCCGGCCTCGTGCAGCTGGAAGATGAACACCGCCTCGTGCGTCGCCAGCTGCACGATGTGCGGCCCTTCGGAGGGCACGCCCGCCTCGAAGGTAGGGCGCGACTCGGTGTCGAAGCCCCACACGGGCGCGAGCACCAGCGCGTCGGCGGCCAGTTCCGCCTCCTTCTGCGTGGCCACCAGCGCGATGCGGTCCAGCCCGATGCGCTCGAAGGGTTCGAGCAGCGCGATTTCCTCGGGCGCCGGCAGGGTGGGGGCTTGCATGGCGCCAAGCATAGCGGCACGGGCTGTCGAGTTGGCGACGGACAGGGGCGGAAACCCTTAGCGGCGCCTCCTCGTCCGCGCCGGAGAATGTTTGCATGCAACCCCGTCCCAGGAGAACCTCCATGTCCCGTTCCCGCGTCCGCCTGCTCGCGGGCGTGCCCGCCCTGCTGTTCGCCGCCGCGCTGGCTCCGGTCGCCGCGCTGGCGCAGGCCGCCTGGCCGGCCAAGCCGGTGCGCATCATCGTCACCTTCCCGCCGGGGGGTGCGCCCGACACGCTGGCGCGCGTGCTGGCCGAGAAATGGAGCGGCCTGGGCCAGTCGGTCGTGGTGGAGAACAAGCCGGGGGCCGGTGGCAACCTCGGCGCGGACATCGTCGCCAAGGCGCCCGGCGACGGCTACACCCTGGTGGTCGGCACCGTGGGCACGCACGCCATCAATCCTTCGCTGTACGCGAAGATGCCTTACGACAACATCAAGGACTTCACGCCGATCAGCTTCCTCGCCTCCACGCCCAACCTGCTGGTGGTGAACAAGAGCGTGCCGGCCAACAACGTCAAGGAACTGATCGAGCTGGCGAAGAAGGACAAGCTGTTCTTCGGCTCCTCGGGCAGTGGCACGTCCATCCACCTGTCCGGCGAGCTGTTCAACACCATGGCCGGCGTGAAGATGCAGCACATCCCGTACAAGGGCCGGGCCGAAGCGATCCCGGACCTGCTGGGCGGGCGCATCCAGATGATTTTCGACAACATGCCCTCGGCGCTGCCCCTGGTGCAGGAAGGCAAGCTCAAGGCCATCGCGGTCACCAGTGCGAAGCGTTCGCCGGCGGCACCCGACATCCCGACCATCGCGGAATCGGGCCTCCCCGGCTTCGAGGCGACCTCCTGGTTCGCGCTGCTGGGCGGCCCGGGCATCCCGCGCGACGTGCAGATGCGCATCAACGCCGAGACGCTGAAGGTGATGGCCATGCCGGACGTGAAGGAGAAGCTCGCCAAGCTGGGACTCGACCCGAACCCCGGCACGCCGGAGGCGCTGGCGACGCTGATGCAGGCCGAGACGCTCAAGTGGGCCAAGGTGGTCAAGGAATCCGGCGCCAGGATCGAGTGAGGACGGCATGCTGACCCTGCACGGCTCCCCCATCAGCAACTACCACAACAAGGCCAAGCTCGCGCTGCTGGAGAAGGGCCTGGCCTTCGAGGAGAAGGTGATCGACTTCCGCAACAAGGACGACGCGCTGTACGCCTTGTCGCCGCTGGGCAAGATCCCCTTCCTCACCACGGACGCGGGCTGCGTGTGCGAAAGCCAGGTGATCCTGGAGTACCTGGAAAGCGTGCACCCGCAGCCGCCGTTGCTGCCGCGGGATCCGTTCGCCGCGGCGAAGGTACGCGAGCTGGTGACCTTCCTGGACTGGCACCTGGAGATGGCGGCGCGGCAGCTCTATGGCGTGGCCTTCTTCGGCGCCCCGCCGCTGTCCGAAAGCAACCTGGCGCGCATCCGGCGCGAGATCGAGCAGAAGATCGGTGGCGTCAAGCGCCTGCTGAAGATGGCGCCGTATGCCGCGGGCGAGACCTTCACCATGGCCGACTGCAGCGCCTTCGTCGACCTGCCCTTGGTGGGGCTGGCGACCAAGGCGGTGTACGACGAAGACCTGCTGCTGGCCAACGGCGTCGACTACAAGCCCTACATGAAGTTCATCGGCGAGCGCCCCTCGGCGCAGCGCGTGCAGGCGGACCGGAAGGCGGCGCTGACGAAGCCGTGAGAGGGATCATCCGGGCTGGACCCGGGATCCACGGGGCGCTCCACCAAGCGCTGCATGAATTGCGTCTCGAGCCGACCGCGCCAAGGGCCGTCGGTCCGGGCACCCGCTCTCCGGTCAGCTCGCGATGAAGCAGCCGTTGAGAACCCAAAGCCAGTTGCTCGGAATCCGGCAAGCGCCACACGAGCGCCTCAGGGGCCGCGAATGATCCCTGCGATCGGGTACCCAAACCGCCGACCCCTCGAGGACAGTGGAACATTGGGAAGTTCCCGGGCATGGGCGCGGCGCGGGATCAGGCTACCCGAACCGCCGACCCTCGTGGACAGTGGAGCATCGGGAAGTTCCCGGTCCTGGGCACGGCGCGCGATCAGGCGTCCTCGATCAACCGCGGCGATGAGGGGGTGAGGGTTCGGGTATCCGATCGCAGGGATCATTCGCGGCCCCTGGGGCTCACCATCAGCCACTGGCCGTGTTCCGAGCCGAGGCCGTGGCAAGCCACAGGCACTTCATCGCGAGCTGACCGGAGAGCGGGTACCCGGGCCCTCGCCCCTGGGCGCAGCGTTCGATCAGGGGTAACTCGGCTACGCCAGAACGCCGGGAGAAGGGGAGGCGGGACCCGGAGCGTTCAGGAGCTTGCTCACCAGCGCTGCGCCAAGGGCCGTCGGTCCGGGCACCCGCTCTCCGGTCAGCTCGCGATGAAGCCGCCGTTGAGAACCCACGGCCAGTTGCTCGGAATCCGGCAAGCGCCACACGAGCGCCTCAGGGGCCGCGAATGATCCCTGCGATCGGGTACCCAAACCGCCGACCCCTCGTGGACAGTGGCGCATTGGGAAGTTCCCGGTCATGGGCGCGGCGCGCGATCAGGCGTCCTCGATCAAGCGCGGCGATGAGGGGGTGAGGGTTCGGGTATCCGATCGCAGGGATCATTCGCGACCCCTGGGGCGGGCAATCAGCCACTGGCCGTCTTCCGAGCCAAGGCGGTGGCAAGCCACAGGCACTGCATCGCGAGCTGACCGGAGAGCGGGTACCCGGGCCCTCGCCCCTGGGCGCAGCGCTCCATCTCGCCCCTGGGGCCAGCGCTCGATAACAGCAAGCCCTGGGTCCCCACCTGCGCGGGGATGACGGAACCCTGGGCGCCGCCCGAGCCCCCCATCGCATCCGCGCTAAGCTGCACCCCCATGACACCGGAACTCCTGCTGCGACACATCGACCAGGCCACGCCCTGGCCGGCCGGCTGCGGCCTCTCGGTCGGGGAGGCCTACGAGCGCGCGTTGAGCGTGCGGCAGCTGCGCATGCGGCGCGGCGAGCAGCCGCGCGGGTACAAGATCGGGTTCACCAATCGCACGATCTGGGAGCGTTACGGCGTGTTCGCGCCGATCTGGGGCACGGTCTGGAACACGACGCTCGCGTTCTGCGAAGGCGAGGGCGAGCTCTCGCTGGCCGGCACCTGCCAGCCGCGCATCGAGCCGGAGTGCGTCTTCGGCTTGAAGGCGACCCCGCCGGCGCGCGCCACGCTGGACCAGTTGCCGGCCTGCATCGAGTGGATGGCACCGGGCTTCGAGATCGTGCAGTCGCACATGCCGGACTGGAAATTCTCCGCCGCGGACACGGTCGCCGACAGCGGGCTGCACGCACGCCTGCTGGTCGGCCGCCGCATCGCCGTGCAAGCCACCGACGCCGCGGCACTGGAGGCGCAACTCGCCGCCGCACGCATCCGCCTCACGCGCGACGGCCAGCCGGTGGACGAAGGCGTGGGCGCCAACGTCCTCGATGGCCCGTTGCACGCGCTGGCGCATTTCCTGGCGGCGCTGCGGGATTGCCCCGGCGCGACGGACCTGCAGCCCGGCGACGTCGTCACCACCGGCACCTGGACGGATGCCTGGCCGGTGCAGCGCGGCGAACACTGGCGTGCGGACTTCGGCGCGCCGCTCGCCCCCTTGTCCGTGCGTTTCACCTGAAGGCAGTCCATGCAGTCCCCGTCTCCCGAACAGTGCCTCGTTTCCACGCCGCTCGTGGACAGCGACCATCCCGCCGTGCGCGCCTTCGCGCAGGAACACGGACAAGGCGCCACGCCGCGCGAGCAGGCGGTGGCGCTCTATTACGCCGTGCGGGACCGCTTCCGCTACGACCCGTACCGGCTGGACCTCGGCCCGCAGGGCATGTGCGCGAGCTCCGTGCTCTCGCTCGGCTACGGCTGGTGCGTGACCAAGGCGGCGCTGCTGGCCGCGGCCGCGCGCGCGGCGGGCATTCCCGCGCGCCTGGGCTTCGCCGACGTGCGCAACCACCTCTCGACCCAGCGCATGCGCGAGACGATGCAGACGGACGTCTTCATCTGGCACGGCTACACCGAGCTGTGGCTGGAAGGCGGCTGGCGCAAGGCCACGCCGGCCTTCAACGTCGAACTCTGCGACCGCTTCGGCCTGCATCCGCTGGATTTCGACGGCCAGCACGACTCCATCTACCATCCGTTCGACAAGACCGGCCAGCGGCACATGGAGTACCTGCAGGACCGCGGCAGCTACGTGGAGATGCCGCTCGCGCGTATCGTCGCGGACTTCCGCGAGGTCTATCCCCGCTGGCTCCATGCGGCCGGCGTGCGCAGCGAACTGCATGGCAGCGACTTCCTGCAGGACGTCGCGAAGGAGCCGCAGGGCGGCTGAGCTTGGTCCCAGGCCAGCGCAGGCCGACTGCCGCCATGGCGAGGCGACTACACGAAGCACGCCGGCGCAGCGCTACGGTAGGGCATTCCAAGATGGAGTCTGCCCATGCCCCAACACAACTCGATCCTGCGCGCGCTCGCCCTGGTGCTGCCGCTGGCCGTCGCGGTACCCCAGGCCGTGCTCGCCAAGACCGCGCACAAGGCGGCCGCGACCGCAGACAAGACCGCTGAGAGTGCGACGCCGGTTCCTGCGAACTTCCCGGCCGACGCCGCCCAGCATGTCCAGCAACTGAACGCGGACACCTCGACCCCCGACCTCAAGCAGGGTGCCAAGGGGCCGGCGGTCATCCGCGCGCAAGTGATGCTGGATCGCGCGTGGTTCTCGGTGGGCGAGATCGACGGCAGCTTCGGCAGCAACATGAAGAAAGCCCTGCATGCCTTCCAGGAGTCGCGGGGATTGCCGGTCACCGGCGTCGTGGATGCCGCGACCTGGCAGGCGCTAGGCCAGCAGGCGCCCGCGTTCGCCACCTACGTGCTGACCGACAAGGACGTCGCCGGCCCGTTCGTGACCATTCCCAAGGATGATCCCGAGACGCAGTCGCTGCTGCCCACGCTGGGATACGAGGCGATGGACGAAGCGATCAGCGAGCGCTTCCACATGAGCCCGAAACTGTTCGCCGCCCTGAACAAGGGGCGCAACATGCAGGCGGGCCAGGCCATCGTGGTGCCGGACGTCGGCCGCGCGGCCGCCATGTCCAAGGCGGCTTCGCTGCGCATCGACAAGTCCGACCAGATGCTCTACCTGCTGGGCGCCGACGGCCGCGTGATGGGAGCGTTCCCCGTCACCATCGGCGGCAAGGAGTTTCCCCTGCCCGAGGGCACGCTGCAGATCGCGGCGCGCGCACCCAACCCGGACTACAGCTACAACCCGGCGCTGCTGCGCCATCCCAAGAGCGACAAGAAGGTCAAGCTGCCGCCCGGGCCGAACAGTCCCGTGGGCGTGATGTGGCTCGCCCTGAGCAAGGAACACCTGGGCATCCACGGTACGGCCGAACCCTCGCAGATGTCGCGCGCGGAAAGCAGCGGCTGCGTGCGGCTGACCAACTGGGACGTCGTGCGCCTGTCGACGGTCGCCGACAAGGGCATCAACGTGGAGGTGCAAGCATGAAGAACTGGAGCCTGACCCTTCTGGCCGCCGCCTCGGCGCTGGCCCTGCAGGCCTGCGACGTGGCCGTGCACGACAAGCCCGCCGCCGATGGCCAGTCGACGAGCCAGACGGCCCCCGCGTCCCCGCAGCCGCAAGCCGCGGCGCCGGCCGGCACCGTGGCCGCCACGCCCGCGGACAGCGCACCGGGCGCCACCGCCGCTGCGCCAGCCCCGGCAGCCGCGGACAGCGGCAGTACCGTGGCTGGCGCCGCTTCCGGAACAACGGAGACCGCGCCGGCGACACCGACGACGAACAGCACCGAGCTGGGGGCCTCCGCAGCTCCCGCGCCGGCCCCGGGAATGCCGGGTGCGACGGCTGCGGCCGATGGCGCAGCGGCGCCCACCGAACTCGCGCGCTTCCTGGACGAAAACCCGGTGCAGCCCCGCAACCAGGGCGCCAGCGCCAGCGACTCCGGCGCGGCCGAGTCGAACGCCAAGGCCGACGGCAAGGCAGCCACGGCCGGACGGGGGAGGTCCTGACGGCCATGCGCTGCAAAGTCCTGCTCGTAGCCTGCGCCGCGGCGGCGGTGCTGGCCGGCTGCGGCCGGGAGCCCGTGGTAACGCGCGTCGAGCCGCCGGGTCCCAGCCTGCCGGACAACACCGTGCTGAAGCCGCAAGCGCCCGGCGCGGTGGCGACCGCGCCCGCGCCCGCCCCGACGGTCTCCGCACCGGCAGCGGCGGAGGCCACGGGAGCGGCGCCAACGACGGCCGAGGCACCCGCGGCGGCTGAGCCCGCGCCCGTGGTGCCGCCGCCGAACGCCGCCGCCCAGTCGCTGCCGGCGGTGCGCGACCCGGGAGACGCCCAGGGCGCGCAGCTGCTCGCGCAGCGGTCCCTGCTCGTCCCGGTCGCGGGCATCGCGCCGGGCCGCCTGTCCGACAACTTCGAGCAGAGCCGCGGCTCGCGCAAGCACGAGGCCATCGACATCCTCGCGCCCGCGGGCACGCCGGTGGTGGCGGTCGACGACGGCCGCATCACAAAGCTGTTCACGAGCAAGCCCGGCGGGCTGACCATCTACCAGTACGACCGCGAGGGCAAGCTGGCCTACTACTACGCGCACCTGCAACGCTATGCGGAGGGCGTGCACGAAGGGCAGGAGGTCCGCCGCGGCGAGGTCATCGGCTACGTCGGCGTCACCGGCAATGCGGATCCCGGCACGCCGCACCTGCATTTCTCCGTGTTCCGCCTCGGCGATCCGCCCAAGTGGTGGCAGGGCGAGGCGGTGAATCCCTACCCCGCGCTCGCGCGGGCGCAGCCGGCGCCGCAGCTTGCCCAGCGTTGACGGGCGCACGGGCCCAGCGCCGCGAAGCGCTAGGCCTTGCGCGCCAGCGCGACGTAGAGCAGCGCCCCGAGCACCAGCAGGCCGCAGGCGATCCACAGCGAAACCGCGAAGCCCTGCGCCGCGCTCGCATTGCGCGCCACCAGCCAGGCGGCCAGCGGCGGCCCCGCGATCTGGCCCACGCCGTACATGGCGGTGAGCAGGCCCATGTAGCTCGTGGCGTGCTGCGGCCGCACGCGGCGCACTTCCTGCATCGCAAAGAAGGTGATCGCGGTGAAGGGCAGCCCGAGCAGCAGGCTGCCGAGCGCGAAACCCGCGAGCGTGGGACTCACCAGGCTGGCGGCCACGCCGGCCGCCTGGATCGCATAGCAGCCGGCAAGCCGCAGGCGCAGGTCGCCGCGCGCCGGCAGCCGCGACGCGCCGATGGCGCCCAGCATCACGCCCACGCCGAACAAGGGCCAGAAGAGGTCCAGCCAGGGTGAGCCGGGCAGCGCCTGGCGTGCGATCACCGGCAGGAAGGTGGCCGTCACGATGTAGCCGATGCCGGCCAGGCCGTAAGCCAGCGTCAGCACGCCCATGTAGCCGGTGCCGACCGTCGCATCGGCCACTGTGCTGCCCGACGCCTGCGCGGCGAGCGTGGGTGCGGGCGTGCCGCGACGCCGGTCGAACACGGCCCACACGGTTGCCGTCAGCAAGGCCGCGAGGACGCCGAAGGTCGCCCAGCCCACCGCCGCCGGCGAGCCGATCGCCACGAGCGCGCTGGCCGCCAGTCCGCTGGCGACGATGCCGCCGCCGGGGCCGACGAAGATCAGGGCGCCCATTTCCGGCACGCCGTGCCGTGCGAGCTGTTCCAGGCACCAGCCCGAGGTGTAGAGGAACACGACCGCGCTGGCCACGCCCGCGGCGAAGCGCAGCGCCGGCCACGCGGCCGGCACGTGCAAGGCCATGCCCAGCGTGAGCAGCGCCGTGGCGGCCAGCCCGCCCCGTACGAGCAGGGGCCCGTTGACGCCCGGTGCGGCGCCGAGGCGGCGCCAGATCCAGGGCTGGAACGTGCAGGCGAGCGCGCCCAGCAGGTAGCCGAAGTAGTTCGCGCTGGCCAGCAGGCTGGCGCCCTGCAGCGTGACCGAGCGCTCGGACAGCATCATCGGCAGCAAGGGCGTGAACGCGAAGCGGCCGATGCCCATCGCCACGGCGAGGGAGACGAGGCCGGCCAGGGCGATGGCCAGCGGGCGCGGGGGCGGCAGGGCGGCGGACATGGGCCGCGCAGTGTCGCACGGGGGCAGCCGGGGACCGCGTGCGATTGGCTACCATCACGCCCCATGAAGATCATGATCGCGCTGCGTCCCTGCAGTCCCGGACTCGCGCGCCGCCTGGGTGCCGACGAGGCCCTGGCCAAGGCGCTGGGAGCCAAGGCGCACGCCGCCGTCGGTTTCCTGTTTCCCCGCTTCTTCGACGCCGCCGGCCCCGTGCTGCCGCGGCTGCTGGCGCTCGCGGATGGCGAGCCCGTGAGCTTCCTGCGCGACGTGCAGTGCAGCGCCTCCGAGCTCGCGGCCTGCAGCCATTTCGAGGCCGTGTGCCGCAGCACCATCGGCCAGACGCGCGGCGACTCCAAGGCCACCATGGCCGCCTACCACCAGGAGCCACTGCATCCCACGGCGAGCCGGTGGGCGGTGCGGCTGCCGCAGCGCATCTTCCTGAGCAAGACGGTCGCCGGCCGCAGCCTGAGCCACGTCGACGAATGGACCGGCGAATACGTCCTGGGCGGCGACCTCGCGCAGGCGCTGCGCGCCAGCGGCCTGACGGGTTTCGAGCTGCGCCCCGTGCTGCATTTCAAGACGGGCGAGGGCCATGACGGCGGCCACCACCTCGTCGCGCGCGACCTGCTGCCGGCGGCGCTGGAGGACGTGACCACCTTCGAGACCTTCGACGACGGCCCGCGCCAGCCGTCCACGCCGCGGCGCTACGGCCTCCTGAGTTATGCGCAGGGCGCGCTGGAAAACACCCCCGACCTCGCCCGCACCGCCGAACCCTGGGGCGCCTGGCGCACACCGGCCTGGATCGTGCGGCAGACCGCGCGCGCGTGGTTCGAGGCGCAGCAGGTCAAGGGCTGGAAGTTCCAGCCGGTGCTGGCCGCAGGCAGCCGCCTGCACGCGGAGCACACGCAGCGCTGGCAGGACCTGCTCGGACGGCTGCAGGCCGCGGGCGCGAGCGTCGTCGCGTAGACGACGCTCCTATCGCACGACCAGGACGGGCACGGAGGACTGGGCGACCACCTTGCTCGCCACGCTGCCCAGCACCACCCGGGCGATGCCGCCACGACCGTGCGAGCCGACGACGACCAGGTCCGCTTCCGCCTGCCTGGCGCCCTCCAGGATGCCGGCGGCGGCGCCCACGTCCTCGGCGAGCCGCGGCTGGAAGGGCACGCCCGCCTGCTCGCACAGGGCCAGCACCTTGTTGTGGGCCACCGCGGCGTGCTGCAGGGCGGCCGACATGTAGGCCTGGAAGCCCAGCGGGTTGGTTTCGCCGATCCCGAGGTAAGGATAGGGATCGACCACGTACAGCGCCGTCAGGCGGGCGCCGTGCACCTTGGCGAGATCGACGGCCAGGCGCGCTGCGTGCTCGGACGCGGCGGAGCCATCGGTGGCGAGGAGGATGCGCTGGAACATGGGGGGACTCCGGCAAAGGCGTGCGGTGATCCTGCGCCACGTGCGCTGCCCGCCGCTTGACCTGCATCAAGGCGGGGCCGGACGCGCCGGCGCTGCCTTGCTTGCTGGCGAAACGTTCTCACCCCGTGCATGCCGGGCTTGCGCGTGCGGCCGCATGGCAGGGGTCCGACCGCTTGAAGCAGCCTCGCGCGCCGGTTAGCATGGTCCGGCCGCGGGTCGCGGTACGGAGACCGGTAATGCCGCAGCTGATAGCCACCGTCAAGGGCGTCGAGGTCAAGCACGTGTACCTGCACAAGGACCGCACGACGCTGGGCCGCAAGCCGGGCAACGACATCGTGCTGGACACGCTGGTGGTCAGCGGCCAGCACTGCGCGTTCGACCTCGTGGGCGTCGCCGACGTCTTCCTGCAGGACCTGGGCAGCACCAACGGCACCTACGTCAACGACCGCATGGTCAAGGAGCGCACGCGCCTGTCCGACGGCGACGTGATCGCGATCGGCCCGTACCGCATCCGCTACCTGCAGGCGAGCGAGGAACCCAGCGGCTTCGGCGGGACGCAGGCCTTCGCGCCCGACGGCCCGCAGCTGCACGCCATCTTCACGGTGGAGTCGGGTTCCTCCGCCGGCCTCGAGGTGCCGGTGGTCAAGGCCGTCACCACCTTCGGCAAGCCGGGGGTGTCGGTGGTCTCGGTCGCGCATCGCCGCGGCGGCTACTTCGTCACCCACCTCGGCGGCTCCAGTGCGCCGCTGCTCAATGGCCAGGCCCTGAGCAACGACCCGGTGATGTTGTCGGATCAGGACGTCCTCGACCTCGCCGGCACGCGCATGCGGTTCCAGCTGCGGGAATGAGGGTACGATGACCGCATGGGACTGATAGGACGCATTTTCGGCGGCAAGGGCGAGGGCGGCGCGGCTGGCCACTCCACGCAGTTCCACGAAAGCGAGCCGGATTCGTCCGGCGGCGAGGAAACGTCGCGCAACGCGCCGCGGCGCGAACTGCTCCAGGTGATCCTGCGCGACACCATGCGCAAGCACGGCATCCCCTCCGACTGGATCGACTGCCGCATGCTGTCCACGGTGAACAAGCTCGGTCGCCACGGCCTGCACGTGAACTTCATCGTCAAGCAGGCGCATGACCGCCTGCTGGCCTACGTGTTCGCCTTCCAGGACAACTTCGAGCGCGAGCTCGCCCGCTTCGACCCGCGGGCGCGCGACTGGCTCCTGAGCATAGGCTGGGAGTTCCAGGGCTTCAACGCGGCCGACATGCCGGACCCGCGCACCTGGGCGCAGAGCGGCCCGGCACCCTTGACCGCGATGCCGGGGCTGCAGCCGCGGCACGGCAAGGCCTTCGACCCCACGGAAGATCCGATGGCGGCGGACGCCGAAGGGCCCAAGAGCGAGGACGACGTGCAGCGCGACCTCGCTGCCCTGTTCGCGATCCGCGACCAGGCGATGGCCGATACTGGCGGGCGCGGTCGCCCCGCGGGGGACAAGGACTTCCAGGTCACGCAGCCCAACCCGGACGCGGGCGACACCGACCCGCACGGTTCCAGGTAGTAGAGCCTGCCCCTGTGGCGCCGTGGCCGCGCCCAGGTGTATCGGCCGGCAACGGCCACGCACACGGACGACCGACGATCCCCCTGCATGCACCGTTCGGGCATGGCGGCGTGCAAGGCGTTACTGCCCGACACGCGCCTCGCAGCGGCGCAGGCACCATCACCCGCGTTGTCAACCACGAAGGAAGTCGATGCAGGACAAGACGATGAAGCGCTGGATGCTGGCCGTGACGGCCGTGGGTGCGGCGGTGACGCTGGCCGCCTGCGGCGGTGGCGGCGGCAGCGGCGCCGGCGCGACGCCCACCGGCACGCTGCAGCTCTCGGTCACGGACGCCCCGGCCTGCTACGAGCACGTCCTGGTCAATGTCGCCAAGGTGCGCGTGCACATGAGCGACGACACGGGCACCAGCGACAGCGAGGGCGGCTGGCGCGACGTCGTGCCGCCGAATGCGCCGGTGCTGATCGACCTCGTCAACCTCACCAACGGCCAGCTCAAGGACCTGGGCAGCGCCGACGTGCCGGCCGGCAGCTACCACCAGCTGCGCCTGGTGCTTGCCGACACCGGCAACAGCGTGACGCCCGTGGGCGGCACGGCGCAGCCGCTGAAGACGCCCAGCGGCCAGCAAAGCGGCCTGAAGATCAAGGCGGACTTCGAGGTCGCCGCCAACCAGGTGAGTGACCTGCTGATGGACTTCGATGCCTGCAAGTCCATCGTGCTCACCGGCAACGGCAAGTACATCCTCAAGCCCGTCGTGCGCCTGTCGGCCAAGCCCGCCGGTGCGATCCAGGGCTTCGTGAGCACGAGCGTCGCGCAGGGCACGGCGACGGCCACCCTGAGCAGCATCAACGTGTCCGCGCAGCAGAACGGCGCCGTGGTGCGGTCCACCATCCCCGACACGAGCGGCAAGTTCGTGCTGTCCTACCTGCCCTCGGGCACCTACACGGTGGTCATCACGGGCGACGGCGTTGCGAGCGGCGGCACGGTCGACACGACGAAGGGCGCCGCCACCCGCCTGGTCGACAGCGTGCCGGTGGGCACTTCCACCGTGAGCCTCAACACGGGCACGAGCACGATCGCGCTGAGCCCGTCCGCCATGGGCACCGTCACCGGCACCATCAGCGCCAGCACCCCGGCAGGCACCACCACGATCAGCGACAACGCCATCGTGGCCGCGCGGCAGACCGTGAGCACGCGCCTCGTCGAGGTGGGCAGCACCCGCCCGGACGACGCGCAGAAGTACACCCTGCGGCTGCCCCTGGCCGCCCCCGAGATCCAGCTGTTCTCCGCCTCCGGACTGCCGGCGGCCACGGCGGACGCGGCGAACGCGGGCAAGTACACGATCCGCGTGACGGGTAGCGGCCTGGCCACGAAGGAGAAGGCGGCGGACCTGGGAACGGGCCCGGCGACCGTGGATTTCGCCTACTGATCCCCCCGGACGGATCGCACGGGAAGGGCCCGCCTGCCGGCGGGCCTTTTTTCATGGCCAGGCTGCCTCTTGCAATCGGACCGGGCGGACCCCAATTCCGGAGCATGAACACCACTGCCGCCAAGAACCTGGTCATGCTCGCCCGCATGCTCGAGCGCCTGGACCGCAGCGCTGTCGCCGTCGACCCGCACCAGTACCGCGGGGTGGTGGAGCACCTGAGCGAGGCCCTGCGCAGCGCTCCGCACGATGCGGCCCTGGAGGCCGTGCTGGAAGCCTCGCCGGCAACCGCAGAGCTCTACGAAAACCTCCAGTACCAGCACGCCGGCCTGTGCCGCTCCGCCCTGGAGCCGTCGCTGAACGCCGAATTGGCCGCCCGCTCGGCGATCGATGCCGCCCGCAAGTCCGCGGCTCAGCCGAAGCACTGAATCGTCTCGTAGCCGCGGCCGCCGCCCAGGGTGCGCACCAGCGCGTAGCCCGGCGTCCCTTGCCAGCGCAGGGGTTCGAATGACGGCGGACGCGCTCCCGAAGCCTTGCGCGCGAGGGTGACGTGCGGGCGCCAGGGGCGCGTTTCGACCGGCAGGTCCAGCGCGCGCAGCCGCTGCGCCAGCGCTGCATGCAGCTGCGCAAGCGGGGGTTCGACCTTTGACGCCTCCAGCACCGCGATCCCGCCGGGCCACACCGTCGCCTTGTCCAGCGTCAGTTCGCCGTCGCCCTCCCACGCCACGGCGAGGCCCTCGCGCAGCGTCGGCAAGCGCGCCGCGGCCACGGTGCCGATGAAATGCAGGGTGACGTGCAGCCGTTCCACGCGCGTGCGGCGCGCCTGTACCGGCCAGGACCAGCCTTCTGCATGTGCCACCAGTTGCTGCAGGAAGGCGGGTGCCGGCCACAGCGCCAGGAACAGGCGCAGGTCGGAGGCGTCCGGAGCGGGCATGCGCCTCATTCTGGGCCCGCACCCACGCCCACGGCGCCGAGCCACGCCGGCAACCGCTACAGTACGCCCCAGAACAATGAGCGAGCTCAGTGCGGACCTGCGCCGCTACATCCTCACCAGCGTGCCGTCGGTCCCGTACCTGGAGGCCGTCCTGCTGCTGCGCGGGGAACCGGAACACGAATGGGGCGCGGGCCAGCTGGCGCGCCGCCTCTACGTACCGGATCGCACCGCCGCCGATTTGCTGGTGCTGCTGCGCGACAGCGGCGTGGCCGCAGGCGAGGGCAGCGTGCGCTATGCTCCCACCGCCGAGCTGCGAGAGCTGCTCGACCGCCTGGCCCAGGCTTATGCCACCGACCTGGTAGGCGTCTCCAGCCTGATCCATTCCCGCATCGACCGGCGGGCGCGGCAGTTTGCCGACGCCTTCCGTTTCCGCAAGGACTGAAGCGAAACATGGCCGGGCTGATCTACTCCCTGTGCGCCCTCACGTCGATCCTGTGCTTCGTGCTGCTCTGGCGCAGCTGGCGCGCCAGTCGCGCACGCCTGCTGTTCTGGAGCGCGCTGTGCTTCGGCTGCCTGAGCGTGAACAACGTGCTGCTGGTGCTGGACCGCGTCGTCTGGCCGGTGGAAGTGGACCTGGGGCTCGCGCGCCTCGTGTGGGCGCTGGCCGCCGTGCTGCTGCTGCTGTTCGGCCTGGTGTGGGAGGAGGACTGATGGAGCAGATGTTGATGGGCGCGATCGCGGCCGGCTGGCTCGTCGCGGGCCTGTTCTTCTTCCGCTTCTGGCGGCAGACGCGGGACCGCTTCTTCCTGTGGTTCGCGCTTTCCTTCTGGCTGGAGGCGGGCAACCGCGTCGCGCTGGGCCTGCACTTCCAGGCGCAGGAGGACAGCCCGCTGATCTACGGGCTGCGCGTGGTGGCCTACGGGCTGATCCTGCTGGCGATCTGGCAGAAGAACCGGCCGCGCGCCTGATCAGAACTTGGGGATCCGCAGGGTCTTGCTGATCATCAGGCTGCCGGACAGCACGAACAGGAGTGCGAGCGGGTGCAGGTCCCAGGGGCCGAGGTCCAGCACGCCGCCCCACAGCCGCTCGCCCAGGCGGCCCTGCCAGGCGGCCAGCGCCAGGACACCGGTCAGCACCACGCTGGTCGGGATGGGCGTGCCCTCGAAATACTTGACCTTGCCCGACGCGTCGCCGGCGAGCTGCTCCGCGGTCACGTTGTAGCGGGCCAGGCGGCTCACCCCGCAGCACACGAAGTAGATCAGGGCCGCGGCGTCCCAGCCGCCCCGCATGCCGGCGGCGAAGGCGAGCGCCGCGGGTGCCATGCCGAAGGAGATCACGTCGGACAGCGAGTCCAGCTCGCGCCCGAGCGCGGAGTGCTGGTGGCGCGCACGGGCGATGCGGCCATCGAGCACGTCGAAGATGAAGGCCGCCGGCGCCAGCGCCGCCGCCAGGAAGAAGTGCGAGCTGTCGTTGCTCGCCATGTAGAGCATCGCCAACAGGATGGCGCCCACGCCGCAACCGGCATTGCCCAGGGTGAAGAAGTCGGCCAGGTGGAATTCCCGGACCATGGAGAAATGGCGCGGCGCGCTGCGTTGCATGGGTGGGTCCTTCTTGTGCCGTGACTTTAGCTGCCCCATGGCTCAGGTCCGTGGGTTCCCGGCCGCTTGGCGCTGTAGTCGCGCGACTACGGTCCGGGCTTTCGACAGATGACGCGGCCGCGCGCCGCCGCTAGGATGCCGTCTCCCATGCGCGACGACGACCGGCACCTCATCGAGTCCCCTTACGCGTGGGCGCGGCTGGTCATGTCGCTGCTGCTGATGACCATCGGCGGCTCCGGGATGTACGCGATCACCGTGGTGCTGCCGCGCATGCAGCAGGATTTCGGCATCGCCCGCGGCGACGCTTCCCTGGCCTACACGCTCACCATGCTCGGCTTCGGTGTCGGCGGCATCCTCATGGGAAAGCTCTCCGACCGCTTCGGCGTGATGGCCGTGGTGATGCTGGGGGCGGTCGGCCTCGGCCTGGGCTTCATCGCCGCGGGACTGGCTCCGGGGCCGGCGCTGTTCGGCATCGCGCAGGGCGTGCTGGTGGGCATGCTGGGCACCTCGGCCACCTTCGCTCCGCTGGTGGCGGACACGTCGCGCTGGTTCGACCGCCGCCGCGGCATCGCGCTGGCCATCTGCATGAGCGGCAACTACACGGCGGGCGCGTTCTGGCCGCCGGTGCTGCAGTACTTCATCGATGGCCACGGCTGGCGGCAGGCCTATGTCGGCCTGGGCATGTTCTGCATCGTGAGCATGGTGCCGCTGGCGCTGGTGCTGCGCCGCCGGCCTCCGGCGCAACCGGTGCCGGCGCCCGGCGTGGCCGGTGCCGTGAGCGGCGCGGCGTCGGCGCGGCCGCTCGGGCTGCCGCCGAACCTGCTGCTGGCGCTGCTGTGCGTGGCCGGCGTGTCCTGCTGCGTCGCCATGTCCATGCCCCAGGTCCACATCGTCGCGTATTGCGGCGACCTGGGCTTCGGCGCCGCGCGCGGCGCGGAGATGCTGTCGCTCATGCTGGGAATGGGCGTGGTGAGCCGTCTGGTGTCGGGGTGGATCTCGGACCGCATCGGCGGGCTGCGCACGCTGCTGCTCGGGTCGCTGCTGCAGGGCATCGCGCTGCTGATGTTCCTGCCTTCGGACGGCCTCACGTCCCTCTATGTGGTCTCGGGGCTGTTCGGCCTGTTCCAGGGCGGCATCGTACCTGCGTATGCGCTGATCGTGCGCGAGTACTTCCCGCCGCAGGAGGCGGGCGCCCGCGTGGGCACCGTGCTCATGGCCACCCTCCTGGGAATGGCCCTGGGCGGCTGGATGTCCGGAGCGGTGTTCGACCTCACCGGCTCCTACCGCGCCGCCTTCCTCAACGGCATCGGCTGGAACTTCCTGAACCTCACGATCGTGTCTTTCCTGCTCTGGCGCGCGAGCGCCTTGGGCCTGATCGCGCCGTGGAGCGGCAGGCGCGCGGCGGCTTGAGACGGAGCGCGCCGGGCGCGCGTGTCGCGCTTGCGGCCCGCTAGCGCAGCACTTCCAGCAGCCGGTCGAGCCCGCCCGTGTCGATCGCCACCATCGCCTGCTCGCGCACCTTGGGCTTGGCGTGGTATGCGACGGACAGGCCCGCCTCCCCCATCATGGGCAGGTCGTTGGCGCCGTCGCCCATCGTGATGGCCTGCTTCGGGGAGATGCCCAGGTTCGCGCAGGTCTCCAGGAACATCCGGCGCTTCTCGGCGCCGTCGCAGATGTCGCCCCAGGGCTGGTCCACCATGCGGCCGGTGAGCTCGCCGCAGTTGGTGCTGGAGCGGATCTCCAGCACGTTCGAGCGGGTGTAGTCGATGCCCAGCTTGTCGCGGATGCGGTCGGTGAAGAAGGTGAATCCGCCGGAGACCAGCAGCACCTTCATGCCCGCGGCCTTGCAGGCCTGCACCAGGCGCTCGGCGCCGGGATTGAGTTGCAGGCGCTGGGTGTAGATCATCTCCATGTCGGCGACGGTCACGCCCTTGAGCAGCGCCACGCGGCGGCGCAGGCTCTCCTTGTAGTCGGTGATCTCGCCGCGCATCGCGGCCTCGGTGATCGCCGCCACTTCCTCCTTCTTGCCGACCGCGTCGGCGATCTCGTCCACGCACTCGATGTTGATGAGCGTGGAGTCCATGTCGAAGGCGATGAGCTTGAAGTCCTTCAGGGGCAGGGGCGGGGTGAAGCCCTGGACTTCGAGGCCGGGGGCGAAGGAGTGCAATGCCATGGCGGCATTTTCTCATCCCGCCTGGCTCACTCGGCCGGCTGCTCCCCCCTGAAGTGACGCAGCAGCGGACCGATGATGTCCAGGGGCAGGGGGAACACGATGGTGGAATTCTTGTCCGCCGCGATCACGGTGAGCGTCTCCAGGTAGCGCAGCTGCAGCGCCTGCGGCTGGCGCCCCAGCACCTCGGCCGCCTCGGCCAGCTTGTGGGAGGCCTGCAGCTCGCCCTCGGCATGGATCACCTTGGCGCGCCGTTCGCGTTCCGCCTCGGCCTGGCGGGCGATGGCCCGCACCATGGTGTCGTTCAGGTCCACGTGCTTGATCTCCACGTTGGTCACCTTGATGCCCCAGGTGTCGGTCTGCGCGTCGAGGATCTTCTGCACGTCCAGGTTGAGGCGCTCGCGCTCGGCCAGCAGGTCGTCCAGCTCGTGCCGGCCCAGGACCGCGCGCAGCGTGGTCTGCGCCAGCTGGCTCGTGGCCTCCAGGAAGCGTTCCACCTGGATGATGGCCCGCGCCGGGTCGACGACGCGGAAGTACAGCACCGCGCTGACCTTCACCGACACGTTGTCCCGCGTGATCACGTCCTGGCTGGGGATGTCCATCACCACCACGCGCAGGTCCACCCGCACCATCTGCTGCACCACCGGTACGAGCAGCACCAGGCCCGGCCCCTTCACCTTCCAGAAGCGACCGAGCTGGAACACGACGCCGCGCTCGTATTCACGCAGGATGCGCAATGACGTGGCGAAGAACGCCACCAGCAGGACCAGCACCAGGCCGAAGCCCAATCCTCCAGCAAGCATGTCGTTCCTCCCGTGGTGGTGGCGCTTCAGGCCGGCGCCACTTCCAGCACCCCGTCGCGCAGACCCGTCACCCGCACCCGGTCGCCGGCCTGCAGGCTGTCCGCGCCGCGCACCTTCCAGTGCTCGCCCTGCACCAGGGCCCAGCCGTGGCCTCCGGAGAATTCGACCAGCTCGCCGGACGCGCCCAACAGGGTCTGCGAGCCGGTCAGGACGGGGCGGCGCCGCGACTTCGCCGCCATGCCGGCGACCAGCAGCACGAAGGCGGCGGACACCAGCGCCAGGATGGCGATCAGCGCCCGCGGGATGCCCCAGCCGGGGGAGTCGCTGTCGATCAGCATCACGCAGCCGAAGGCAAAGGCGACCACGCCGCCCAGCCCCAGGGCGCCGAAGCTGGGGAGGAAGGCCTCCGCCACCAGGAAGGCGATGCCCACGAGGATCAGCGCCAGTCCCGCGTAATTCACCGGCAGCAGCTGCAGCGCGAACAGCGCCAGCAGCAGGCAGATGGCGCCGACCACGCCCGGGGCCACCATCCCGGGACTGCTGAACTCGAAGAGGAGGCCGTAGATGCCCACCATCATCAGCAGCAGGGCGAGGCCCGGGTTGTTGATCACCGACAGCAGGCGGCTGCGCCAGTCGGCCTCGAAGGCCAGCACCGGCGCACCGCGCGTCTGCAGGCGGCGCGTGGCGCCGGCCAGTTGCAGCTCGCGTCCGTCCAGCTGCTCCAGCAGGTCGGGCAGGTCGCGCGCCACCAGGTCCACCACCTTCAGCTGCAGGGCCTCGGCGGCGGACAGGCTCACCGCTTCGCGTACGGCCCGCTCGGCCCAGTCGGCGTTGCGCCCGTGCAGCTGCGCGAGGCTGCGGATGTAGGCCGCGGCATCGCCGATGCGTTTGGCGGCCATGGCGTCGCCGGGTTCGGCAGGGACGGAGGAGGCCGATGCACTGGCGCCCGAGGCGGCAGGGCGAGCCGGCAGCGGATTGGCCGGCTGCGGCCCGAGCGGCATGCCGATGGCCACCGGCGTCGCCGCGCCCAGGTTGCTGGCGGGCGTCATGGCGGCCACGTGGCTGGCATAGAGCAGGTAGGTGCCGGCGCTGGCCGCGCGCGCGCCGCCCGGCGCCACGAAGGTGGCCACCGGCACAGGGGAGGACAGGATGTCCTTGATCATGCTGCGCATGGCGGCGTCCAGCCCGCCGGGCGTGTCGATCTGGAGCACCAGCAACTGGGTGTGCTCGCGACCAGCCACGGCCAAGCCGCGTCGCAGGTAGTCGGCGGTGGCCGGGCCGATCGCTCCGTCCACCTGCAGCACCACCACCGGCGCGCGGGCAACGCCATCCGCCAGGGCCCAGGGCTGCAGCAGCGACAGGGCCAGCAGGCAGAGCAGGCGGAGGGCGCGGCTCATGGGCCGAGTCTAGGCCGACGCCGGCAGGCGTCAACGGGAACGAGGGAAGGCGCTACTTCGCGCGGGAGCGCAGGGCCGCCTGGATGGCCAGGGCGGCCCAAGGCCGCATCAGGGCCGGCGAATCCATCGCCTGCGCCGGCGCGGCGCGATAGCCGAGCGAGACGTGCTTGTCGCCCTTCGCGGTGTACGTGAACGGCGCGCAGCCCGCCGCTTCGAAGCGCGGCAAGGTCTCCTTGTCCGCCTTCAGGTACAGCGTCTCGCCCGCCACGATGGCGATGAACAGGTCGTCGACGTAGATGCCGTGGCCACCGAACATGCGCTTGACGCGCACGGGCCCGAGCGGGGCAAACAGCTCGGCGCAGTAGCTGGCGAACGCGTCCTTCGGGCCCATCGTGGCAGTCTAGCGGCAGCGTCCCCACCCCAGCCCTTCCCCAGCGGGGGAGGGAGCGAAGAGGTCACGCCGGCTCCGCCACCTTCGGTTGCCCCAGCGAGCGCAGGACGTCGCGCACCATCTGCGCGCGGTCCTTCGCGTCGACCAGCGACTTCTCGATGCGCAGCTTGTCGTTGCCGGCCAGCTTGATGTGCTTGTTCTTCTGCACCAGCTGGATGATCGCCAGCGGCTCGATCGGCGGATTGGCCTTGAAGGTGATGTGCATGACCGTCGGCGCCGCGTCCACCTTCACCACCCCGTAGGGCCGGGCCAGCACGCGCAGGCGGTGCACGTCGATCAGCGTCTGCCCCTGCGGCGGCAGCTTGCCGAAGCGGTCGACGATCTCTTCCAGCAGGCGGTCGATCTGGTCGACGTTCTTCGCCGTCGCCAGCTTCTTGTAGAAGGACAGCCGCAGGTGCACGTCGCCGCAGTAGTCGGTGGGCAGCAGCGCGGGCGCGTGCAGGTTGATCTCGGTGGTGACCTGCAGCGGCGCCAGCAGGTCGGGCTCCTTGCCGGCCTTGAGCGACTTCACCGCTTCCGACAGCATCTCGTTGTACAGCTGGAAGCCGACCTCCAGCATGTTGCCGCTCTGGCTCTCGCCCAGCACCTCGCCGGCGCCGCGGATCTCCAGGTCGTGCATCGCCAGGTAGAAGCCCGAGCCCAGTTCCTCCATCTGCTGGATCGCCTCCAGCCGCTGCGCGGCCTGCTTGGTCAGGCCCTCCACGTCGGGCACCATGAGGTAGGCGTAGGCCTGGTGGTGGCTGCGTCCCACGCGCCCGCGCAGCTGGTGCAGCTGCGCCAGGCCGAACTTGTCGGCGCGCGACATCACGATCGTGTTGGCGGTCGGCACGTCGATGCCGGTCTCGATGATGGTGGAGCACAGCAGCACGTTGAAGCGCTGCTGCACGAAGTCGCGCATGACGCGCTCCAGTTCGCGCTCGGGCATCTGGCCGTGCGCCACCGCGATGCGCGCTTCCGGCAGCAGGCGCTCCAGCGCCTCGCGCCGGTTCTGGATGGTCTCCACCTCGTTGTGCAGGAAGTAGACCTGGCCGCCGCGCTTGAGCTCGCGCAGCACCGCTTCGCGGATCACGCCGTTGCCCTCGTTGCGCACGAAGGTCTTGATCGCCAGGCGCCGCTGCGGTGCGGTGGCGATCACCGACAGGTCGCGCAGGCCTTCCAGCGCCATGCCCAGCGTGCGCGGGATCGGCGTGGCGGTGAGCGTCAGCACGTCCACCTCGGCCCGCAGCGCCTTGACCGCTTCCTTGTGGCGCACGCCGAAGCGGTGCTCCTCGTCGATGATCAGCAGGCCCAGGTCCTTGAACTTCGTGGACTGGGCAAGCAGCTTGTGCGTGCCCACCACGATGTCGATGCTGCCGTCCTCCAGCCCCTTGACCGCGGCGTTGATCTCCTTGGTCGACCGGAAGCGGCTCATCTCGGCGATCTTCACCGGCCATTTGCTGAAGCGGTCGACCAGGGTCTGGTAGTGCTGTTCCGCCAGCAGCGTGGTCGGCGCCAGGAAGGCGACCTGGCGGCCCCCGGTCACCGCGATGAAGGCAGCGCGCAGCGCGACTTCCGTCTTGCCGAAGCCCACGTCGCCGCACACCAGGCGGTCCATGGGGCGGGGCGAGACCATGTCCTGGATCACGGCGTGGATGGCGGCGTTCTGGTCCGCGGTCTCCTCGAAGCCGAAGTCGTTGGCGAACTGTTCGTAGTCCTGCGCGGAGAAGCGGAAGGCGTGGCCCTGGCGCGCCGCGCGCCGGGCATAGATGTTCAGCAGTTCGGCGGCGCTGTCGCGCACCTGCTCGGCGGCCTTGCGCTTGGCCTTTTCCCACTGGCCGGAACCGAGCTTGTGCAGCGGCGCCTCGTCGGCACCGACCCCTGTGTAGCGGCTGATCAGGTGCAGCTGGCTCACGGGCACGTACAGCGTCGCCTTGTCCGCGTACTCCAGGTGCAGGAACTCCGTGCTGCCCTGGCCGACGTCCATGCTCATGAGCCCGCGGTAGCGCCCGATGCCATGCTGCGCGTGCACGACCGGGTCGCCCACATTCAGCTCCGACAGGTCCTTGATCAGCGCGTCGACGTCGCTGACCTGTTCCTGCTTCCTGCGCCGGCGCCCGGTCGGCGCGCTGGCGAAGAGTTCGGTCTCGGTGACGAGGTCGATCGCCTCCTCGACCCAGGAGAAGCCGCTGGCCAGGGCCGCGGTGGCGATCCCCAGCTTCTCCTCGCTCTGCTGGAACTCGGCCAGCGTGTCGAAGGCCGGCAGCGTCAGCTGGCTCGCGCGCAGGAAGTCCAGCAGGCTCTCGCGCCGGCCGGCACTTTCGGCCAGCACCAGCACGCGGTGCGCGCTGCGCTGCGCGTGGTACTTGAAGTTCGCGAGCGGGTCTTCGGCGCCGCGGATCACCGAGATGTTCGGCAGCCGGCGGAACTCCGCGTAGCCGTCTTCCTGCGGCACCGCCTTGAGCGCCAGCTGCGCGTGCGCATTGGCACGCACGAAAAACTGTTCCGCGTTGAGGAACAGCGCCTCGGGCGGCAGCACCGGCCGCTCGGGATCGCCCTGCACCAGCCGGAAGCGATCGCGCGTGTCCTGCCAGAAGCGCTGGAAAGCGGCCTCCAGGTCGCCGTGCAGCACGACGCTGGACTGCTCGCCCAGGTAGTCGAACACGGTGGCCGTGTCCTCGAAGAACAGCGGCAGGTAGTACTCGATGCCGGCGGTGGCGACGCCGTTGCCCATGTCCTTGTAGATGCGGCTCTTGGTCGGGTCGCCTTCGAGCAGCTCGCGCCAGCGGCTGCGAAAGCGCGCCCGCGCGTCGTCGTCCATGGGGAACTCGCGGCCCGGCAGCAGGCGCACCTCGGGCACGGGGTACAGGCTGCGCTGCGAGTCGGGGTCGAAGGTGCGGATCGAATCGACCTCGTCGTCGAACAGGTCGACGCGGTAGGGCACCGGCGAGCCCATGGGGAAGAGGTCGATCAGGCCGCCGCGCACCGCGTATTCGCCGGGGCTCACCACCTGGGTGACGTGGCTGTAGCCGGCCAGCGTCAGCTGCGCCTTGAGCTTGGCCTCGTCCAGTTTCTGCTGCACGCGGAAGTGGAAGGTGTAGCCGGCCAGGAAGGCGGGCGGCGCCAGGCGGTACAGCGCCGTGCTCGCGGGCACCAGCACGACGTCGGCCTCGCGCTGCAGGATGCGCCACAGCGTGGCCAGGCGCTCGCTGATCAGGTCCTGGTGCGGCGAGAAGGTGTCGTAGGGCAGCGTCTCCCAGTCAGGGAAGAGGGCGCAGCGCAGCTGGGGCGCGAAGAAGGCGATCTCTTCCAGCAGCCGCTGGGCATCGTTGGCGTCGGCCGTGACGATGGCCGTGAGCCTGCCCTCGGCGAGCTCGCGCTGGCCGAGCCGTGCGATCAGCAGCGCATCGGCCGAGCCTGTGGGCCGCGGCAGCGTCATGCGGCGGCCGGATTGGAGCTTGGGTAAATCCATCGGGTTGAAGCGGAAATGCAAAACACCCCCACGTGGCGAACGAGGGGGTGCGGGAAGATATTACCCCACCCACGATGTCCCCGTGGCCCGCAGGCTGCCCCGTCAGGAGAACACAAAACTCCTCATGGCGGTGGCCGCGGATGCGGGCATAGAATGGATCGACGGCCATGAACGCGAACACGACCCCCTCCCGTTATTTCGCACTGATCCCCTGCGCCGGAAACGGCAGCCGGGCCGGCACCGCCGGGCCCAAGCAATACGAGCGCGTCGGCGGCCAGCCGATGGTGTGGCACACGCTGTCCGCCTTCGCCGGCGTCAAGCGCATCGCGCGCACCCTCGTGGTCGTCGCACCGGGCGACGGCTTCTTCGAACGCAACCCGACGACTTCGGCGCTGGTGGTGCAGTGCGGCGGCGCCACGCGGGCCGCGAGCGTCGCCAACGGCCTGCGCGAGCTGCGCCGCACCGGGGCCACGGACAACGACTGGGTGCTGGTGCACGATGCGGCGCGCTGCCTCATCACGCCGGCACTGATCGACCGGCTGATCGACGCCTGCAGCGGCGACGAGGTGGGTGGCCTGCTGGCCCATCCGCTGGCGGACACGCTCAAGATCGCCGAGAACGGCCGCGTCGCTTCGACCATCAACCGCGGCGACAAGTGGCAGGCGCAGACGCCGCAGATGTTCCGCATCGGCATGCTGCGCCAGGCCCTCGAAGGCGCCGGCGACAATGTCACCGACGAGTCCAGCGCCATCGAGTCCATGGGCCTGAAGCCGCTGCTGGTGGAAGCCGGCGGCCAGAACTTCAAGGTGACCTACCCCGAGGACTTCGCCATGGCGGAGGCCGTGCTGCGCGGCCGGGGACGGTGAGCCCCCACGCTGCGCACTGCGTGTGGGCGCTGCCCCCCGGACGGGCGCAGGCACCCTGCGGGCGGCCGGGCGGGCACTGGTGGTGAAGCTGCGCATCGGCGAGGGCTGGGACACGCACGCGCTGGTGCCCGGCCGCAAGCTCGTCCTGGGCGGCGTCGAGATCCCCTTCGAGCGCGGGCTGCTGGGGCATTCGGATGCGGACGCGCTGCTGCATGCGATCACCGATGCGCTGTTCGGTGCGGCCGGCCTGGGCGACATCGGCCGCCACTTTCCCGACACGGACGAACGCTTCCGCGGCGCCGATTCGCTGGCGCTGCTGCGCGAAGCGGCGGCGCGCGTGCGCAAGGAAGGCTGGTCCATCGCCAACATCGACAGCACGATCGTCGCGCAGGCGCCCAGGCTGGCGTCGCACATCGACGCCATGCGCGCGGGCATCGCGCAGGCGCTGGAGCTCGCGCCGGCGCAGGTGAACGTCAAGGCCAAGACCGCGGAGAAGCTGGGGCCCGTCGGCATGGGCCAGAGCATCGAGGCGCGGGCGGTCGTGCTCCTGACGGCCTGAGCCGGACTCAGGCGGGCGGCCAGCCCAACCGGTGCAGGCCCTCGAGGTAGCGCGCACCGTCCTGCGGCAACCGGAACGGCATGGTGCGGCGCGCCAGTTCCTCGCTGTAGTGCGGCGACAGCGCCAGGAAGCGGTCCAGCGCGGCGCGCCCTTCCTCCAGCAGGCCCAGCATGCCGCAGGCGCTGGCATACGAGCGGTGGTTCATGGGAAAGCCGGGCGACTTGTCGATCCCCAGCAGGGCTGTTTCCCGGGCGGCGGCCAGGTCGCCTTTGATGTAGTGCGAGGCGGACAAGGTGCCCAGCATCATGGGCGCGAGCACGTCGTGCGGGTTCAGGCGCAAGGCCGTCTCCACCTGGGCGGCCGCGGCGGCCGGGTCACCGTCCAGCAGGAGGATCCAGCCGAGGACATAGCGGCCATGGGCATAGCTGGGATTGATGGCGACGGCCTTGTCGGCCAGCTTGCGCGCCACCGCGTGCCGCCCGCCGAGGACGGCATCGGCCGCGGAGATGGCCAGGGCGGCGGGGTGTTCGGGATCGCGCTGCAGCGCATCGCGCGCCATGCGCCTGCTGTCCTCGAAGCATTCGGCCAGCGGCCGCCAGCCGAGCAAGGCACGGAAGAAGTTCGCCGTCGCCGCCATGGCCAGCGGCGGGGCGAAGGAGGGATCCTGCTGCGCCGACTGCAGGAACAGGTCGATCGCGTGCTCGAAGGACTGCCTGTCCAGGTGGCCGAGGTGCCAGAGCGCTTCGTGGTGCAGCTCCCAGGCACCGAGCGCGCAGCTGCGGCAGGCGTGCACGCGGCTGATCTCCGCCGTGTCCACCGCCGCTTCGAGCGCGTCGAGGATGGCGTCGACGATCTCGTCCTGCACCGCGAAGATGTCGGTGAGCACCCGGTCGTAGCGCTGGGCCCAGACGTGGTGGGCCGTGGTGGCGTCGATCAGCTGCGCGGTGATGCGCACGCGGTCGCCGGCCTTGCGGATGCTGCCTTCGAGCAGGTAGCGCGCGCCGAGCTCCGCACCCGCCTTCTTCAGGTCCACGTTGGCCCCGCGGTAGGCGAAGGAGGAGTTGCGGCCGATCACCGGCAGCCAGCGGGCCAGGGCCAGCCGGGTGAGGATGTCTTCGGCGATGCCGTCGGCCAGGTGCCCTTGCTCGGGATCGGTGCTGAGGTTGTCGAAGGGGAGGACGGCCAGCGCGGGCCGCCCGCCGAAGCCCTGGACCTCGCGCGCCGTGGAGAACGCGCCGGCCGCGGTTGCCGCCGCCGGCGCTGCTGACGCCGCCGATGCTGTTGACGCCGCCGATGCTGTTGACGGCGCGGGCGCCGCTGCAGGCGCTGCGCTCCCGTCCATGGCGTAGGCGCGCACCGGACGCTCGATGTTCTTCATCGTGTGTTCGCCCCGGTCGGCGAGGCGCACGGCGATCTCGGGCCGCACCGCTGCGCGCACCGCATCGGACACCAGGATGCCGCCGGTCTCGGCCAGGGCCTGCAGGCGGGCCGCCACGTTCACCCCCTCGCCATAGAGCGTGCCGTCCGGCTGGATGATGACGTCGCCGAGGTGGATGCCGACCCGGAAGGCCAGGGGCCGCTGGCCCGGCGAAGCGGCGTCCGCCGCCACCCGCGCCTGCACCTGGGCCGCCGCCTGGACCGCCCCGGTGGCGGTGTCGAACGCGGCGACCACCGAGTCGCCGGCGGTGTCGACCACCCGGCCGCCATGGTCCCGGGCGCTCTGGCGGAAGAGGGCGCGCGCCGCTTCCAGCGCGGCCAGCGTGCCGACGTCGTCCTCGGACATCAGCCGCGAGTAGCCCACCGCATCCGCCTGCAGGATCGCGAGCAGGCGGTGCTGGAGCGTGCTGGCTGCCGGTTCCATCCCCGGGAGATTGCAACGAAGCCTCGCCGCGCGCAAGCGCGTGGCTTGCCCTTTTCAACTCTTGACAGTCGCGGCAGGCGGCTTATAAGCGTCGCATGGTCGAACTGCTCGCTGACGTGGTCGCCGATCTGACGCGGCCCCTCGAGACCCTTCGCGGCATCGCGACCGTCGTCCTCACGCTGGTCGGCACGGCGCTGGTGATCGTCGCCAGCCTGATGCGCACCATGGTGCGCCTGCGCGTGATCACCGTCATCAGCAACGTGTTCCTGCTCGCCGGCGCCATCACGGCGCCGCACGGGCCGCTGGTGTTGCTCTACCTGATCCTGGTGCCGGTCAACTGCGTGCGGCTGGCGGAGATCATGCGCGTGACCCGGCGCGTCGAGGAGTCCGTGCGGCGCAAGGACCTCTCCGGCCTCTGGCTCAAGCCCTACATGCGGGCCAAGCGGCTGCGGGCGGGCACCATCGTCTTCCGCCAGGGCGACCCGGCGGACGCGCTGTTCCTGCTGATCGAAGGGGAGCTGGAATGGGTGGAGATCGGCACCCGGCAGCCGCGCGGCGAGCTGTTCGGCGAGATCTCCTTCTTCGCGCCGGACCGCACCCGCACGCTCACCGGGCGCTGCGTCACGGACTGCCTGGTGATGGCGATCCGGGGCGATTCCTTCAAGGAGCTGTACTTCGAGAATCCGAAGTTCGCCTTCCACGTCTCGGAGCTGATCGCCGAGCGGCTGATCACCGACGTGCACCAGCTGCAGCACAAGCTCGACACGATGCCCGCGTCGCTCGCGCCGGAGTTGCGCCAGGTGCGCTGAGGTGACGCGTGCGCAGCGCCGGCTGCGCAGCTTTCAGGCGGCCGTCGCCGCGTTCTCTTCCGGCTCGGGCCGCCCGCCGCCCGGCACCGGCGGCATCATGCGCGGCCGCTGCAGCTTGATGTGCGCGGCCAGCCCGCCGGAAGTGGTGTTGGCCAGCGCGAAGATGCCGCCCATGCGCTGCACCGTCTTGTCGACGATCGCCAGGCCCAGGCCGGCGCCGGTGGCCGCCGTGCGCGCCGCGTCGCCGCGGAAGAAGGGCTTCACGAGGTTGGGCAGGGCGTCGGGCGCCACGCCCATGCCGTGGTCGCGCACCTTGAGCAGCACCCACTCGTTGCGCGCGCGGGCGGCGATGTCCACCAGCGCCACGCCGGTCTCGGGCGTCTTGCCGTAGCGGCGCGCGTTCTCCAGCAGGTTGGACACGACCCGGGCCAGTTCGACCTCGTCGGCCAGCACCTGCAGGTTCCGGGGCATGTCGACGTTGACCTTGATGTCGCCGTGGTCCTCGATGGCGTACATGCAGGCCTCGATCACGTCGTTGAGCACGACCGGCTTGAGCTCCGCGTGGTCGGGGCGGGCGTAGTCCAGGAACTTGTCGATGATCGCGTCGAGCTGGTCGATGTCCGCGGCCATGTGCTCGCGCGCATCCGGATCCACCACGCTCATCTCGGTTTCCAGGCGCAGGCGTGCCAGCGGCGTGCGCAGGTCGTGCGAGATGCCGGCCAGCATCACGGCGCGGTCCTGCTCGATCTTGGCGAGCTGCTGCGCCATGCGGTTGAAGCCGATGTTCACCTCGCGGATCTCGCTGGTGACCGCCTTCTCGTCGAGGCGGCTCGCATCGAAGTCGCCGTCACGCACCCGGCTCGCCGCGAAGGACAGCTGCTTGAGCGGACGGTTGATCAGCCGCGCGATCACCGCCGCGCCGGCCAGCGACAGCGCCGCCGCCGTGATCAGCCAGACCAGCCAGGTCCTGCCACCCACCTGGGAGAACTTGGTGCGGTCCAGCAGCATCCAGTAGTCGTCGCGATCGATCTTGAAACCGATCCACAGCCCCTCGTCGCCGTTGACGGAACTCGCCATCAGCGTGCCGCTGCCCAGCCGGGTGACCAGCTCGTCGACGATGCGCCGGTCCATGGCGCTGCCGGCCAGCGGCGCGTAGCGGTCCTTGGGCTCGCGCGGCAGGATGCGCACGCCTTCCTGGTCGGCCAGGGTCTTGATCAGCGACACGCGCGCGATCGGGTCCGCATGGACCAGGGCGGCACGGCTGAGGTTCACCAGCGAGGCGATCTGCTGCGCGGTCTGCACCGCGCGCGGCTCGAACTCCAGCTGCCGGAAGGTCTGCAGCCAGGCGACGATGGAGCCGATCAGCAGCAGCGACAGCAGGAAGAAGGTGCGCCAGAACAGCGACAGCCCCAACCGGGGCCGCATCTCCAGCGGGGCCGGGGCGGTTTCGAGAGGGGCGGGACTGGTCTGTTCGAGCGGGGTCATGACGGAACGGCTCATGACGGGAGCGAGGGATGACGCGGGCCGCGCCGGGCGTGACGGAATGACGGGTCCTGCTTGGTCATCTCGTCATTGGAGCGCAGCGCGGTCGTTTTGTCATGCGGCGCGACGCGGTGCGGCGACAGATCAACCCGCGCCGTCCGGCACGAACACGTAGCCCACGCCCCAGACGGTCTGGATGTAGCGCGGGGAAGCGGGGTCGGCCTCGATCAGCTTGCGCAGGCGCGAGACCTGCACGTCCAGGCTGCGGTCGAAGGGCTCGAATTCGCGGCCGCGGGCGAGCTGGGCCAGCTTCTCGCGCGACAGCGGCTGGCGGGGATGGCGCACCAGGGCCTTGAGCATGGCGAATTCGCCGGTGGTCAGGGGCAGCTCCTCGCCGTTCTTGCGCAGCGTGCGCGCGCCCAGGTCGAAGGCGAAGGGGCCGAAGCTGACCACCTCGTTCTCGGAGGAGGGCGCGCCGGGCGCTTCCTGCGCGGGACGGCGGCGCAGCACCGCGTGCACGCGGGCCAGCAACTCGCGCGGATTGAAGGGCTTGCCCAGGTAGTCGTCGGCGCCGACCTCCAGGCCGACGATGCGGTCCACGTCCTCGCCCTTGGCGGTGAGCATGATGATGGGGGTGCGGTCGTTGGCGGCGCGAAGGCGGCGGCAGATCGACAGCCCGTCTTCGCCGGGCATCATCAGGTCGAGGACGATCAGATCCGCTGTCTCGCGCAGCATCAGCCGGTTCAGTGCCTTGCCGTCCTCGGCCAGGATCACTTCGAAGCCTTCCTGGGTCAGGTAGCGGCGCAGGAGATCGCGGATGCGCGCGTCGTCGTCCACCACCAGGATCTTGTCGGTCCGTGCTGCAGCTTGTGTCATGGGCCTCCAGAAGCCTATTTGTAACAGCGCCGATTCTGTAGGCGAAAGTGCCGGTTTCCGGGTTTTCCCCCGGGCTTTTTCCCCGTGTTACAAATGTTGCCTCGACCGTAGTCCCTTGACAGAAACCGGGGTGAACGCCGGTACTGCCCGGCCGTTCTTACTCCTCATGAAGTACCTCGCTGCCGCGCTCGCCCTCGCAGGGGTCGCGGCCTCCGCAGCACCCCCGCCGAACCCCGACTTGCACATCCCCGACCTGCGCCAGGCGCTGCGGCAATACGATCGCGATGGCGACGCCTTGCCGCGGCGGCTCAGTCCGGTGGAGCGGGCCGAACTGCGCCGGCAGCTGCAGGAGTACCAGCGACCCGCGCCCGTGCAGCAGCAGCCGGCGCCGCCGCAGCAGCCGCAGCGGCGCCGCTGACGCCCCCAGAAGAAAGGAACCATGAAAAGAAGCACAACGATGCTGGCCGGATGCGCGCTGGCCGCCGCCGCCCTGGCCGCCCCGGCCCAGGTCCTGCCCTCGCCGCAGAACGTGCTGCAGCTGCAGACGACCGGCACCGTCGAAGTGCAGCAGGACCTGCTGCAGATCACGCTGAGCACCGCCCGCGACGGCACCGATCCCGCCCAGGTGCAGTCGCAGTTGCGCACCGCGCTGGACGCCGCACTTGCGGAAGCCAAGCGCACTGCGCAACCCGGCCAGCTGGACGTGCGCACCGGCAACTTCGCCATCTACCCGCGCAACAACCGCGAGGGCCGCATCAGCGGCTGGACCGGCACGGCGGAACTGATCCTGGAAGGCCGCGACTTCGCGCGCATCACGCAGACGGCCGGGCGCATCCAGACGCTGACGCTGGCCGGCGTCAGCTTCGGGCTGAGCCGGGAGCAACGCGCCAGGGTGGAGACCGACGCGCAGGCGCAGGCGATCGACCGCTTCAAGGCGAAGGCCGGGGACCTGGCGAAGGCCTTCGGCTTCGGCGGCTACACACTGCGCGAGGTCTCGGTGAACACCAACGAGCCCGGCTTCATGCCGCGCATGCGCATGGCCGCCCAGGACGCCAAGGTGGCGTCCATGGAAGCAGCCGTGCCGGTCGAACCGGGCAAGAGTGTCGTGACCGTGACCGTGTCGGGCTCCGTCCAGCTGCGCTAGGAATACCGCGCCCTACACGGTTCAGTCCGACAGGGCCAGCGGCGGGCGGCCGCTAAGCTGGCGCGCATGTCCACTCTCCTGTCCGAACCCGCGCAGGCACCGGCGGCGGCGCCGCGCCCCACACCCGAGTGGTTCATCGTGATGAACCAGGGCTCCGGTTCCGCTGAAAAAGACGCGGTCCGCAAGACGATCGAGGCGGAACTGCTGGCCGCCGGCCAGCGTCACCGCTTCGTGCCGATCCAACGCGGCGAAATCGTCGCCGCCTGCCAGGAAGCCGCCCGGCTCGCGCACGAACATGGCGGCATCCTGGTTGCAGCGGGCGGGGACGGCACCACGAACTGCGCGGCGCAGGCCGCATTGGGCCAGGACTGCGCCCTCGGGCTGATCCCGCAAGGCACCTTCAACCTCTTCGCACGCCAGCTCGGGCTGCCCCTGGACGCCGCGGAGGCGACGCGCGCGCTGCTGCGCGGCGCACCGGAACCGGTGCAGGTCGGCTGGGCCAACCAGCGCATCTTCCTCGTGAATGCCTCGCTGGGCCTGTACCCCCAGCTGCTGGCCGACCGCGAGACGGTCAAGCAGAAGCTGGGGCGCCGCCGCTGGATCGCCATGCTGGCGGGCCTGAAGAGCCTGATCGACTGGCGCCTGAGGCTGTCGCTCGATGTCGAGATGGATGGCGAGCTGCGCCACCTGCGCACGGCCAGCGTGTTCGTCTGCAACAACCGCGTGCAGCTGCAGCGCGTGGGCATTGCCGACGAGGTGGTGGAGCAGGTGGGCGAGGGACGGCTCGCCTGCATCATCGTGAAACCGCTGGGTACCTGGACCAAGTTGCGGATGCTGCTCGCCGCGGCCGTGGGCAAGCTCGGCGATGAGTACGTGGTCGACAGCTTCGCGCTGCGCTCCCTGACGGTGGGCGCCCGCCATGCGAAGCGCATCAAGGTGGCCACGGACGGCGAGGTGCAGTGGATGCAGCTGCCGGTGCGCTTCACGGTGGCGCCCCGGCCGCTGCAGGTGATGCTGCCGCCGGCGCAGGAAAGGCTGCCGCCGCAATGACCGTCCTGCTGCACATCTCCGACACCCATTTCGGCACCGAGGAGCCGGCCGTGGTCAAGGCCCTGCTGGCGCTGGCGCGCGCGCAGGAGCCCGACGCGGTCATCCTCAGCGGCGACATCACGCAGCGCGCGCGCGGCGCCCAGTTCGCGGCCGCGCGGGCTTTCTGCGATTCGCTGGGCGTCCAACGCCTGCTGACCCTGCCCGGCAACCACGACATCCCGCTCTACAACGTCGCCGCGCGCCTGTTTTCGCCTTACGCGGGCTACAAGGCCTGCTTCGGGGACGAGCTGGAGCCGGAGCTGGAATTCGGCGACGTGCTCGTGATCGGCGTCAACACGACGCGCCCCGAGCGGCACAAGGACGGCGAAGTGTCGGCCGCGCAGATCAACCGGGTGGTCAAGCGCCTGCACGGGGCGCGCCGCGAGCAGCTGCGCGTGGTCGTCACGCACCAGCCCGCCTGCGTGATGCGGCCCGAGGACGAGAAGGACCGGCTGCACGGCGGCGAGGCGGCGGTGCAGGCCTGGGCGCGCGCGGGCGCGGACCTGGTGCTGGGCGGACACATCCACCTGCCGTATGTGAGCGACCTGTGCACGCGGGCGGACACCGGCACGCCGCGGCCGCTGTATTGCGTCCAGGCCGGCACCGCGCTGTCGCACCGCGTGCGCCACGGCACGCCGAACTCGGTGAACGTGCTGCGCTGGAATCCGCCCGCGAACGGCGATGCGCGCAAGGCCTGCGTGGAGCGCTGGGACTACGACCTGGCGGACGACCGCTTCGAGCTCACGCATCCATACGAGCTGAAGCTGGGCGACTGAGGGCGGTGGGGTTCGCTTCGCTCACGGTGGGGGCGAAGCGCGAACCGCAGCGATCGGCGCCGAGCCTTACTGCGCCACCCAGCCGCCGTCCATGGTCCACGCGACGCCGCGCACGTTCCTGCCGGCATCGGAGCAGAAGAACACCGCCAGCTCGCCCAGTTCCTCCGGCGTGGTGAACTGCAGCGACGGTTCCTTTTCCGCCAGCAGCTGCTTCTTGGCCTCCTCGTTGGAGATCCCCAGCGCCGCGGCCTTGGCGTCCACCTGCTTCTGCACCAGGGGCGTCAGCACCCAGCCGGGGCAGATCGCGTTGCAGGTGATGCCCGTGGGCGCCGTCTCCAGCGCGGTCACCTTGGTCAGGCCGACGATGCCGTGCTTGGCGGCGACGTAGGCCGACTTCTCGGCGGAGCCGACGAGGCCGTGCACCGACGCGACGTTGATGATGCGGCCCCAGTTCGCCTTGCGCATCGCCGGCAGCGCCAGGCGGGTGGTGTGGAAGGCGCTCGACAGGTTGATCGCGATGATCGCGTCCCAGCGCTCGGGCGGGAAATCCTCCAGCTTGGCGACGTGCTGGATGCCCGCGTTGTTCACGAGGATGTCGACGCGGCCGACGGTCTCGGCCGCGTAATGCATCATCGCCTCGATGTCCGCCGGCTTGCTCATGTCGGCGGCGTGGTAGCCCACCTTCACGCCCAGCGCGGCCACTTCGGACTTCGGCCCCTCGGCATCGCCGAAGCCGTTGAGCACGATGTTGGCGCCCTGGCGTGCCAGGCACTTGGCGATGCCGAGGCCGATGCCGCTGGTGGAGCCTGTGACGAGGGCGGTCTTGCCTTTCAGCATGTTCTCTCTCCGGGATGATTTAGGATGACGTGAAACCCCCCGAGCGTAATCGCCCGGCCCACGCGCGCGCAATCCCCATGACCGTCCCCCGCCTCCACCACGTCACCTGCCAGGATCCCGCCGGCGGCCACCGCATGGCCTATTGGCTCTGGGGCGCCGAGGATGCGCCGCACGCCATTGTCTGCGTGCACGGCCTGACGCGCCAGGGACGCGACTTCGACGTGCTGGCGCAGGCGCTGGTGCAGGCCAGTCCGGTGCCGGTGCGTGTCGTGTGCCCCGACGTGGTGGGCCGCGGGCGCAGCGACTGGCTGGCCGACCCCATGGGGTATGCGTGGCCCGCCTATGCCGCCGACATGCTGCAGCTGCTGCAGCACTTGCAGGCGGCGGGACCCGTCACCACCCTGGACTGGGTGGGAACGAGCATGGGCGGACTGATCGGCATGGCGGTGGCGGCGACGCCGCGGCCGCCGGTGCCCGTGCGCCGGCTCGTGCTCAACGACGTGGGGCCGGTGATCGAGTGGGGCGCCTTGCAGCGCATCGGCAGCTACATCGGCAACACGGGGCACTTCGCATCGGTGCAGCAGGCCGCGGACGCCATGTGGGCGATCTCGCAAAGCTTCGGCCCGCACACGCCGCAGCAGTGGCTGGCGTTGTCGCAGCCCATGGTCAGGCCCTTGCCGGACGGAGGCTTCACCTTGCACTACGACCCGGCGATCGCCGTGCCTTTCCGGGCGTTGCAGGAGAAGGACGCCGAGGCCGGGCAGGCGATGCTCTGGCAGATCTACGACGCCATCCGCGCCGAAACGCTGCTGCTGCGCGGAGCCAGCTCCGACCTGCTGTCGCGCGCCACGGCGCAAGAGATGCAGCGGCGCGGCCCGAAGCCGCGCCTGGTCGAATTCCCGGGCGTGGGCCATGCGCCCACGCTCATCGCACCGGAGCAGGTGGAGGCGGTGACCTCCTTCCTGCTCGCCACCGAATCCGTTCCCGATGAAAAGCCACGCAGCGGAACAGGGTGACGCGGCCACGGCGGTGCCGGAACTCGTCGCCGCCGTCGAACAGACCTTGCCGCAACAGGCCAATGCCCTGGCGCGCGCGCGCGCCTTCGCCGAGCCGCTGATCGCGGGCGAGACGCTGGAGACCGGCGAGAACACGCTGGCGCACGCCGATGCCGTCGCGGGCATCCTCAAGTCCATGGGCGGCTCGGAGGCCATGCAGGCGGCGAGCTACCTGGTGTATGCCTGGGCGCACCTGAACAAGCCGCAGGAGGTGATCGCCAAGGCCTTCGGCGAGAGCTATGCGGCGCTGGCCGCCGAGACCACCAAGCTGGTGGTGGTGCAGCGCCAGGCGCGCGACGCGGACGACACGCTGCCGGTGCAGGACGACCGGCGCGTGCAGACCGAGAACGTGCGCAAGATGCTGCTGGCGTTCTCGCGCGACCTGCGCGTGGTCATGCTGCGGCTGGCCTCGCGGCTGCAGACGCTGCGCTACTTCGCGGCGACCAAGCAGGCGGTGCCGCCGGCGGTCGCGCGCGAGGCGTTGCAGGTGTTCGCCCCGCTGGCCAACCGGCTGGGGATCTGGCAGGTCAAGTGGGAGATGGAAGACCTCGCGTTCCGCTTCCTGGAGCCGGAGACCTACAAGCGGGTCGCGCGCTGGCTGGACGAAAAGCGGGTCGAGCGCGAGCAATACGTGGAGCAGCTGCGCAGCCAGCTCGAAAGCGAGCTCAGGGCGCAAGGCATCCGCGCGCAGGTGCACGGGCGCCCCAAGCACATCTACAGCATCGTGAAGAAGATGCGCGGCAAGTCGCTGGACTTCGAGCAGGTGCTGGACGTGCGCGCGCTGCGCGTGATCGTGCCCGAGGTGAAGGACTGCTACGAGGCCCTGGCCTGGGTGCACGCGCGCTTCTCGCCGATCATCGAGGAGTTCGACGACTACATCGGCCGGCCCAAGCCCAACGGCTACCAGTCGCTGCACACCGTGGTGCGGGACACCGCCGGCCGGCCGATCGAGATCCAGATCCGCACCCAGACGATGCACGAGCATGCCGAACACGGCGTGGCGGCGCACTGGGCCTACAAGGAGGCCGGGCAGAAGGGCTATGCGGGCGTGAGCGCCAGCGCGGTGTACGACACCAAGATCGCCGTGCTGCGCCAGCTGCTGGCCTGGGAACGCGACCTCGCGGGCTCGGTCGAAGGGCTGTTCGAGGACCGGATCTACGTGCTCACGCCGCAGGCCGCGATCATCGAGCTGCCCCAGGGCGCCACGCCGGTGGACTTCGCCTACACGCTGCACACCAGCCTGGGCCACCGCTGCCGCGGCGCGCGCGTGGACGGCGCGATGGTGCCGCTGAACACGCCGCTGAAGAACGGGCAGACGGTGGAGATCGTGGCCGCCAAGGAGGGCGGGCCCTCGCGCGACTGGCTCAACCCGGAGCTGGGCTTCATCGCCAGCCACCGCGCGCGGGCCAAGGTGCGCGCCTGGTTCAACGAGCGGCTGCGGCACGAGACCGAGGGCCGCGGGCGCGAACTGGTCGAGCGCCTGCTGCAGCACAAGGGCAAGACCGCGATCAAGCTGGAGGAGCTGGCGTCCCAGCTCGGATTCAAGTCCGCCGAGGACCTGTTCTTCGTCGTCGGCAAGGACGAATTCTCCCTGCGCAACATCGAGCAGCTGCTGCAGCCGCACGCACCCCCGCCCAGCGAGGACGAGGTGCTGACGAAGAAGCTGCGCGCCACGCCCGCGCGATCCACCAAGGGCGGCGTGCTGGTGGTGGGCGTGGACTCGCTGATGACGCAGCTGGCCAAGTGCTGCAAGCCCGCGCCGCCGGACGCGATCAGCGGCTTTGTCACGCGCGGCAAGGGCGTGAGCATCCACCGCAAGGACTGCTCCAGCTTCCGCGAGATCGTCGCGCGCAGCCCCGAGCGCGTGATCGAGGTGGAATGGGGCAGGTCCCGGGGCGAGTCGGCGGTGTACCCGGTGGACGTGGCCATCGAGGCCGTGGACCGGCAAGGGCTGCTGCGCGACATCTCGGAGGTCTTCGCCAAGGAGAAGATGAACGTGATCGGCGTGCAGTCGCAGACGGTCAAGGGCACGGCCTGGATGACCTTCACCGTGGAGATCGCCGACTCGCACAAGCTCGCGAAGGTGCTGGGCACCGTCGACGAGGTCAAGGGCGTCCGGTCGGCGCGGCGGCGCTAGCAGTGGCCGAGTGCCCGTCCTCGGCTGACCTGCTCCTGCTGGCCTGCGAGCTCGCCATACAGGTGGAGAGCAGGCCGCAGCGGCGCGACGGCACGGACGCCGCGGTCCATGCGAGTTCGGGGGCGACACTGGCTCGCCGCATCCGCGCGGGCGCAACGATCGTGGCCTCCAGCAGCGGGACGGCCCCGGAATCCCCGCCCGCCCCCTTCCATTGGGACGTCTGCCTCCAGGTGGGCGCTGCGCGCCGGACGAATTACCGGGTCTGGCTGCGCGAGTCTCCGGAACAGCTCGAGGGCTTGTGGCTGGCCCGCAGGGCCGCCCGCGAACTGCGCGCCAGCCTGCCGCACGAGCAGCGAAGGAAGAAGCCCTGGGGGCCGCTGTGAACGAGGGCGCATCCGCTTTTGCTATACTTCGTGGCTGTGATGGGCCGTTAGCTCAGCGGTAGAGCGCCTCTTTGACGTGGAGGATGTCGGAGATTCGATCTCTCCACGGCCCACCAACAAATCGTGCAAGCCCGCTCCCGAAAGGGAGCGGGCTTTTGCTTTGTGGCGCCAACGCAAGGTCACTTGCCGCCACCGCCACCGCCACCGCCACCGCCACCGCCACCGCCGCCGCCACCGCCGCCGCCGCCGCCGCCGCCGCCGCCGCCGCCGCCACCG
>NZ_JBYNTT010000021.1:0-83437 GCF_057784995.1 Ramlibacter sp. G4-7
TCGGGCATTCTTATGGGTGTTCATCCGGTTTGGAAAGTTGAGTTCACTGGGGGTTTGGCGATTCCCAGTCTCTCAAAACCTCTCCGGGTGAACACCCGCAATAACCTATTGAACCTTCACACCTAGCCAAGCTGCGCGGCGACCGCCAGGGCGGAGCGCACGGCGCCTTCGAGCGTCGCCGGGTACGGGCCTTCCACATAGTCCCCGCAGGCCCACAGGCCGGGTGCGACGGTGATCGGCGGCCGGCGCAGGCCGGGAAGGCAAGCGAAGGTCGCGCGTTTCTCCACGACCGTCTGCAGCGGCTGCAACTGCCAGCCCAGGGCGCCGGCCTGCGCCAGCACTTCGGACTGCAGGGCCTCTTTCTCGCGCAGGCTGGCGCTGGCCACGAAAGCGAGCAGGCCCTCGGGTCCGCCCAGCTGGCCGCGGTCGAACACGAATTGCGCCGGGCCACCATGCAGCGCGAGCATCGGCTGCGGCAGGCGCGGCCCGCCCCGTGCGTACACGGTGGCGATCGCCTCGAAGGACAGCGAGCGGGCCGCTGCGATCCAGTCCGGCGCCGCGATTGTGCTGTCCGCCACCAGCCGTGCCGCTTCCAGCGAGGGCGTGGCGAGCACCACGGCATCGAAGCCTTCACCGTCCAGAGTCCACGCCTTGCCCGAGCGCGCCAGGCCCTGCACGCGCGCACCGATGCGCACCTGGGCGCCATGCGCCGACAGCCACGCGCTCGCCGCTTGCGGGAACAGGCGCCCCAGGTCGTGCCGCGGCAGCAGCAGGTTGGAGCCGCCCCAGTCCCCATGGCCGCGGCCGAACAGGGAATCGTGCAGGACGCGCAGGAAGACCTGCGCGCTCGCCCGGTCGGCCGGCGTGTTCAACGCCGCCACGCACAAGGGATCGATCAGGCCTTCCCGCACGCGCGGCGCCAGCCCGCGGGTGAGCTCCGCCACGGTCAGGGCGGCGTCACACCGGAAACCCGAGAGCCGCCAGCCGAGCGCCGCGCGCAGCAGCGAGAGCTTGTCGCGCGCATCCCAGCCACGCGCCGCCAGGATGCCGCCGAACGCGTCCCAGGGGGCGGGCCAGGAGGGCAGGGCGAGGCCGTGCCCGCGCGTGTCCTGCAGCACGAGCGGCAGGCGCAGCAGGCCGGCGTGCAGGTCGACGCCGACCGCTTCCATGAGGGCCAGCGTTTCGACATAGGCCCCGATCAGGATGTGCTGGCCGTTGTCCACGAACACCTCGCGGCCGTCGGGGAGCGCCAGCGGCAGGCTGCGCGCGCGTCCTCCCGGCGTGCGGGCGGCCTCGAAGACGCTCACCTGGTGGCCGCGGCGCACGGCATCCACGGCCGCGGCCAGGCCGGCCCACCCGGCGCCCACGATGGCGACGCGCCGCCTCACGTGCGGCCCAGGGCCTGCACCTTCCAGGCGAGCCACAGCTTGCGCACGGGAGTGAGGCTGATGCGCTGGTTCAGCACCTGGAAGTCGTCCGCTTCGATCTCGCGCAGCAGGGTGCGGTAGATGCTGGCCATCATCAGGCCGGGCTTTTGCGCGCGCCGGTCCTGCGCCGGCAGCAAGGCCAGGGCCTCTTCGTACAGGCCGTGCGCCCGTCGCGCCTGGAAGCGCATGAGCGCCACGAAGCGCTCGGAGTGCTTGCGCTGCAGGATCTCGTTCGCCTTGACGTCGAATTGCTGCAGCTCGCTCACCGGCAGGTAGATGCGCCCGCGCATGGCGTCCTCGCCCACGTCGCGGATGATGTTCGTGAGCTGGAAGGCGAGGCCCAGCTTGTGGGCGTACTCGGTGGTCCGAGGCTGCGTCTGGCCGAAGATGCGCGCCGCCACTTCTCCTACGACGCCGGCGACGAGGTGGCAGTAGCGCTGCAGCCCGGGGAAGTCGAGGTAGCGGGTCTGCTCCAGGTCCATGTGGCAGCCGCGGATCACGGCCTGCAGGTGCTCCTGCTGCAGGTCATAGGGCGCGACGTGCGGCATCAGCGCCAGCATCACCGGATGCGAAGGCTTGCCCGCGAAGGACTGGGCCACCTCGGACTGCCACCAGGCGAGCTTGGTGTGGGCCACGCCCGGGTCGGTCACCTCGTCCACCACGTCGTCCACCTCGCGGCAGAAAGCGTAGAAGGCCGTGATGGCGGCGCGCCGCGGCGGCGGCAGGAAGAGGAAGGCGTAATAGAAGCTGCTGCCCGAGGCGGCGGCTTTCTGCTGGACGTACTGTTCCGGCGTCATGTGGTTCTTGTCAGAGCCGGGATTTTCACATCCGCGCCGCATGCCACAGCATCGCGGGCAGGTCGAAGGCGCGCAGATTCGGCCGCTGCTGCAGCGTCCGGTGGCCGAGCGCGTCGATGTGCCGCAGGATGCGCAACCCGCCTTGGACGACCAGGCGCAGCTCCCAGCCGGCGCGGCCGGGCACCGTGTGCACCAGGGGCGCGCCTGCCAGCATCAGCGAGCGGGCCCATTCGCACAGCTCGCGCACGAGGGCAGGCGCTTGCGGGTGCGCGGGCCAGCTCGCGGGGTTGGCAGGATCGAGGCCGTGGCGTCGGCAGTCCTCGGCGGGAAGGTAGTAGCGGCCGCGGGCGACGTCCTGGCCCAGGTCCTGCCAGAAGTTGATCAATTGCAGCGCGGTGCAGATCGCATCGCTCTGCGCGAGTGACTGGGCGCCGCCGACGCCATAAAGATGCAGGAGCAGCCGGCCGACCGGGTCGGCGGAGCGGCGGCAGTAATCCTGCAACTCGGCCCGGTCTGCATAGCCTTCGCCAGCCCCGGTCTTGCGCACGTCCTGCCGGAAGGCGTCGAGCAGGTCGTAGAGCGGCTGGCCGGGCAAACCGAACGCGCGCACGGCCTCGCTCAGTGGAGTGAATACGAAAGGCCACTGTCCAGAAGGAGCCCTGTTGCCGGCAAGGCACGCAGCAAGGTCGTTTCTGTATGTAAGCAGCTCTATGTCACGCTCGCCTGCTGTCGAGTTGCCCTCATCCGCGATATCGTCAGCCGTACGGGCGAACCAGTAGATCGCCGCGACCGGTTGACGCAGCCGGGGAGGGCAGAGCCAGGAAGCGACGGGGAAGTTTTCGTAGTGGTCGACCGGCCGGTGCCGGTCGTCGGGGCGGGAGCTCACGTCCTGATTGTCGCTTGACAAGCTCTGCGGCCGATCCTAGATTACTAACCGGTCAGTCATTAGCGCGCCGTGCTGCTCTGCAACAGTCGCGCGCGCGCCCTGAGTTCACGGATTCCGCCAATGGTCACATCCCACCCCTCCCGCCACACCCTTGTCCTGGCACTGGCCATGCTGCCCGCCACGTGGCTCGCCGGTTGTTCCCACGGCGAAGCGCCGCCGGAGCCGGTCCGTGCGGTCAAGGTGGTCACCGTCGGCGCATCCGCCATGCAGTCGCAGAACGAGTTCTCCGGCGAGGTGCGCGCCCGCGTGGAGGCACGCCTGGGCTTCCGGGTCGCCGGCAAGATCACGCAGCGGCAGGCGGAGATGGGACAGCATGTGGAGGCCGGCGCGCTGCTCGCGCAGCTCGATCCGCAGGACTACCGTCTTGCCGCCGAAGCGGCGCGGGCGCAGGTCGCCGCTGCGGCCACCAATCGCGATCTCGCCGCCGGGGACTACAAGCGCTACCAGACCTTGCGCGAACAGAACTTCATCAGCGGCGCGGAGCTGGAGCGCCGCGAGAGCACCTTGAAGGCGGCGCAGGCCCAGCTCGAACAGGCGCAGGCGCAGCTGGCTTCGCAAGGCAACCAGGCGCGCTACACGACGCTGGTCGCCGACGTTTCGGGCGTGATCACGGCGGTGGAAGCGGAAGTGGGTCAGGTGGTCGCGGCCGGCACGCCGGTCGTGCGCATTGCCGTCGATGGTCCCCGGGATGTGGTGTTCGCGGTCCCGGAAGACAAGATCGCGGCCGTGCGCCCGGGCACCGAGGTCACCGTGCGGCAGTGGGCGAGCAACGGCACGTTTGCCGGCCACATCCGCGAGGTGGCCGCCAGCGCCGACCCCGTGACGCGCACCTACGCGGTCAAGGTCTCGCTGGACCCGGCGGCGCAGCCCCCCCTGGGCGCCACCATGGCCGTCGCGCCGCAGGCCCTGGGCCATGCGGGCGCGGTCGTCATCAAGATCCCGACCAGCGCGCTGCGCCAGGAAGGGCAGGGCTCCGCCGTGTGGGTGCTCGATCGCGCCACCATGACCGTCAAGCTGCAGCCGGTCCAGGTCGCCACCGCCGACGGCAACGACGCGGTGATCTCCGCCGGCCTGCAGCCGGGGATGACCATCGTCGCGGCCGGCGTGCACGTCCTCTCGCCGGGCCAGAAGGTCACGGTCTGGCAGGACAAGACCTCCGCCGTGCCGCCGGTGGCCACGCAGGACCCGGCCAAGGCGATGGGCGCGGCCCAGGCGGCCACCTTGCCCGCTACGCGCTGAGGCCGGCATGGACGACACCGACAAGCGCGAGCGCTTCAACCTCTCGCGCTGGGCACTCGAACACCCGGCGCTGACGCGCTACCTGATGGTCGTGCTGCTGGCGCTGGGCGTCGCCGCCTATTTCCAGCTCGGACAGGACGAGGACCCGCCCTTCACCTTCCGCGCGATGGTGATCCAGGTGTTCTGGCCGGGCGCGACGGCGCAGCAGGTGGCCGACCAGGTCACCGACAAGATCGAGCGCACGCTGCAGGAAGTGCCGTACACGGACATCATCCGCAGCTACGCCAAGCCCGGCGAGACCCTGATCGTGCTGCAGATCAAGGACTCCTCGCGCGCCTCCGAGGTGCCCAACATCTGGTACACGGTGCGCAAGAAGGTGGGTGACATGCGCGGCACGCTGCCCGCGGGCGTGTCGGGCCCCTTCTTCAACGACGAATACGGCGACGTCTATGGCGTGATCTACACGATCGAGGCGGAAGCGGGCTACAACTACGCCGAGCTCAAGGACTTCGCCGACGACGCGCGCCAGCAGTTGTTGCGCGTTCCCGATGTCGCCAAGGTGCAGCTGTTCGGCGTGCAGGACGAGAAGCTGTTCATCGAGGTCTCCCAGAAGCGCCTCTCGCAGCTCGGGCTGGACTTCAACCAGGTGCTCGCGCAGCTGGGGCAGCAGAACGCCGTGGAGTCCGCCGGCACGGTGCAGACCCCGTCGGACGTGCTGCAGGTGCGGGTGGCCGGGCAGTTCCAGGCGGTGGAGCAGCTGCGCTCGATGCCGATCCGCGGCGCTTCCGGCAACCAGATCCGCCTGGGCGACATCGCCGAGGTCAAGCGCGGCTACGTGGACCCGCCGCAGGTGAAGGTGCGCCACGACGGCAAGGAAGTGATCGCGCTGGGCGTGTCCATGGCCAAGGGCGGCGACATCATCCGCCTTGGCGAGTCGCTCAAGACCGCGACCAGCCGCATCGACGACAACCTGCCCGCCGGCGTGCGGCTGGTGCAGGTGCAGGACCAGCCGCGGGCGGTCTCCTCCTCCGTCAACGAGTTCGTGCACACGCTGGTCGAGGCGGTGGTGATCGTGCTGGCGGTGAGCTTCATCAGCCTCGGCCTGCACCGGCGCCCCGGCGCGGCCGCCCTGCCGTTCTGGCGCCGCTGGTACGTCGACACGCGGCCGGGCCTGGTGGTCGGAATCACCATCCCGCTGGTGCTGGCGGTGACCTTCCTGGCGATGTCCTACTGGGGCATCGGGCTGCACAAGATCTCGCTGGGCTCGCTGATCATCGCGCTGGGGCTGCTGGTCGACGACGCCATCATCTCGGTGGAAATGATGGTGCGCAAGATGGAAGAGGGCTACGACAAGGTGCGTGCCGCTACCTTCGCCTACGAGGTGACCGCGATGCCCATGCTCACCGGCACGCTGATCACCGCCACGGGCTTCCTGCCGATCGGCATGGCCCGCTCCACCGTGGGCGAATACACCTTCGCGATCTTTGCCGTCACCGTGATCGCGCTGGTCCTGAGCTGGTTCGTCTCGGTCTACTTCGTGCCTTACCTCGGAACGTTGCTGCTCAAGGCCAAGCCGGTGTCCGCGGAGCATCACGAGCACTTCGACACGCCCTTCTACCGCGGCTTCCGGGCCACCGTGGACTGGTGCGTGGAACACCGGTGGAAGACGATCGCCGCGACCGCCGCGGTGTTCGCGCTGGGCGTGCTGGGCATGGCGAAGGTGCAGCAGCAGTTCTTCCCCGATTCGAGCCGGCCGGAGATCCTGGTGGACATCTGGTCCGCCGAGGGCACGTCCTTCGCCGCGACCGAGGACGTGACGCAGCGGCTGGAAAAGCGCCTGCTGCGCACGCCCGGCGTGGTGGACGTGACCAGCTGGGTGGGCTCGGGCGTGCCCCGCTTCTACCTGCCGCTGGACCAGATCTTCCCGCAACCGAACGTCGCGCAACTGATCATCCTGCCCAAGGACCTGGCCATGCGGGAGAAGCTGCGCAGCCAGCTCCCGGCGCTCCTGGCCCACGAATTCCCAGAGGTTCGCGCCCGCGTCAAGCTGCTGCCCAACGGACCGCCGGTGGCGTATCCGGTGCAGTTCCGCGTGCTCGGCCCCGACCCGGTGCAGCTGCGCCAGCGTGCCGACGAGGTGAAGGCGGCCATGCGGCAGAGCCGCAACACGCGCGGCGTGAACGACAACTGGAACGAGTCGGTCAAGACGCTGCGCCTGGAAGTCGACCAGGACAAGGCGCGCACGCTGGGCGTGACCAGCCAGTCCATCGCACAGGCGAGCCGCACCATCCTGAGCGGCACGCCGGTCGGCCAGTACCGCGAGGGGGACAAGCTGATCGACATCGTGCTGCGCCAGCCGCTGGACGAGCGCAACGCCATCACCGACATCGCCAACGCCTACCTGCCGACGGCCTCGGGCAAGTCGATCCCGCTGACCCAGATCGCCAAGCCGGTGTTCACCTGGGAGCCCGGCGTGATGTGGCGCGAAGGGCGCAGCTACGCGATCACCGTGCAGTCCGACGTCGTCGAAGGCTTGCAGGGCGCCACCGTGACCGAAGAGCTGCTGCCCAAGCTGCGGGCGCTGGAGCGCGCCTGGCCGACGGGCTACCGCCTCCAGGTCGCCGGTGCGGTGGAAGAGAGCGGCAAGGGCTCCGGCTCCATCATGGTGGGCCTGCCGGTGGCCGCATTCATCATCTTCACGCTGCTGATGCTCCAGTTGCACAGCGTCAGCCGTGCGCTGCTGGTGTTCGTGACGGGGCCCCTGGGCATCGCGGGCGTCGCCGCCTCGCTGCTGGTGCTGAACCGGCCTTTCGGCTTCGTCGCCATGCTGGGCGTCATCGCGCTCATGGGCATGATCCAGCGCAACTCGGTCATCCTCATCGACCAGATCGAACAGGACCGCGCTCGCGGTGTCCCGGCCTGGGAGGCCATCGTCGAGGCTGCCGTGCGCCGCCTGCGGCCCATCGTGCTGACCGCCGCTGCCGCCGTGCTGGCCATGATCCCGCTGTCCCGCTCCGTGTTCTGGGGGCCGATGGCGGTCGCGATCATGGGCGGCCTGGTGGTCGCGACGGTGCTGACCTTGCTGGCGCTGCCGGCGATGTATGCGGCCTGCTTCCGGGTGAAGCGGGCCGATTCTTCCCGGATCGAAGGCCATCCGCAGGCCTTGCCCGCATAAAGGCTAAAATCGACGGTTGACCGGATTCGAGCGGGCTGCCGGGTTCCCCTGGCGGCCCGCTTTCCCTTTCAGTGACCAGCGCGGGTGGCGAAATTGGTAGACGCACCAGGTTTAGGTCCTGACGCCTTCACGGGCGTGTCGGTTCGAGTCCGACCCCGCGCACCACGCGTTTAACCCCTCTCGAGAGCATCATGGCCGTGACCGTAGAAACCCTGGACAAGCTGGAACGCAAGATGACGCTGACGCTGCCCGTCAACGCCATCCAGTCCGAAGTCGATTCCCGCCTGAAGAAGCTGGCGCGCACCGTCAAGATGGACGGCTTCCGCCCGGGCAAGGTGCCGATGTCCGTCGTGGCACAGCGCTACGGCTACTCGGTGCAGTACGAGGTGATGAACGACAAGGTCGGCGAGGCGTTCGCCGCGGCCGCCAACGAGGCCAAGCTGCGCGTGGCCGGCCAGCCCAAGATCACCGAGAAGGAAGGCGCGCCCGAGGGCGAGCTGGCTTTCGACGCCGTGTTCGAGGTGTACCCGGAAGTGAAGATCGGCGAGCTCGCGGAAGCCGAGGTCGAGAAGGTCAGCACCGAAGTGACGGACGAGGCCATCGACCGCACGCTGGACATCCTGCGCAAGCAGCGCCGCACCTTCGCCCAGAAGCCTGCCGGCAGCAGCGTCGAGGCCGGTGACCGCGTGACCGTGGACTTCGAAGGCAAGATCGACGGCGAGACCTTCTCCGGCGGCAAGGCCGAAGACTTTCAGTTCATGGTCGGCGAAGGCCAGATGCTCAAGGAGTTCGACGAGTCCGTGCGCGGCATGAAGGCGGGCGAGAGCAAGACCTTCCCGCTGGCCTTCCCGGCCGACTACCACGGCAAGGACGTCGCCGGCAAGACCGCCGACTTCATGGTCACCGTCAAGAAGATCGAGTCCGCCAACGAGCCGGAGGTGAACGAGGCCTTCGCCAAGTCGCTGGGCATCGCCGACGGCACCGTCGAGGCGCTGCGCGCCGACATCCGCAAGAACCTGGAGCGGGAAGTCAAGTTCCGCCTGCTGGCCCGCAACAAGCAGGCCGCCATGGACGCCCTGGTCGCCAAGTCCGAGCTGGACCTGCCGAAGTCGATCGTGCAGAACGAGATCGACCGGCTGATCGAGAGCCAGCGCAACGAGCTCAAGCAGCGCGGCCTGAAGGACGTGGAGAAGCTGCCGATCCCCGAGGAGATCGTCCGCCCGCAGGCCGAGCGCCGCGTGCGCCTGGGCCTGGTGGTCGCCGAGCTGGTGCGGGCCAACGGCCTGGAAGCCAAGCCGGACCAGATCAAGCAGCACATCGACGAACTGGCGGCCTCGTACGAGCGCCCCGCGGACGTGGTGCGCTGGTACTACGGCGACAACCGCCGCATGGCCGAGGTCGAGGCGATCGTGATTGAAAACAACGTGACCGAATTCGTCTTCAACAAGGCCAAGACCGTCCAGAAGAGCGTCGGCTTCGACGAGCTGATGGGGCAGAACCAGGCGTAAGCCACGCCGCGGTTGCCCGGGGCCTGGATGCTCTTGCGAAAGGGTGTCCAGGCCCCAAGTTCATTCAGGCTAAAGTACAGCCAGTCTTCGGAGCGAAATCCCCCCATGAGCGCACTTGATACCCAGGCCCTGGGCCTGATCCCCATGGTCATCGAGCAGTCCGGCCGCGGCGAGCGGTCGTACGACATCTATTCGCGGCTGCTGCGCGAACGGGTGGTGTTCCTCGTCGGCCCGGTGAACGACCAGACAGCCAACCTGGTGGTCGCCCAGCTGCTGTTCCTCGAGTCCGAGAACCCGGACAAGGACATCTCCCTCTACATCAACTCCCCGGGCGGCAGCGTCAGCGCCGGCATGGCGATCTACGACACGATGAACTTCATCAAGCCGTCGGTGTCCACCCTGTGCATCGGCATGGCGGCGTCCATGGGCGCCTTCCTGCTGGCGGCGGGCGAGAAGGGCAAGCGCTTCGCCTTGCCCAACTCCAAGATCATGATCCACCAGCCTCTGGGCGGCATGCAGGGCCAGGCGACGGACATCGAGATCCACGCCCGGGACATCCTGCGGACCAAGGGCACGCTGAACAAGATCCTGGCGGAGCGCACCGGCCAGCCCCTGGAGAAGATCGAGCGCGACACCGATCGCGACTATTTCCTCGAGGCGGATGAGGCCAAAACCTACGGCCTCGTGGACCAGGTCATTGCAAAAAGACCGTAATCCCGCCACAGCGCGGTTGCAGGACAGCAACGACGGCGCCTCCGGGAAACCGGGGCGCCGTTTGTTGTATGGTTATCATTGAACACGTCACATAGGCAGCACACATGGCCGACCGAAAAGGCTCCTCCAGCGAGAAAACGCTTTACTGCTCGTTCTGCGGGAAGAGCCAGCACGAGGTCAAGAAGCTGATCGCGGGACCCTCGGTGTTCATCTGCGACGAGTGCATCGACCTGTGCAACGAAATCATCCGGGATGAGCTCCCCGCGGGCGACGAACAGCGCGAGGCGCGCGGCGACCTGCCGACGCCGGCGGAGATCAAGGGCAACCTCGACAACTACGTGATCGGGCAGGAAGCCGCCAAGCGCGCGCTCTCCGTCGCGGTCTACAACCACTACAAGCGCCTGCGCCACAAGGACAAGGCCAAGAAGGACGAGGTGGAGCTCACCAAGAGCAACATCCTCCTGATCGGCCCCACCGGCTCGGGCAAGACGCTGCTGGCGCAGACGCTCGCGCGCATGCTGGACGTGCCCTTCGTGATGGCCGATGCCACCACGCTGACCGAAGCCGGCTACGTCGGCGAGGACGTCGAGAACATCATCCAGAAGCTGCTGCAGAACTGCAACTACGAGGTGGAGCGGGCCCAGCGCGGCATCGTCTACATCGACGAGATCGACAAGATCTCGCGCAAGTCCGACAACCCGTCGATCACGCGTGACGTGTCCGGCGAGGGCGTGCAGCAGGCGCTGCTCAAGCTGATCGAAGGCACGATGGCCAGCGTGCCGCCGCAGGGCGGTCGCAAGCACCCGAACCAGGACTTCCTGCAGATCGACACGACCAACATCCTGTTCATCTGCGGCGGCGCGTTCGCCGGGCTGGAGAAGGTGATCGAGCAGCGCACCGAGGCGTCCGGCATCGGTTTCTCGGCGCGCGTGCGCAGCAAGGCGGAGCGCAGCCTCACGGACATGTTCCGCGAGGTGGAGCCCGAAGACCTGATCAAGTTCGGCCTGATCCCCGAGCTGGTGGGCCGCCTGCCGGTGGTGGCGACGCTCGCGGAACTGACCGAGGACGCGCTGGTGCAGATCCTCACCGAGCCCAAGAACGCGATGGTCAAGCAGTACGGCAAGCTGCTGTCCATGGAAGGCGTGGAGCTCGAGGTGCGCCCCAGCGCCCTGAAGGCGATTGCCCGCAAGGCGCTCAATCGCAAGACGGGAGCGCGCGGCCTGCGCTCGATCCTCGAGCAGTCGCTGATCGACACGATGTTCGAACTGCCGAACATCAGCAACGTCGAAAAGGTGGTGGTCGACGAGTCCACCATCGAGGAGAACAAGCCCCCGCTGCTCGTGTACCGAGAGGCGGCGAAGAAGGCATGACCTTCGCGCTTGCGCTTCACATCACGCCGGCATCGCCGGCCCTGACGCGGTCTTCCTCCGCATGATGAAATGACCTTGCGGCTCACCGGTCATTTCATCATCGAGCGCTGCGAGGTCATTCCGTCCTTCTTTTCCCCTGGTTTTCGACCCAGTCCGACCCTGAAAGGGAGCGGCCGGGTTGAAAATGGCTTTTTGCCGGCTATCTATGGCTGGTCACCCTGAGGATTTCCATGTCCGCATCCACAAACCTGCCTTCCGAGCCCATGGACCTGCCGCTCCTGCCTTTGCGGGACGTGGTGGTGTTCCCCCACATGGTCATCCCCCTGTTCGTCGGCCGGCCCAAGAGCATCAAGGCCCTGGAAGCCGCGATGGAGGCCGAGCGCCGCATCATGCTGGTCGCGCAGAAAGCGGCCGCCAAGGACGAACCCTCCGTCTCCGACATGTTCGAGGTGGGCTGCGTCTCCACGATCCTGCAGATGCTGAAACTGCCGGACGGCACCGTGAAGGTGCTCGTCGAGGGACAGCAGCGCGCCCGCGTGGCCAAGATCACGGACGGCAACGCCCACTTCACCGCCACCGTCATCCCGGTGGATTCCGGTGAGGGCACCGATGCCAAGTCCGCGGAGATCGAGGCGCTGCGCCGCGCCGTGCTGCAGCAGTTCGACCAGTACGTCAAACTGAACAAGAAGATCCCGCCCGAGATCCTGACGTCCATCGCTTCGATCGACGATCCGGGCCGGCTCGCGGACACCATCGCGGCGCACCTGCCGCTGAAACTGGACAACAAGCAGGTCGTCCTGGATCTCGCCGAGGTCAAGGAACGCCTGGAGAACCTGTTCGAGCAGATCGAGCGCGAGGTCGAGATCCTCAACGTCGACAAGCGCATCCGCGGCCGCGTGAAGCGGCAGATGGAGAAGAACCAGCGCGACTTCTACCTGAACGAGCAGGTCAAGGCCATCCAGAAGGAACTCGGTGAAGGCGAGGAAGGTGCCGACATCGAGGAGATCGAGAAGAAGATCAAGGCCGCCAAGATGCCCAAGGACGCCAAGAAGAAGGCGGACGCGGAACTCAAGAAGCTCAAGCTGATGTCGCCGATGTCGGCCGAGGCGACGGTGGTGCGCAACTACATCGACGTGCTCACGGGCCTGCCGTGGGCGAAGCGCACCAAGGTGAAGCACGACCTCGCGTACGCCGAGGAGGTGCTGAACGAGGACCACTACGGCCTCGAGAAGGTCAAGGACCGCATCCTCGAATACCTCGCGGTGCAGCAGCGCGTCGACAAGGTCAAGGCGCCCATCCTGTGCCTGGTCGGCCCTCCGGGCGTCGGCAAGACCTCGCTGGGGCAGTCGATCGCGCGCGCGACCGGCCGCAAGTACGTGCGCCAGGCCCTGGGCGGCATGCGCGACGAAGCCGAGATCCGCGGCCACCGCCGCACCTACATCGGGGCGCTCCCCGGCAAGGTGCTGCAGTCGCTGGCGAAGATCGGCACGCGCAACCCGCTGTTCCTGCTGGACGAGATCGACAAGCTCGGCCAGGACTTCCGCGGCGACCCGGCCTCCGCGCTGCTGGAGGTGCTGGACCCCGAGCAGAACCACACCTTCAGCGACCACTACGTCGAGGTCGACTTCGACCTGTCCGACGTGATGTTCGTGGCGACGTCGAACTCGATGAACATCCCGGCGCCGCTGCTGGACCGGATGGAAGTGATCCGCCTCTCCGGCTACACCGAGGACGAGAAGACGGCGATCGCCATGCGCTACCTGCTGCCCAAGCAGATGAAGAACAACGGCGTGAAGGACGAGGAACTCGACGTCACCGAGGATGCGGTGCGCGACGTGGTCCGCTACTACACGCGGGAAGCCGGCGTGCGTTCGCTGGAGCGCGAGCTCTCCAAGATCTGCCGCAAGACGGTCAAGGGCCTGCAGCTGAAGAAGATGACGCCGCAGGTCGTGGTCACGCCCGAGAACCTCAACGACTTCCTGGGCGTGCGCAAGTTCACCTACGGGCGGGCGGAGCAGCAGAACCAGGTCGGCCAGGTGGTGGGCCTCGCGTGGACGGAAGTCGGCGGCGACCTGCTGACGATCGAGGCCGCGCTGATGCCCGGCAAGGGCAGCATCCTGCGCACCGGTTCGCTGGGCGACGTGATGAAGGAATCGGTCGAGGCCGCACGCACGGTGGTGCGCAGCCGCGCCCGCGCCCTGGGCATCAGGGACGAGATGTTCGAGAAGAAGGACATCCACGTCCACGTGCCCGATGGCGCCACGCCCAAGGACGGTCCGTCCGCGGGCGCCGCGATGACGACGGCCATGGTGTCCGCGTACACGGGCATCCCCGTGCGCGCCGACGTCGCCATGACCGGCGAGATCACGCTGCGCGGCGAAGTCACCGCGATCGGCGGCCTGAAGGAGAAGTTGCTGGCGGCCCTGCGCGGCGGCATCAAGACGGTGCTGATCCCGGAGGAGAACACCAAGGACCTGCAGGACATCCCCGAGAACGTGAAGAGCGGGCTGGAGATCGTGCCGGTCAAGTGGATCGACAAGGTGCTGGAGGTCGCGCTGGAGCGCCAGCCGACCGCCTTGCGCGACGACGAGCCGCCGACGGTTGCGCCGGTGGCCACCGACCCCAAGCCGGTGGCGGTGCAGCACTGAGCCGGATGCGGTGCGGATCTTCAGGGCCTCGTCAGGAGGCCCTGAAAACTCCGCTATAATTTCGGCTTCGACGCGGGAATAGCTCAGTTGGTAGAGCGCAACCTTGCCAAGGTTGAGGTCGCGAGTTCGAGTCTCGTTTCCCGCTCCAGAATCAGCACAAAGGGCGCTCTGCGCCCTTTGTGCATCTGACGTCGGCGCGTTAGCAAAGCGGTTATGCAGCGGATTGCAAATCCGTTTAGCTCGGTTCGACTCCGGGACGCGCCTCCAGTGTCGATGCGGGAATAGCTCAGTTGGTAGAGCGCAACCTTGCCAAGGTTGAGGTCGCGAGTTCGAGTCTCGTTTCCCGCTCCAGATCACGAACAGGGAAGCCACGTGCTTCCCTTTTTCGTTGGCGCGGGTCGCTTTCACGCATGCCTTACAGTCGCCTGTACCGCCTCGATGGTGAAATCGGTAGACACAGCGGACTTAAAATCCGCCGCCCCTCAACAAGGCGTGCCGGTTCGATTCCGGCTCGAGGCACCACCCGTCTTCCCCAAGAACTAGAAACCGGCCGGATGAGTCCAAAATAGGGCCGGAGAGCACCATGTCCCAATACGACGCCCCCTTCGAGATCCATGTGCACGGCGACGTGCCGCTGCGCAGCGGGGTGACTTATGCCCAGTTGCAGGAGGCGCTCAAGCCCTTGTGGACGTACGCCGGGGCCAAGTCCCTGGCCGACGGCGCCGAGAGCGCCTACGAGGAAGAGCCCGGCATCAAGTTCGATGCGCAGGAGAGCCTGCTGACCATGTGCTGGACGGTCGCCGGCGACATGGATTTCCGCCAGCAGCTCGACGAGATGTGCATGTCGCTCAACGAACTGGCCGAAGAGGGCGCGGCCATCGAGATCACCTTCTACGACGCGGAGTTCGACGAGGAAGAGGCCGAACCGGACGACGAGTCGCGCGACGACTTCGTGATGCTCTTCGTGGGTCCGACGCCGGCGGCCATCATGCAGGTGCAGCGCGACCTGCTGGTGCAGGACGTGGTGAACCTCATGGAGCGCCACTTCGAGGCCGGCGAGCTCGATGGCGTGGTGGGCGAGATCGACAAGCTGTTCTCCGACCGCTTCGACAAGCTCGTGAGCTCGCTGGAGCTGGGCAAGCCGCCGCGCGGCAGCGGCGGGGGCTCCTCGGGGGGCGGACACGGCGGCGGTCGGCGCCCGCGCCACCTGCATTGAGCGCGCTCTTTTCCCGGGACGCACTGAACCCGGGCGTGCGCAAGCGCGAGGTGTTCGGCTGGGCGATGTACGACTTCGCCAACTCCGGCTACACCACGGTCGTCATCACGGCGGTCTTCGCCGCGTACTTCGTCGGCGGGATCGCGCAGAAGGCCGAATGGGCGACCTTCGCCTGGACCGCGGCGCTGAGCATCTCGTATGCGGTGGTGATGCTCACCATGCCCACGCTGGGCGCCTATGCGGACCTGCGCGCGGCCAAGAAGCGCGTGCTGGCGGTGGTGACGGCGGGTTGCGTTCTCAGCACCGCCGCCCTGGCCTTCGCCAGGCCCGGCGGCGTGGCGCTGGCGATGGTCCTCATCATCGTCTCCAACATCTTCTACAGCTACGGCGAGTCGCTGACGGCCGCCTTCCTGCCGGAGCTCGCGCGGCCCGAGTCGCTCGGCAAGGTGAGCGGCTGGGGCTGGAGCTTCGGCTACTTCGGCGGGATGCTGGCGCTGGGCATCTGCCTGGCCTACGTGCTGTGGGCGCAGGGGCAGAAGATTCCGGCGGCGGACTTCGTGCCGGTGACCATGGTCATCACCGCGGTGCTCTATGGCGCCGCCTCGCTGTTCACGTTCCGGCTGCTGCGCGAGCGCGCGCAGCCGAATGCGCAGGCTGCGCAACAGGGCGGGGTTGCCGCGTCGCTGCAGCAGCTGCAGCGCACCTTCGCCGAAGCGCGCCGCTACCGCGACTTCATGTGGCTGCTCGCGTGCATCGTGTTCTACCAGGGCGGCGTGGCGGTTGCGATCTCGCTTGCCGCGATCTATGCCGAGAGCGTGATCGGTTTCCAGCAACAGGAAACCATGATGCTCGTGTTCGTCCTGAACCTCGCAGCGGCGGGTGGCGCTTTCGCCTGGGGTTACCTGCAGGACCGCATCGGCCACAAGATCGCCCTGGGCAGCACGCTGGTGGGCTGGATCGCCACCTGCGTGATCGCGGCGCTCTCCGCGACCAAGGGCCAGTTCTGGATCGCGGCGGCGATCGCCGGGCTCTGCATGGGGTCCAGCCAGTCCGCGGGCAGGGCGCTCGCCGGCATCTTCGCGCCGCGGGCGCAGCTGGCGGAGTTCTACGGCCTGTGGTCCTTCGCCACGCGGCTTTCCAGCATCATCGGTCCGCTCACGTACGGCGCGATCACCTGGGCCACGGGGGGCAATCAGCGCATCGCCATCGTGTCGACGGCGCTGTTGTTCGCGGTGGGACTGGCGTTGTTGCTCAAGGTGGATGTGGCGCGCGGGCGCGAGGCGGCGTTGCGCGTGGGCTGAACGCGCGGCGCCACCCCTGACGCATCACGTGGGTTTCGCAGGGTGGTGGTGAGCCCAGCGAACCCCACCGAACGCCGTCAGATCCCCAACCACCGCGCCGCCGCGCCGCGCAGGGCCTCCGGCGACCCCGTCGTGTGCCAACCCACCTGGCCCGTCCCGGCCGGATTGAGCAACTCCTTCTGTTCCAGCAGCCGCCGCGTCTGCCGCGCCACCGGCTGCCCGGTCTCCACCAGCTGGATGTCCGGCCCGAGGAGTTCGCGGAAAGTCTCCGCGGCAAAGGGATAGTGGGTGCAGCCCAGGACCAGGGTGTCGATCTCGCCGGGGCCCGTCCCGAAGCAGCACACGTCCATCGTGTACCTGCGGCACAAGGCGCGGATCCGTTCCGCGTCATCAGACTCGATCGCTGCCGCCAGACCGTCGCAGGGCACCAGCACGAACTCCGCCTGGTCCTGCAGCGAGGCCTGCAAGGCCTGGAACTTGGCGCTGGCCAGCGTCCCGCGCGTGGCCAGCACGGCGACGTGGCCGGTCTTCGTCAGGGCCGCCGCCGGCTTCAGCGCCGGCTCCACGCCGACCACCGGCAGGTGCGTGTGCCTGGCGCGCAGCAGGTGCACCGCCGCCGCCGTTGCCGTATTGCAGGCGACCACGAGTCCCTTGATGCGGTGCTGCTCCAGCAGGTCCACCGCGATCGCCAGCGAACGGCCGGACACGAAGTCCTCGCCCTTTTCGCCGTAAGGCGCGTGCCCCGCGTCGGAGAAGTAGACGAAGTCCTCCCGCGGCAGCTCGGCGCGCAAGGCGCGCAGGATGCTCAGGCCTCCCACGCCGCTGTCGAATACCCCGATGGGACGGTCACGGTCCATGGCCGCAACTCTACCGGTGCGGCGGCGCAGCGCCGCGCCAGACAAGTTCAGGCCGCCGCGACAGGAATCTTCTTGAATTCGCCGGTCGCGATCTTCCTGCTCCACTCGGCCGGGCCGGTGGTGTGCACGCTGGTCCCGTTGGAGTCCACCGCCACCGTCACCGGCATGTCGACCACGTCGAATTCGTAGATCGCTTCCATGCCGAGGTCCGCGAAGCCGAGCACCTTGGACTTCCTGATCGCCTTGGACACGAGGTAGGCCGCGCCGCCGACGGCCATGAGGTAGGCCGCCTTGTGCTTCCTGATGGACTCGATCGCCTCCGGGCCGCGCTCGGACTTGCCGATCATGCCGATCAGGCCGGTCTCGGCCAGCATCATGTCGGTGAACTTGTCCATGCGGGTGGACGTCGTCGGGCCGGCGGGGCCGACCACCTCGTCACGCACCGGGTCCACCGGGCCGACGTAGTAGATGACGCGGTTGGTGAAATCCACGGGCAGCTTCTCGCCCTTGGCGAGCATGTCCTGGATGCGCTTGTGGGCGGCATCGCGGCCAGTGAGCATCTTGCCGTTGAGGAGCAGCGTCTGGCCGGCCTTCCAGGTGGCGATCTCTTCCTTGGTCAGCGTGTTCAGGTCGACGCGCTTGCTCTTCTGGGTGTCGGGCGCCCAGTCGATCTTCGGCCACAGGTCCAGGCTCGGCGGGTCGATGTAGGCGGGGCCGGAGCCGTCCAGCTCGAAGTGCGCGTGCCGGGTGGCCGCGCAGTTGGGGATCATCGCCACCGGCTTGCCGGCCGCGTGGCAGGGGAACATCTTGATCTTGACGTCCAGCACGGTGGTCAGGCCGCCCAGGCCTTGCGCGCCGATGCCCAGGGCGTTGACCTTCTCGTGCAGTTCCAGCCGCATTTCCTCGACGTTCGACAGCTTCTCGCCGCGCGACGACTTCGCCTGCAGCTCGTACATGTCGATGTCTTCCATCAGCGCTTCCTTGGCCAGCAGCACCGCCTTTTCCGCGGTGCCGCCGATGCCGATGCCCAGCATGCCGGGCGGGCACCAGCCGGCGCCCATGGTCGGCACGGTCTTGAGCACCCAGTCGACGATGGAGTCGCTCGGATTGAGCATCATCATCTTGCTCTTGTTCTCGCTGCCGCCGCCCTTGGCCGCGACGGTCACCTCCACCTTGTTGCCCGGGACCAGTTCCACGTTGACCACCGCCGGCGCGTTGTCGTTGGTGTTCTTGCGCGCGAAATGCGGGTCGGCCACGACCGATGCGCGCAGGGTGTTGTCCGGATGCAGGTAGGCGCGGCGCACGCCTTCGTTGACCGCGTCTTCCAGGCTGCCGCTGAAGCCCTCGAGGCGGCAGTCCATGCCGATCTTCAGGAACACGTTGACGATGCCGGTGTCCTGGCAGATGGGGCGGTGGCCCATCGCGCTCATCTTGCTGTTGGTCAGGATCTGCGCGATCGCGTCCTTCGCCGCGGGGCTCTGCTCGCGCTCGTAGGCGCGGGCGAGGTGGGCGATGTAGTCGGCGGGGTGGTAGTACGAGATGTACTGCAGCGCGGCCGCGATGGATTCGGTCAGGTCGGCTTGCTTGATGGTCGTCGGCATGGTCGTCAGACGGTAGGGAGGGGCTTGGGCCGATTATCCCAGACGCTGCTGAGCCCCTTCTGGCCGCGCTTGGGCAGCACAAGTCAGCACGAAACCGGAAAAACACCCCGCGCGCGGACGCCTCCCGGATCAAGATGGCTTGCCGCCACAAGAAGGAGGTACGCCATGGTCACCACGGGATTGCTGGTCCGGCTCGAAGCGCAGCACGGACGGGAAGCGGAACTCGAGGACTTCCTGCGCTCGGCGCAGGCGCTGGTGGCGCAGGAGCCGGCCACCAGCGCGTGGTTCGCCGTGCGCTTCGGCCGGCTGGAGTACGGGATTTTCGACGTGTTCCCGGACGAGGCGGGCCGGCAGGCCCATCTCGCCGGCCCGGTCGCTGCGCAGCTGATGGGGCCCGGGCGGCAACTGCTCGCGCGCGACCCGCAGATCCAGCGGCTGTCCGTGCTCGCGCACAAGCTGCCGCAGCCGACGGAGCAAGCAGCAGTCGCGGTCACGCGCGGGTTGCTGCTCACCTTCAAGGCGAAGCAGGGGCATGCGCCGGAGGTGGAGCGCTTCCTGCGCGATGCGCAGGCCCTCGTGGAGCGCGAGCCCGGCACCGTGGCGTGGTTCGCCCTGCAGCTGGAAGACGGCGAGTACGGCATCTTCGACGTCTTCCCGGACAACATGGCGCGGCTGTCCCACCTCAGCGGGCAGGTTCCGCGCGAGCTCACGAAGCACGCGCTGTCGCTGCTGGGAAGCGTGCCGGACATGGACATGCTGCAGGTGCTGGCCGCGCGCTTCGCGCCGACCGCGCACTGATGCAGGCGGTGCGAAGGCCCCTCCTCAGGCCGCCAGCTGCCGGGCGAGCACCAGGTGGCGATAGCGCAGGTTGAGCAGCACGTAGCAGATCATGGTCGCCGTGATGCCCGCCAGCATGGCCCCGAGCCCGAGCGGCAACATCAGCACGAGTGCCGTCAGGGCGAACACGGCCGCCGTGTTGGACAGCAGGTAAGGCCGCAGCTCGGGGACCTCCATGTAGTAGCCGTACTGCTTGCCCACGAAGAACAGCACCGTGCCGGCGGCGGCCAGCTTGCGGAAGTCGCCCGGGTCGAGGTCGTCCAGGATCGCATGCCGGATCAGCGAGGCCAGGATCGCCAGGCCGATGAACAGGAAGAAGTGCGAGTAGAGGATGGAATGCCCGGTCGCCAGCTTGCGGTGTTCCAGCAGGTGGAAGCTGTCGTAGTAGATCCACCAGATGGCCGACACCATGACGAAGCCGCTGACCGCGGCGATGACGTTGGACCGGTCCCAGGTGATGCCCGCCAGTGCCGCGGAGATGCTGATCACCGATTCGCCCAGCATGATGATCGTCAGCGAGCCTACCCGTTCGACCAGGTGTGCCGCGTGCGCCGGCACGACGTGCAGGCGACGGTTCAGCACCACCAGGGCCGCCATGTCGAACAGGATGCCGGCATAGAAGACCAGGTAGCGCCAGGGCGCGTCCAGCAGGACCGAGCAAAGGCTGATCGCGGCGCCGACGGCGAACACGGTGCCCACCGTCGTCGCGAAGCCACCCCGGTCGTGGTGCTTGCGCCGGGAGACGAAGTACATCGCGGCGATGATCAGCCGCGCCCCGCAGTAGCAGGCCACCGCCAGCGCGTAGTGTTCCTGGGCGCCGGCCGGGAACTGCGCCGAGATCACGATCAGCAGGAACATGATCAGCAGCGTCGACAGCCGGTGCTGGCGGCTGTCGGTGTCGAAGCGGTTGGCGTAGATCGTGTGGCCCGCCCAGATCCACCACAGCGGCAGGAACACCAGCACGAAGCGCAGGAACTGCTGCGCCCCGATGTGGCCCTCGTGCGCGTCACTCAGGATCTCGCTGGCATCGCTCAGGGCCACGACGAAGATCAGATCGAAGAACAGCTCCAGCCAGGTCGCGCGCCGGTGCGGGTCGAAATAGCGCAGGTCTTTCACCGGGCCATCGTAGGCCGTGGAGCCCGGCCATGCGCTAGTCCGGGGTCGTTCCAGCGCGGTCGGCGACCTGGATCGTGCTCGTCATGGCGGGAACCTGCTGGGAACCCGCCATGACCCCATCGCCCATCCGCCTGCCTCTACCGCGCCGTGCTCGGGTCAGGCGGCCCCGCGCGGCATGAACTCGGTCATGTCGAAGCCCGTGCCGTCCTCCCGATAGCGGCACCACATGACCAGCATCAGCATGCCCACGAACCCGCCGGCGAGCAGCAGGGGATAGGCCGCCATGATCTCCAGCAGGGAGTACTTCCAGGACAGGGGGCGGCCGACGCCGAGCAGCGCCGCATAGAGCCAGGACACGCCGGAGATGGTGCCGGCGAGCAGGGCGAAGACCGTGCGGGAGAAGTTCAGGCGCAGCACGGAGCCGGCCTTCTTCACCCAGGGCAGGACAGAGTGGTGCAGCACGACGCCGTTGACCGTCAGGATCGCGACCATGAGGATCTTGGCCTGCAGCTTCGGGTTGGCGAAGTACTGCCAGCCGCCCTTGAGCGAGGCGTCGAGGGCGCAGATCGCGATGCCGGTCACCCACAGCGCGGCCAGCGCCTTGACCACGATGGACTGCAGCATGTCCATCTGGCGGATCTTGTTCCGGTCGGGGACAGAGCCACTGATGAGGTCGCGGACCATGGACAGGTCGCTGACGATCACCAGGCCCAAGGCGATGCAGCACGAGATCAGGTGGACGTACACGAGGCCCAGGCGTGCGAATTCCTGGACGAGCTCCTGGTTCAAGACAAACATGGACATTGCTCCGTCGGCGCGGCGGCCGTAGTTGAAAGATGCCAGCACCCCTACGGAACGCGCTGGCTCGATGGTTTTTGTTCGGAGCCTGGATTGCACACGGAAAGACCACACCGGAAGTACTCATTTTGTGCCGGGCCGTGAGACGTCGTAAGGAGACGCGACGCCGCCGCAGCCGCAACGGCCGGGCAGAGTCCCGAAAATTTCCGCTGCCTACACCACGCTTGGCCTGCACGCAACGGTCGCGCTGATTTGGGTCGTCCCGGGCACAAGGTCACACCAAAAAATCACGACCGAGGGTAAACCCGAATCGTTCATAAAGGTAAGCACTAGTTACAGTAAAGTTACATATGGCGGAGGTCCTGCAATGAGTTTTACAGATAAGTTCCGGCAGCAGCATGTCGAGATCCTTGCGATCGTCGGTGAGCTCAACGACCACCTCAAGGCCAAGGCGGATGCGCAGGTGTTGCGCAGCGTGCTGTCGAACCTGGCGGGAAAGCTCAACTTCCACCTCGCGATGGAGGACAAGGCCCTCTACCCGCGCATCATGACCAAGGATGCCAAGGCAAATGCGCTGGCGACGAAGTTCATGAACGAGATGGGCGACCTGGGTGACGCCTTCGCCGCCTACAACAACACGTGGCAGACCGCGGCGATCCGCAAGGACCCCGCCGGCTTCGCGGCCGAAACGCGCAAGGTCTTCAACGCGCTGGGCAAGCGCATCGCGCGCGAGAACGCCGAGCTGTATCCGCTGGCGGACAGCTCGTCCTGATCAACAGCCGCGCAACCCGCGGCACGCCGTCCCAGTGACCACCTTCGTCGTTTCCCGCAACGGCGTGCCCGCGCATGCGCCCAGGCACGGCATGGCTTGCCTCTGCGCCGGCGTCACGCTGGCGGAGGTGGACGAGTGCATCGCCGCCGACCCCAAGTGCACGGTGCAGTCCCTGGGCGTCGTGCTGGGCTGCGGCTTGCAGTGCGGCAGCTGCGTGCCGGCGCTGCGGGAGGCGCTGGGGCAGGACGCCTGGTACCCGGCCATGGCCAGCTGCCGGCCCCTGACCAAGGCACGCGACCTGCGCGGCATGGACCGCCTGATCTACAAGGTGGACATCGCCCTGGCCGACGGCCGCGGCTACCCGGTCGCCCGCCCCGGCCAGCACGTCGTGCTGCGCGGCCAGACGGAGCAGGGCCCGGTCGAGCGCACCTATACGGTGGTCGCCCAGGACGTGGATGCCGGCCGCCTGACGGTCGCGATCCGCCGCAAGCCGGACGGGCAGCTCACGCCCTGGCTCTTGCAGACGCTGGGGGAGGGCGCTGGACGCGAGATCTCGGTGTCGGTTCCCGGCGGCCCCGGGCTGCACGCGGCCGGCACGAAGTCCGCCGTGTTCTTCGCGGGCGGCGTCGGCATCACGCCCGCGGTCGCCATGACCAATGCGCTGTCGGCGTCGGCGACCTTGCACCTCGACTACAGCGTCGATCACGCCGACGATGCGGCCTTCCTGCCCAAGTTCGAGGCGCGCGCCAAGGACCGGCCCGGCTTCAGCTACACCCTGCGGGAGACGGCAGCCACCGGCCCGCTGCGCCAGAAAGACGTGCAGGCCCTGGAGGAGCGCTTTCGCGGCTCCAAATTCTTCATCTGCGGCCCGCAGGGCTACGTCGATTTCGTGCACCGCGCGCTGCGCAAGGCCAAGGTGCCGCCCGACCGCATCCACGTCGAGCTGTTCGCGTTGTCGCCGACCAAGGCGCCGGTGCGCTCCTTCCGCTTCAAGGCCTATGTGGCCGGTGCGCTGCTCGCCTTCGCGCCGCTGGCGCTGCTGCTGCCCGCCGCGCAGGAAGTGCGGCCCCACGGCCAGCCCAACGTCGGCCACGAGAAGCTGGAGTGCGTCGCGTGCCACGTCGAGTCGCCGGCATCCACGCGCCAGACCTTCCAGGCCAAGGTCAAGCACGCCCTCGGCCAGCGGCAGACCGGCGCGGTGCTCGGCATGCAGCCGGTCACCAACGCCACCTGCGTGCAATGCCACGCCAACCCGGACGACCGGCACGCGCCCAACCGCTTCCTCGAGCCGCGCTTCGAGAAGGCGCGCGCGGACACCGGCGCGCAGCAATGCATCAGCTGCCACCGCGAGCACGCCGGGACGCGCCTGACCATCGCCAATCCCGGCTACTGCGCCAGCTGCCACCAGGACCTGAAAGTGAAGGACGACCGCACCTCGCCCACGCACGACCATCTCGTGGCCACGAAGCAGTGGGGCACCTGCCTGCAGTGCCACGACTACCACGGCAACCACAAGGCCCGTGCGCCCCTGCGCCTGCAGGACGCGCACACCGTGGAAGCGCTCAACCGGTACTTCAAGGACGGCATCTCGCCGTACGGCAGCACGGTCGTGAAGGCCAGGGAGAAGCCGCAATGAAGATCACCGCGACCGGCGCCGGCGCCACCGCGGCCGTCGTGCTGCTGGGCATCTACCTGTTCGTGTCGGCGCCGCCGGAGCTGCCCGACACCGCGGCGACCGGCCGCATGGTGCCGGCGGAGACCGCGCTGGCCTTGCTCGATGCCGAGAGCGCGGCGATCCGCGCCATGTACACGCGCGAGATCGTGGGCGAGGGCACGAAGCAGGGCCTGGCTTTCCGCGAGGACTGGAAGAAGGACGGCGTGCAGGCCGGCCCGCTTCCCGCCCTGCTGCTGCGCGAAACCTCCAACCGCCTGCAGATGCAGGTGCCTGCGCTGGGGCTCTTCCTCGGATCCGATTTCCCGCTGGTCAAGGAGAACCTGTTCAAGGGCGAGCAGGCCGCGCACTACCAGGAGGTGAAGCGCACGATGCAGCCGAAGTATTTCTTCGACCAGGCGCAGGGCCGCACCACCGCCATGTTCCCGGACCGCGCCGCGGCGCCCGCCTGCGTGAGCTGCCACAACGAGCACCCCAACACCCCCAAGAAGGACTGGGTGCTCGGCGAGGCCATGGGCGCGACGACGTGGTCCTATGCCGGCAGGCAGGTGTCCTCGGAAACGATGCTGGCCATGGTCCGCCAGTTGCGACGCTCCGCGGTGGACGCGTACGGGTCGTATCTGGAGAAGGTCGCTTCCTATCCGGCCGCGGCGCGTCCCGCTGTGGGTGACAAGTGGCCGCGCGAGGGCTTCTTCCTGCCGGACCGCGAAGCCTTCCGCAAGGCGCTGGAGGCGCAGAACTCCGCCGCCACCCTCAACCGGTTGTTCGCCGCCGTCGAAGACAAGCCCGCCGGCGCGGGGGCCCGCCGGTGAATTCCGGTTTCGCGCCGCTCACCCTTCCGGGCGCCCTCGCGCCGCGCGTGCGCACGCGCCGCAAGGCGGACCTGCGCCTCGCCTGGTGCGTGCTGGCCACGATCTTGCTGGTCGAGGTCGCGCTGCTCTTCTTCCCGCAGGCGATGCTGCTGCACTCCCTGCAAGGCACGGTGCTGTTCAAGCAGCTCTCCGGCTACACGATGGTGACGCTCCTCGCCGGCGCGATGGCTTTCGGTTGGCTGCGCCGGCGGCCCGCGCTGGCGGCGCACCACCGGCTCCTGAGCGACATCCACCAATTCGGCGGGTTGCTGATCCTGCTGCTGCTGTCGCTGCACGTGGCGACGCGGCCCAGCGGCTTCCTGGTCCTCATGTTCCACGCGATCGCCATCGCCCAGGGCGCGGGCGCGCTGCGCGCCCTGGTCGGCAACCGCCTCGGCCGCTCCGTGTCGACGACGCTGCTGGCCGTGCACATCACGCTGTCCTGCCTGGTGAGCGCCGCGGTGCTGCTGCACCTCTGGTTCGTCTACGCGTACACCGCCTGAGTTCCAGGCGCGCGTCGAACACCCCGCCGCCGGCCGGGTCACACCAGCTTCCGCGTCAAAGGTGTTAGCGTGCGGCCATGGCCATGCGCATCGAATACGACACCTTCGGACCCATCGAGGTCCCTGCCGAGCGCCTGTGGGGCGCGCAGACGCAGCGCTCGCTGCAGAACTTCGACATCTCCGGCGAGCGGCAGCCACGCGAGATCATCCGGGCCCTCGCGCAGATCAAGCGCTCGTCCGCGGTGGTGAACCACCTGCTGGGGCTGCTCGACCAGGAGAAGGCCGCGGCCATCGTCGCCGCCGCCGATGAGGTGCTGGCCGGCGCGCACGACGAGGAGTTTCCCCTCGTCGTGTGGCAGACGGGCTCCGGCACCCAGACGAACATGAACGTCAACGAGGTGCTGGCCAACCGCGCGAGCGAACTGCTGGGGGGCCCGCGCGGCGAGGGCCGCAAGGTGCATCCCAACGACGACGTGAACAAGAGCCAGTCGTCCAACGACGTCTATCCCACGGCCATGCACCTGGCGGCCGTCGATGCCATCCGCAACCGCCTGCTGCCTTCGCTGGCCTTGCTGAAGGAGACGCTCGCGGCCAAGGCAGACGAGTTTCGCGACATCGTCAAGATCGGCCGCACGCACCTGCAGGACGCCACGCCCTTGACCCTGGGCCAGGAGTTTTCCGGCTACGTCGCGCAGCTCGAACAGGCCGACCGCCACCTGCACGCGGCGCTGCCGCACCTGTGCGAGCTGGCGCTGGGCGGCACCGCGGTGGGCACGGGGCTCAATGCGCCCAAGGGCTATGCGGAACAGGTCGCCGCGGAACTCGCGCGGCTGACCGGCTTGCCCGTGACGACCGCCGTCAACAAGTTCGAGGTGATGGCCGCCGCGGACGCGCTGGTGCACGCGCACGGCGCGCTCAAGACGCTGGCGGCAAGTCTCATGAAGATCGCCAACGACGTGCGCTGGCTGGCCAGCGGCCCGCGCAGCGGCATCGGCGAGATCAGCATTCCGGAGAACGAGCCGGGGTCCTCGATCATGCCGGGCAAGGTGAACCCCACCCAGAGCGAAGCGGTCACCATGCTGTGCTGCCAGGTGTTCGGCAACGACGTCGCGATCAACTTCGGCGGCGCCTCCGGCAACTTCGAGCTGAACGTGTTCCGGCCCGTGATCGCGCACAACTTCCAGCAGAGCGTGCGCCTGCTGGCCGACGGCATGCGCAGCTTCAACGACCACTGCGCCGTCGGCATCACGCCCAACCGCGAACGCATCGCCGAACTCGTGCAGCGCTCGCTCATGCTGGTGACCGCGCTCAACCCGCACATCGGCTACGACAAGGCGGCCGCGATCGCGAAGAAGGCGCACAAGGAAGGCACCAGCCTGCGCGAAGCCGCCGTTGCCTCGGGCCACCTCACCGGCGAGCAGTTCGACGAGTGGGTGCGGCCGGAGAAGATGACGGGGGCGTGATGCGCGCCTCGGTGGGGGTTCGCTCGCGCTCCCCGCGCCCGGGGTAAACCCTGAATGCTTTCTTCCTTCAGTGTCGACGTTAGGGTCTGAAGTGTTGACACTTTGACCAACGCTCTCCAAGATGCGCCGCAGCGGTCCACGAAGGCCGCGTCAAGGAGACAAGCAATGTCCGTCAAGCCTGCCGCCGCCCTGGCGCTCGTGGCCGCCCTGGCCGCCGGTGCTGCGCATTCCCAAGCCCCCGCTCCCTACGACGCGACGCCGCAGCTGGTCGCCGCCGCGCAGAAGGAGGGCAAGGTCGTCTGGTACTCGGCGACGGACGTGCAGGTCGCGGAGAAGCTCGCCCGTGCGTTCGAGGCCAAGTACCCCGGCATCAAGGTCCAGGTGGAACGCTCGGGGGCCGAGCGCATCTTCCAGCGCATCAACCAGGAGTACGGCAGCAAGATCTACACGGCCGACGTGGTGGAGACCTCGGACGCCGTGCACTTCATCCACTTCAAGAAGAACGGCTGGCTGCAGCCCGCCGTGCCCAGCGACGTCGCCAGGTTCTGGCCCAAGGACGAGAGGGACCCGGACGGCCAGTTCGCCGTCTACCGCGCCCACCTGTCTGTCATCGCATACAACACGAAGCTGATCCCCAAGGAGCAGGCGCCGAAGTCGCACGCGGACCTGCTGGACGCCAGGTGGAGCGGCAAGATGGTGAAAGCGCACCCCGGCTACAGCGGCACGATCATGACCGGCACCCAGGCGCTGTCGCAGGCGATCGGCTGGAAGTACTTCGAGCAGCTGGGCAAGCAGAAGGTGATGCAGGTGCAGTCCTCCACTGAGCCGCCCAAGAAGCTCGCGGCCGGCGAGCGCCCCGTCATGGCCGACGGCAACGAATACAACGTGTTCCTGCTCAAGGAAAGCGGGGTGCCGATCGAGCCGGTGTACGCGCCGGAGGGCACGCCGCTGGTCGAAGGCAATGCGGCCGTCCTGAAGAACGCGCCCAACCCCAATGCGGCGAAGCTGTTCTACCACTTCATGTTCACGAAGGAGGCGCAGCAGCTCAATAGCGACGTGGGCGGCCTGCGCTCCTTCCACCCCGAGGTGAAGGAGAAGGCCGGGCGCACGCCGCTGTCGCAGATCAAGCTGCTGCACTCGGACCCCGAGAAACTGGACCCCGAGTCGATCAAGAAGAAGTACGAAGAGTACTTCGGCACCTGACGCGATGACGGTCGCCGTTGAAGCTTCCGAGGCGATCGCCAAGCCGCAATTCCGGGTCGACCTGCTCAAGCCGGTGTTCTGGGCACTGGCCGCGGTGCTGGCCGTCCTGGTGGTGCTGCCCCTGGCCTGGCTCGCCTACTACGCGGTCGTCGACAAGAACGGGCAGCTGACGCTGGCCAACTTCGCGGCGCTGGTGAGCGACGCGACGCTGCGCAAGCCTTTCCTGGTCGCAATCGGCATGGCCCTGAGCGTGGGCGCGGTGTCGTGCGCGATCGCGACGCCGCTGGCCTGGCTCGTGTCGCGCACCAACCTGCCGGGCCGGCGGGTGGTGCGCGCGCTGGTCACCGCCTCCTTCGTCACGCCGCCCTTCCTGGGCGCGATTGCGTGGGAGATCCTGGCCGCGCCGAACAGCGGGCTGATCAACGTGTTCTGGCGCCACGTGACCGGCGCACAGCAATACGACGCGCTGGTGAACATCTACAGCTTCGGCGGCCTGGTGTTCGCCATCGCCTGCTACACCTTCCCCTACGTGTTCACGCTGGTGGCCAACGGGCTGGACCGCGTGCCGGCGGACCTGGAGGACGCGTCCTCCATCCTGGGCGGCCGCGCCTGGACCACGCTGCGGCGCATCACGCTGCCGCTGGTGCTGCCCGCCATGCTCGCCGGTTCCCTGATCGCCATCCTGCAGGCCCTCACGATGTTCGGCTCGCCGGCCATCCTCGCCCTGCCGGCGGGCTTCCATGTGATCACCACCAAGATCTGGAGCCTGTTCCAGTTCCCGCCCAAGCCGGGGCTGGCCGCCGCCGCCGCGTTGCCGCTGCTCCTGATCACCGTGCTGCTGCTGCAGGGCAAGAGCTGGATCCTGGGGCGCAAGGGCTACACGGTGCTGGGCGGCAAGAGCGGCGAGCCGCGCGTGACGCAGCTCGGCATGTGGATGCCGCTGGGCCTGGCCTTCGTGTTCATCGTGCTCTCCCTCACCGTGCTGCTGCCGTACGCCGCGCTGCTGAAGGCGGCATTGACGAAGAACGGGGTCGAGGGCATCACGCTGCACAACTTCCACTTCGTGTTCTTCGAGTTCTCGGCGACGCGGCTGGCGATGTGGAACACCTTCCTCCTCGGCTTCTCCACGGCCACGATAGGCACCGGGCTCGCGCTGCTGGCGGCCTACATGGTGGCGCGCGCGCCGGTGCGCGGCTCCGCGGTGTTGGGGATGCTGGCGACGGCGCCGGTCGCGATCCCGGGCATCGTGCTGGGGGTGGGCCTGTTCCTGACCTACTCGCACCCGCAGCTGATGCTGTACGGCACGCTGTGGATCCTGCTGGTCGCCTTCCTCACCATCGAGATGCCCGCGGGCTACCAGCAGATGTCCGCGGCCTTCCACGGGATCCATCCGGAGCTGGAAGAGGCCAGCCGCATCCTGGGGGCCAGCCGCCTGAAGACGCTGCGGCTGATCACCGCGCCGCTGCTGCGCACCAGCGTGATCGCCACCTGGTGCTTCGTGTTCATCGGCACGATCCGCGAGCTGTCCGCGACCATCCTGCTCACCACCGCGAACACCAAGCTGGTGTCCGTGATCATCTACGACCTCAACGAAAGCGGCGACATGGGGGCGATCTCCGTCCTCGGGATCATGCTGCTGCTCGTGTCCTTCACCGTGGTCGTGATCGCCAACCGCCTGCCCCTGCTGGGCGGCCCGCGCCTGCCGGCGCTGCGTTGAGAAGAAGAACGAGCATGGGATTCCTGGAACTCAAGGGGCTCACCAAGCGCTACGCCGGCGCGCCGGTGGTCAAGGACGTGTCGCTGTCGGTGGACAAGGGCCAGCTCGTCTGCCTGCTGGGGCCTTCGGGCTGCGGCAAGACGACGACGCTGCGCCTGATCGCCGGCTTCGTGGAGCCCGACGGCGGCGAGATCCGCGTGGGCGGCCGGCGCGTGTCCTCGCCCGGGGACAGCGAAGCGCCCGAGCGGCGCAACATGTCCATGATCTTCCAGAGCTACGCGCTCTGGCCGCACATGACGGTGTACGACAACGTCGCCTACGGCCTGAAGCTGCGCGGCCTGTCGAAGGGCGACACGCAGCAGCGCGCCGACACCATCCTCGCCGCCACCAAGCTGTCGCAGCTCGCGCAGCGCTATCCGGGCGAGCTGTCCGGTGGCCAGCAGCAGCGCGTGTCGTTGGCGCGCGCGCTGGTGGTCGAGCCCGAGACGCTGCTGCTGGACGAGCCGCTGTCCAACCTCGACGCCAACCTGCGCGAGGAGATGCGCTTCGAGATCCGCCGGCTGCACGACAAGTACCGCTACACCACGGTCTACGTCACGCACGACCAGGCCGAGGCGATGACCACCGCCGACGTGATCGTCGTGATGAACCAGGGCGTGATCGAGCAGGCCGGCTCGCCCGAGGACGTGTACCAGCGGCCGCGCACCGAGTTCGTCGCGCGCTTCATAGGCGGCACCAACATCCTGCGCGGGCGCTGGGACGGGCAGGATGGCGTGGTCGCCGCCAACGGACTGGTCCTGCGCTGCGGCTCCGGCGACTTCGCGCCCGACGGCGACACCGCCGTCTCCGTGCGCCACCACGACGTGCAGCTGAGCGCCGCGAGGCCCGCGGAGACCAACTGCGTGCAGGGCACGGTGGCCCGCCAGATCTACCTGGGGTCGCACCGCGACTACCTGGTGACGCTGCCCGACGGCGAAACGGTGCGCGCCGTCGCGCCTTCTCACTTCAGCATCGCGCCCGGCGAATCCGTGTGGCTGCACATGCCGCCGGAGCACTGCCGCGCGCTGGCCCATTGAAACCGGCAACACCGATACACCAAGAGGAGTCCAAGTGAGCATCACCCAGCAACAGGCCGCGGAACACCTGACGCACTACGTGGCCGATTTCGTCTGCAGCACGCGCGTGCAGGACCTGCCGCAGGACGTCGTGGGCCTGGGCAAGAAGTCCATCCTCGACGGGCTGGGGCTCGCGCTCTCCGGCGGGGCCAGCCACTGCGGCGGCCTCGTGCGCCGCCACCTCGCGGACCTGCACCTGGGCAGCGGGCCGGCCACCGTGATCGGCACGCGCCTGAAGGTCGCGCCGCGCTTTGCCGCGTTCGCCAACGGCGTGGGCATCCATGCGGACGACTACGACGACACGCAGCTCGCCGTCGCCACCGACCGCGTGTACGGCCTGCTGACGCATCCGACCGCACCCGCCCTGCCGGCCGCGCTCGCCGTGGCGGAGGCGCTGGGCGCGAGCGGCGCCGACGCCATGCTGGCCTACCACCTCGGCGTGGAAGTCGAGTGCAAGATCTCGGAGGCGATCAACCCGCGCCACTACCAGACGGGCTTCCATTCCACCGCGACCTGCGGCACCTTCGCGGCCGCGTCCGCCGCGTCGCGCCTGATGGGCCTGTCGGAGGAGGCGACCTGCCGCGCGCTGTCGATCGCCGGCAGCCAGTCCGCCGGCTTGCGCGAGAACTTCGGCACCATGACCAAGCCGTTCCACGCGGGGCGCTCCTCGGAGAGCGGCGTGGCCGCGGCGCAGTTCGCCTCCTACGGCTGGACCGCCACCGACAAGATCCTGGAGGCCCCGCGCGGATTCTTCAGCGCCGCCGGCGGCGGCTACGACGCCGGTGCGATCGCCGGCCGCCTGGGCAGGCCCTGGACCTTCGCGGAGCCGGGCGTGTCGATCAAGCCGCACCCGTCCGGCTCGCTCACGCACCCGGGCATGACCGAGATGCTGCGCCTGATCCGCGAGAACCGGATCCAGGCCAAGGATGTCGTGCGGGTGCGCGTGGGCACCAACCACAACATGCCCAACGCGCTGATCCACCATCGCCCGACGAACGAGCTGCAGGCCAAGTTCTCCATGGAGTTCTGCATGGCCATCCTGCTGCTGGAAGGCCGCGCGGGCCTCAACGAATTCACCGACGAGGTCGTGCTGCGCCCCGACGTGCGGAAGATGATCGAGAAGGTCGACTTCGTGGTGGACCCGGAGGCGGAAGCCGCCGGTTACCACAAGATGACCACCCTCATCGACATCGAACTGGCCGGCGGCCGCAAGGTGAGCGGCCGCGCCGACTTCGGCAAGGGCAGCCCCGCGATGCCCATGACCTACAACGAGGTCGCCGACAAGTTCCGCCAGAACGCGGAGTTCGCCGGGTTCCCGAAGCAGAAGGCCGAGGAAGTCGTGGCGATGGTGCGCGAGCTCGAGACGCTGCCGGCCATCTCCCGCCTGATGGACACGCTCGCCCATGACCGCAGCTGACGCAAGGCCCTTGCTCGGGCTGATGCCCGGCGACATGACCGGCATCGGTCCCGAGATCACGGCCAAGCTGCTCGCGAGCGGCAAGCTGCGCGACGTGGCGCGCATCGCGGTGATCGGCGACGCGCGGGTGTTCGAGCTCGGCTGCCGCGACGCCAAGCTGCAGACGCCGTGGCGCCGCTATGACGCGGTGTCCGCCATCGACTGGGCGCGCAGCGAGATCCCGGTGGTGGACCTCGGCAACATCGACCCGGCGAAGCTGCCGCGGCGCGAGAACTCGCCCGAGTCGGGCCGCCTCACGGGCGAGACCCTGCAGCACATGACGCAGCTCGCCCAGGCGGGCGAGATCGAAGGCGTGTCCTTCGCGCCGCTGTCCAAGGCGGCGCTGCACCAGGGCGGCTGGAAGTACCTCGACGAGCACCAGATGTTCGCGGCGTGGAACGCGCACCAGGGCTTCTTCGGCGAGATGAACGTCATCGAGCAGTTCTCGACCTTCCGCGTCACCTCGCACGTGGCGCTGCGCCAGGCGCTGGAGATGATCACGCCGGAGCGCATCGCTTCCGCCGTGCGACTGGCGGACCGCAGCCTGCGCGAGGCGGGGCACGCCAGGCCGCGCATCGGGGTCGCGGCGCTGAACCCGCATTGCGGCGAGGGCGGCCTCTTCGGCGACGAGGAGATCCGCCTGATCGCGCCGACCGTGCGCCGCCTCGCGGAGGAAGGGCTCGCCGTGAGCGGGCCGATCTCCTCCGACGCGATCTTCCTCAAGGCGCTCAAGGGCGAGTACGACGGCGTGGTCATGATGTACCACGACCAGGGCCAGATCGCGACCAAGCTCCTGGGCTTCGCCAAGGGCGTGACGGTGACGGCGGGGCTCAAGACCGTCTACACGACGCCAGCCCACGGCACGGCGTTCGACATCACCGGGCAGGGCAAGGCGGAAACGGGCGCGCTGGAGCAGGCGCTGCGCATCGCCGCGCGCATGGCGCTTGCGCGCAGGAAGGGCCGGGTGGCCGCATGAAGGACCCGCACCTGGTTCTCGGCGTGCTGGAGGGCGACGACATCGGCCACGAGGTCGTGCCGGCGTCCGTGCAGGTGGCGTCCGCCGCGGCGGAAAAGCACGGCTTGCGCATCGAGTGGAAGCCCATGCCCGTCGGCCGCCGCGCGCTGGACACACACGGATCCACCTTGCCCGCGGGCACGCTGGAGACGCTGGCCACCTACCACGGCTTCGTGCTGGGCCCCATCGGCCACCGCGAGTATCCGAAGGTGCCGGGCGCGATCAACCCGCACCCGATCATGCGCAAGCACTTCAACCTGTTCGCCAACGTGCGGCCCACGCGGTCCTACCCGGACATCGGGTGCCTGCGCGACGACGTGGACCTGGTGATCGTGCGCGAGAACAACGAAGGCTTCCAGCCGGACCGCAACGTGGTCGCCGGCTCCGGCGAGTTCCGGCCCAGCGAAGACATGACGATCTCGGTGCGCGTCATCACGCGCAAGGGCAGCGACCGGGTCGCGCGCGTGGCGCTGGCGCTGGCGCGCAGCCGCCGCAAGAAGCTGACGGTGGTGCACAAGAACACCGTCTTCAAGCTGGGCTGCGGCATGTTCGTCGAGGAGTGCCTCAAGGCGGCCAAGGACTTCCCGGACGTGGCGGTCAACGAGGTGATCGTCGACACCATGGCCATGCGGCTGGTGCGCGACCCGCAGAACTTCGACGTGGTGGTCACCACCAACATGTTCGGCGACATCCTCACCGACGAGGCCGCGGGCCTGGTGGGCGGCCTGGGCATGGCGCCCGGCCTGTGCATCGGCGACGGCGACTTCGCGATGGCGCAGGCCACCCACGGCTCGGCGCCGGACATCGCGGGGAAAGGGATTGCCAATCCCTACGCGATGGTGGATTCGACGCGCATGCTGCTGGATTGGCTGGGGCGCAGGAAAGCGATTCCGCAGGCGGTCGCCGCGGCGGCGAGCATGGAGCAGGGCCTCACGCGCGCCCTGGCGGATGCGAACGCCCGCACGGGCGACATCCGCGGCAAGGGCACCACGGAGTCCTTCACCCGCGCCGTGATCGGCAACTTGTAGGGGCGCCCGGCAGCCGCGTCATGTGTGTAGAGTGAACCCCACCGCCCCCGCCGCGCAGCGGTTCAGCGTTCGTCCGCCAGCGCCAGCAGCCGCTGCCGCCCCGCCTGGATGTGCTCCTCGGCGTACTGCTTCGCCTTCGCCGCATTGCCCTTGGCGATCGCCTCGTAGATCCTGCGGTGCTCCACGTTCGAGCGCCGCATGTTGCCCGGCGCGTTGAAGTTCTGGCGGCGGTACAGGTGCAGCTCCTTGACGTAGCTCTCGTACAGCTGCCGCGCCCGCTCGTGTCCGGACAGGCGCAGCACCAGCTCGTGGAAGCGCACGTTCAGCTCGTAGTAGCGGCCGCTGTCGTTGTCCTGTGCAGCCCGGTCCATGCCGTCCAGCAGCGCCTCGAAGCTTGCCCGGTCCTCGTCGCGGATGTGGTCGCAGGCCCGCTCCGCGGCGAAGCCGAAGACCAGCGCGCGCAGCTCGTAGATCTCCAGCATCTCCTGGATCGAGACCTTGCGCACGAAGACGCCGCGGTTCACCACCGGGGTGACCAGCCCGGTGCCCGTGAGGATGCGGATCGCCTCGCGGATCGGCCCGCGGCTGGTGCCCATGCGCACCGCCAGGGCCGCCTCGTTCAGGCGGTCGCCGGCCCGGAACTCTCCCGCGTAGATCAGCTCCTTGAGCTGCTCGGCGATCTGGCGCGAGAGGCCTTCGGTGGTCAGGATGGGAGGGATGGCGCTCATGGACGGCATCGCCGCCGCGCGGGCGGGGATGTCGGCAATTATAAGAAGGGTGTCGACGCTGTCACGCGAATTGTCGACACTTCGGCCTTCAGAGTTCTTCGGTGTTGCGGTGCGGCGCCGGCGCCATCACGCGGTCGGTGAAGGCGATGGCGAGCGCCGACAGCAGGAACGTCATGTGGATGACCGTCTGCGCGATCAGCACCTTGTCCGTGTAGTTGCCCGCGTTGATGAAGGTCTTGAGCAGGTGGATCGACGAGATGCCGATGATGGCGGTGGCCAGCTTGACCTTCAGCACCGAGGCGTTCACGTGGCTGAGCCACTCCGGCTGGTCGCGGTGGCCCTCCAGGCCCATGCGGCTGACGAAGGTCTCGTAGCCGCCGACGATGACCATGATCAGCAGGTTGGAGATCATCACCACGTCGATCAGCGCCAGCACCACCAGCATGATGATGGTTTCGTTCAGCGCGGTCACGGGCGCGCCGCTGTAGCCGATGCTGTTCACCAGGTGCTGGAGCGCCTCCTGGCCGCCCGCCGCGGCGAGCACGAGGTACCAGAGTTCCAGCAGGAAGTGCACCACGTACACCGCCTGGGCGGCGATCAGTCCCAGGTACAGCGGCAGCTGCAGCCAGCGGCTGGCGAAGATCAGGTTCGGCAGCGGGCGCAGCGGCGAGGCGGAACTGACGTCGGGTTGTTTTGGTCGCATGGTCAGGGGGTTACTACGGATGCGGCCAGATTGTAGAGAACCGGCCGGGCGCGACAGAATGGGGCGGCAAGTGCGCCAGTCAGTGGCTTGTAAGACCCCCCGACCACAGTGGCGCGCAATTCATTCCACCGGAGAGACAAGCATGAGCGCCATCGAATCCGTCCTCGTCGAAAACAGGGTGTTCCCGCCCAGCGATGCCGCCGTGAAGGCGGCGCGCATTTCGGGCATGGGCGCCTACGACGCCCTGTGCAAGGAAGCCGAGCAGGACTTCGAGGGCTTCTGGACGCGCCTGGCGCGCGACAACATCCGGTGGACCAAGCCCTTCACCAAGACCCTGGACGAGTCCGCGGCGCCGTTCTACAAGTGGTTCGAGGACGGCGAGCTCAACGCCAGCGCCAACTGCCTGGACAAGCACGTCGGCACGCCGGTGGAAAACAAGGTGGCGATCGTCTTCGAGTCCGACGACGGCAAGGTCAGCCAGGTTACGTACAAGGAACTGCTCGCACGCGTGAGCCAGTTCGCCAACGCGCTCAAGGCGCAAGGCATCAGGAAGGGTGACCGTGTCATCGTCTACATGCCGATGACCGTCGAGGGCGTGGTGGCGATGCAGGCCTGTGCGCGCATCGGCGCGACGCACAGCGTGGTGTTCGGCGGCTTCTCGGCCAAGTCGATCCAGGAGCGCGTGATCGACGCCGGCGCCGTCGCGGTGGTCACCGCCAACTACCAGATGCGCGGCGGCAAGGAGATGGGCCTGAAGTCCATCGTCGACGAGGCCCTGGCCATGGGCGGCTGCGAGTCGGTGAAGACCGTGCTGGTGTACGAGCGCACCCCCACGCCCTGCAACATGGTGGCCGGCCGCGACAAGACCTTCGCCGAGGTGCTGGAAGGCCAGTCCACGGAATGCAAGCCGGAACCGGTGGGCGCGGAGCATCCGCTGTTCATCCTCTACACCTCGGGCTCCACGGGCAAGCCCAAGGGCGTGCAGCACTCCACGGGCGGCTACCTCCTGTGGTCCAGGCTCACGATGGACTGGACCTTCGACATCCAGCCGAAGGACGTGTTCTGGTGCACCGCGGACATCGGCTGGATCACCGGCCACACCTACGTCGCCTACGGGCCGCTCGCCGCCGGTGCGACGCAACTGATGTTCGAAGGCATCCCCACCTTTCCGCACGCGGGCCGCTTCTGGCAGATGATCGAGAAGCACAGGGTGACGGTGTTCTACACGGCGCCGACCGCGATCCGCTCGCTGATCAAGGCCGCCGAGACCGACGAGAAGGTGCATCCGAAGAACTGGGACCTGTCCTCGCTGCGCATCCTGGGCACGGTGGGCGAACCGATCAACCCGGAAGCGTGGATGTGGTACCACCGGAACGTGGGCGGCGAGCGCTGCCCGATCGTCGACACCTTCTGGCAGACCGAGACCGGTGGCCACGTGATCACGCCGCTGCCGGGCGCCACGCCGACGGTCCCGGGCTCGTGCACGCTGCCGCTGCCCGGCATCATGGCCGCCATCGTCGACGAGACCGGCAAGGACATCCCCAACGGCTCCGGCGGCATGCTGGTGATCAAGCGGCCCTGGCCCTCGATGATCCGCACCATCTGGGGCGACCCGGAGCGCTTCAAGAAAAGCTATTTCCCCGAGGAAATGGGCGGCAAGCTGTACCTGGCGGGCGACGGCGCCGTGCGGGACGCGAAGACCGGATACTTCCGCATCACGGGCCGCATCGACGACGTGCTGAACGTCTCCGGCCACCGTCTGGGCACGATGGAGATCGAGTCGGCGCTGGTCTCCAAGACCGACCTGGTGGCCGAAGCGGCCGTCGTGGGCCGGCCCGACGACCTCACGGGCGAGGCAGTGTGCGCCTTCGTGGTCCTCAAGCGTTCGCGGCCGACCGGCGAGGAGGCGACGAAGATCGCCAACGAGCTGCGCAACTGGGTCGCCAAGGAGATCGGCCCCATCGCCAAGCCCAAGGACATCCGCTTCGGCGACAACCTGCCCAAGACCCGCAGCGGCAAGATCATGCGCCGCCTCCTGCGCAGCATCGCCAAGGGCGAACAGATCACGCAGGACACCACGACCCTGGAAAACCCGGCGATCCTCGATCAGTTGGCGCAGACGAACTGATCGAAGGGACCTGCACCGCACAGGCGTAGGGAGCGCAGAGGGCCGCACAGGGATTCCAGGATTGCCCTGCGTTTCCCCTGCGCCTCTGCGGAACGCTTTTCGATTCCTATGAAGCCGCCGCCTGCCTGGCCAGCCGGCGCTTCTCCCGTGCCCGGATGTTCAGCGCTTCCACGCCGAGCGAGAACGCCATCGCGACGTAGATGTAGCCCTTGGGCACGTGCACGTCGAAGGCCTCCGCGGTGAGGGCCATGCCGACCATCACGAGGAATGCCAGCGCGAGCACCTTCACCGAAGGGTGCCGGTCGACGAATTCGCCGATCGGACGCGCCGCCAGCAGCATGATGCCCACCGACGCGATCACCGCGGCCGCCATGATCTCGATGTGGTCCACCATGCCCACGGCGGTGATCACCGAGTCCAGCGAGAACACGATGTCGATGATCGCGATCTGTCCGATCACCGACCAGAACAGCACGCGGCTGCCGGCGCGGACGGCGGCGGAATCCGTTTCCGGCGGCCCTTGCTCGTCGCGCGCCTCCACCTCCATGAAGATCTCGTGGGAGGCCTTGTAGAGGAGGAAGAGCCCACCGGCCAGCAGGACCAGGTCGCGGCCGCTGATGCCCTTGCCGGCGACGCTGAGCAGGTCGGCCCGCAAGCTCATCACCCAGCTGAGCGACAGCAGCAGCAGCAGCCGCGTCACCATCGCGAACCCCAGGCCCAGGCGCCGCGCTTTCTCGCGCACGTCGGTCGGCAGTCGCCCCACCAGGATGGAGATGAAGATGATGTTGTCCACCCCGAGCACGATCTCCAGGGCGGTCAGCATGCCGAATGCGATCCAGGTGTTGGGGTCGAGAAAGATGTCCATCGCCGCATGATGGCAGGGCGGCGGCCGGATTGGCTATCCGGGCGGCGGGAAGGACGCCGGGCGGCATGGATCCCGGCTGTGCCGCGACGACCCCGCCTCGCCACGAAAACGGCCCGCGTGAGCGGGCTTCTTTCAGGGCTGCGTGCGGCTCACTTCAGGCTCAGCACCCAGGCGGCCAGCTTCTTCGCCTCGGCCTCGCTCACCTGCGCGTTCGCCGGCATGGGCACGGGGCCCCAGACACCGGCGCCACCCTTGAGGATCTTGGCACTGAGGCGGTCCACGGCGTCCTTCTGGCCGGCGTACTTGGCGGCGACGTCCTTGTAAGCCGGGCCGACCAGCTTCTTGTCCACCGCATGGCAGGCCATGCAGTTCTTGGCGGTCGCCAGCGCCTGGTCCGCCAGAGCGGGCGCAGAGACGGCGGCCAGGGCTGCCAGAGCCAACAGGGCTCGTTTCATAAGGGATCCTCGCTCGTTGAGTTACATTCCTTCAACGGCATTGTACGGACCGGCGTTGACCCGCCCGGCCGTACGGCATTCGGAAGTCTTCACAAAGCGACGGAGTCGGAGGGGCGTGGCATGTATCTGCTCGGACTGGGCATCATCCTGCTGGCAATGAAATACCTGGAGATCGGCCCGCCGGCCGAGTGGTCCTGGTGGGCCGTGCTGTCGCCGTTCGGCCTGGCCGCCTTGTGGTGGGCCTGGGCGGACTACTCCGGCTACACCAAGCGCAAGGCGGTGCAGCGCGAGAACGACCGCAAGCAGGCGCGCCTGGACAAGCAGCGCGACCAGCTGGGCCTGGGCACCAGGAAGTCCGGCCGGCGCTGATCAGACCGTGCCGCCGCCCAGGCGCGGCACCAGCTTGCGTTTCAGCCCGCTGAGGGCGGGGCCTTCGATCACGGTGCCGTCCGGGCGGAAGCGGCTGCCATGGCAAGGGCAATCCCAGCTGGTTTCCACGCTGTTCCAGTGCACCTTGCAGCCCAGGTGCGGGCAGACATTGGACACGGCGAACAGCTCGCCCGCCGGTGAGCGGTACGCCGCGAAGCTCTCACCCTCCACGTCCACGATCGCGCTGTCGCCCGGCTGCAACTGCGCCAGCTTCTCGTCCTGCCGGCTGGTGACGTAGTCCTTCACCAGCTGCTTCACCACCGTCACGTTCTCCTCCAGGATGGTCCTTGCGCCCTTGACCGGCGAGAGGCGGTTCGGCCGCACGAGTTCGGCGAACGCCGCCTTGTGCCCCAGGAGTTCCGCGGCGACCAGGCGCGCGGCCACGGTGCCCCAGGTCAGGCCGTCGGTGGCGAAACCGGTGGCAATGAAGCAGCCCGAGGCGTTGCGGCCGATGTAAGGCAGGCCGTCGGCGCCGCGGTAGTTCTGGGCGGACCAGCGATGGGTGACGGCGCGCTCGCCGAAATACTTGTTCGCCAGCATCTCCAGTGCCATCAGGCCCGCCGTCGCGTTGTGGATGCCCACCTTGTGCTCCTGCCCCGCGCAGACCAGGAAGTGGCGCCCGCCGGCCTGCAGCGTGCGGATGGACAGCTGCTCCGCGCCTTGCCACCAGAACGTTCCCGGCCCGGGCGGCGCATCCGGGAACCACTCCAGGGCGATGGCGTACTCGCGGTGCACGGGCATCTCGGCGTGCACCAGGTGCAGCCCCTTGGGCGTGTGCGTCGCCATCACGATTTCCTTCGCCGTGACGGAACCGGATGCGGTGACTGCGCGCTTGGCCTTCGTGTCCAGTTCCAGCACGCGCGAGTGCTCGTGGATGGCGGCGCCCGCCTCGGCGGCGCGCCTGGCGAGCGCGACGACGTAGGCCTGGGGCTGGAACTGCGCCTGCCCCGGCAGCACCAGGACCTCGCCTTCGGCCGCCGGCAGCGGCGAAGGCACGGACCCGCCGCGTTCCACCTTGCAGCCCGCGGCCGTGAGCGCATCGAACTCCTTGCGGATCTGTTCCTCGTGGCCGGCGTCGGCCCATTGCACCAGCGGGCAGCGCCGGAAGCCCACGTCGGGCAGCAGGCTGCAGCGCTCCTCGATGAAGGCGACGGCGGTGCGGCGCTCGTCCGCCACGCGCCTGGCCACATCGGCGCCCCAGCGCGTGACCACCTCGCGCATGCCGCCGGAGAGCGTCTCGTACAGGTTGCCGGTGGAGTTGCCTGTGCTGCCGCTGCCGATTTCATCGGCTTCCAGCAGCACCACCTTCGGCTTGTCGGCCGTCTTCTTCTCGGCGAGCAGGTCCGCCAGCGTCACGCCGCTGATGCCGCCGCCGATGATCAACACGTCGGCGGTGATGTCCCCGTCCAGCATGGCATGACCCGAAGGCGCCGCCGTGCCCCGCCAGAGCGAAAGGGTGTCCATGACGTTCTCCGAGGGGAAAACGCCATGCTAGGCAGGGCGGCGGACGCTGCCCGTAGGACGGGGACGACAACGCCGGACCCACGATCCATGGGGCGCCTGGTCACCCGCGCCTTGGGATCCCGGCGCAAGGCCCGGAATGACCGGCCCGCGGCAGCGTCAGGCGAAGTCGTCCAGCACCGCGCCTTTGCTGGCGCTCGACGCGGCGAAGGCGAACTTCGCCTGCACGCCGCGCGTGTAGCGCGGTGCGGGCGCGGTCCAGGCGGCCCTGCGCTGGGCGATCTCGGCGTCCGGCACGTTGAGCTGCAGCTGCAGCTTGTGCGCGTCGATGGTGATCGAGTCGCCTTCGTTGACGAACGCGATCGTGCCGCCGGCGGCCGCTTCCGGCGCGACGTGGCCCACCACCATGCCCCAGGTGCCGCCGGAAAAGCGGCCATCGGTGATCAGGCCCACGCTCTCGCCGAGGCCCGCGCCGATCAGCGCGCCGGTGGGCGCGAGCATCTCGGGCATGCCCGGGCCGCCCTTGGGCCCCAGGTAGCGCAGCACCATCACGTCGCCCGCCTTGATCCTGCCGTCCAGGATCGCCTGCAGCGCCGACTGCTCGTCGTCGAACACGCGGGCCGGGCCGGTGATCACCGGGTTCTTCAGGCCCGTGATCTTGGCGACGGCGCCTTCGGGCGACAGGTTGCCCTTGAGGATGGCCAGGTGGCCTTCCTTGTACATCGGCCTGGAGATCGGGCGGATCACGTCCTGGTCCGCGCGCGGGTGGTCCGGGATGTCCTTGAGGGTTTCGTTGATCGTCTTGCCGGTGATGGTGATGCAGTCGCCGTGCAGCAGGCCCGCCTTGAGCAGCACCTTCATCACCTGCGGGATGCCGCCGGCTTCGTGCAGGTCGACCGCGAGGTACTTGCCCGAGGGCTTGAGGTCGCAGATCACCGGCGTGCGCTTGCGGATGCGCTCGAAGTCGTCGATGGTCCATTCCACGCCGGCCGCGTGCGCGATCGCCAGGAAGTGCAGCACCGCGTTGGTGGAGCCGCCGGTGGCCATGATCACCGCCACGGCGTTCTCCAGCGACCGGCGGGTCACGATGTCGCGCGGCTTGAGGTCGTTGCGGATGGCCTCCATCAGCACCTTGGCCGATTCCTTGGCCGAGTTCTGCTTCTCGTCGTGCGGGTTGGCCATGGTGGAGGAGAAGGGCAGGGACATGCCCAGCGCCTCGAAGGCGGAGGACATGGTGTTGGCCGTGTACATGCCGCCGCAGGAGCCGGTGCCGGGGATGGCCGCCTGCTCGATCTCCTTGAGGTCCTGGTCGCTGATCTTGCCGGCGGCGTTCTGGCCCACGGCCTCGAACACGCTGACGATGTTGAGGTCCTGGCCGCGCCACTTGCCCGGCAGGATGGTGCCGCCGTACACGTAGATGGCAGGCACGTTGGCGCGCAGGATGCCCATCATGCCGCCGGGCATGTTCTTGTCGCAGCCGCCCACGACCAGCACGCCGTCCATCCACTGGCCCTGCACGCAGGTCTCGATGCAGTCGGCGATCACCTCGCGGCTGACCAGCGAGTACTTCATGCCTTCGGTGCCCATCGCCATGCCGTCGGAGATCGTCGGCGTGCCGAAGATCTGCGGGTTGCCGCCGGCTTCCGCGATGCCCTCCACCGCCGCGTCGGCCAGCTTCTGCAGCCCGCTGTTGCACGGCGTGATGGTGCTGTGGCCGTTGGCCACGCCCACCATCGGCTTGCCGAAGTCGGTCTCCTTGTAGCCCATGCCGTAGTACATGGAGCGGTTGGGAGCGCGCGACTTGCCTTCGGTGATGTTGGCGCTGCGCAGCTGGCGGATGGGGATGGTCTTCTTGTCCATGGGGGCGGAGGATACGCCCGCGCCCTGATTCTTTCCAATCCGTTTCCGCGCGGCGATTAATATGCGCCGCGTATGAAGGAACCCGTCATCGAACTGCGCTTGTGGCGCCAGTTCGCCGCCGTCGCCGAGGAGCTGCACTTCGGCCGTGCGGCGCGCAGCCTGCACATGACCCAGCCGCCGCTCACGCAGGCGATCGCCCAGCTCGAGCGCCTGCTGGACGTGCGCCTGTTCGAGCGCACCAAGCGCAGCGTGCAGCTCACGGCGGCCGGCCAGGCCCTGCTGCCGCAGGTGCGCGAGCTGCTCGCGCGCGCCCGCGAGCTGCCGGCGCAGGCCCGGGCGGCGGCCGGCGGGGAGCTCGGGCGGCTGCGCATCGCCTTCGTCTCCACCGTGGGCTTCGCCTTGCTGCCGCTGTGGTTGCGCGCCTTCCGGGCCAAGCATCCCCAGGTGCAGATGGAACTCATCGAGGCCACCGGCGACGTGCAGCTGGACGCGTTCGCCCGCGGCGAGATCGACGCCGGCTTCATGCTGCATTCGCCCGGCTTCGCTCCGCGCGGGCTGCAGCACCGCCAGGTGGCCCGCGAGCCGCTGGTGCTGGCCCTGCCGGAGTCGCATCCGCTCGCCGGCACGGCACGCCTGTCCCTGGCGCAGGTGCTCGCCGAGCCGCTGGTGATCTTCCCGCGCCGCATCGTCCCCTCGCTGCACGACGCGGTGCTGGGCATGTACCACGCGGCCGCGCGCGAGCCGCGCATCGTGCAGGAAGCCATCCAGATGCAGACCATCGTCAACCTCGTCTCGGCCGGCCTGGGCCTGGCCTGGGTCCCCGAAAGCGTGCGCCAGTTCCAGCGCCCCGGGGTGGTCTACCGCCAGATCCGCGGCAAGCAGGGCGCCGGCGTGCCGGAGTGCGAGACGACGCTGGTGTGGGAGCGGATGACGCCGGTGCTGGAAAGGTTCGTGGAGGTGCTGGGGTGAGGTGTCCCCAGCCCCGCGACACCTGCGCCACAATCACCGCCCATGCTGGTTCACCCCAAGATCGATCCCGTCGCGCTGCAGCTCGGCCCCGTTGCCATCCACTGGTACGGCATCACCTACCTGGTGGCCTTCGGGCTGTTCATGTTCCTGGCGCACCTGCGCCTGAAGCACGAGCCTTACCGCTCCATCCAGGGGCCGGGCGCCTGGTCGCGCAAGGACGTGGAGGACATGCTGTTCCTCGGCGTGCTCGGGGTGGTGGCGGGCGGCCGCCTGGGCTACTGCCTGTTCTACAAGCCCGGGTTCTACCTGGAGAACCCGCTGCAGATCTTCTACGTGTGGCAGGGCGGCATGAGTTTCCACGGCGGGCTGCTCGGCGTCATCGTGTCGCAGATCTGGTTCGCGCGCAGCCGCGGCAAGCCCTTCTGGCAGGTGATGGACTTCGTCGCGCCCTGCGTGCCGCTCGGGCTCGGCGCCGGACGCGTGGGCAACTTCATCAACGGCGAGCTGTGGGGCCGGGCGGCGGACCCGGACCTGCCCTGGGCGATGGTGTTTCCCCAGAGCGGTTCGGCCTTGCCGCGCCATCCTTCGCAGATCTATGAATTGCTGCTGGAAGGCATCCTGCTGTTCCTCGTGGTGTGGCTCTATGCGCGCCGGCCGCGCAAGGAGGCGCAGGTGTCGGCGGTGTTCCTTCTCGGCTACGGGGTGGCGCGCTTCACGGCGGAGTACTTCCGCGAGCCCGACGCGCACCTCGGCATCCTGGCGTTCAGGATGAGCATGGGCCAGTGGCTGTGCATCCCCATGATCCTGGGTGGCGTGCTGCTGTGGGTCTGGGCGGAGACGCGCGTCGATCCCGCCGCGCCGCGACCGGCGGCCCCCCGCTCGCCGGCACGCTGAGCGCCGCCGTCCGTCCGGACGAGGATTTTCCCTAGGCAGCCGCGACCCCACGCGGCTCAGCCTTTCCTCATCATTGCCGGGAACGAGCAGCCCAATGGCGCTGCGCGAACCTGCACGCGGCCGTCGAGGGAGCCGCGTGGGGCAAGGAATCGCAACTTCGGCAAAGGCGGCCCGAGATGAGCCCCGTCGACTGGATCTCCCGTGGCGCCGCACTGTGGCGCCCCGGCTTCGAAGCCAAGGCAGCGGCCGGTCCGGGCCGCGAGCGCCCGCCCACGGCCGCCGCGGCGGTGGCGCATCTGCCTGCACCGCCGGCCCCGGCGCAGGCGCCGTCGGCCCGCACCACCCGCGAACGGCTGCAGGCCACGTGGCGGCGCGGCGAGGAGGCCCTGTCGCCGCGCGTGCTGCGGCGCACGCTGGCGGAACTGCAGGCGATCGTCGACCCGCGCGCGAGCGAGGTCGAGGGCGGCCGGCGCGCCAGGGCCTTCGCCCAGCGCTACGCCCTGGCGCCGGCGCAGGAGCGCCACGATGCCTGGCTGCTCATGAGCGAGCAGTTCGGCCCCGACCCGAAGAAGGTCCAGGCGGCCCGCGAGCACTACGAGGCCGCGCATGGCACGCCGGAAGAGGGCGCCACCGAGATCAAGCTGCGCCGGGCGCTGGTGTCGCCGCGCACCCGCCTGCTGCAACGCTTCGCCGCCTTTGCCGACGGCATGCGCTTCCTGGTCGACCTGCGCGCCGAACTGCTGCCGCACCTCAAGCACGACAAGCGCCTGCTGCCGCTGGACGCCGAACTGGAAACGCTGTTCTCCACCTGGTTCGACGTGGCCTTCCTCGAGCTGCGGCGCCTGTCCTGGGACTCGCCGGCGTCGCTGCTCGAGAAGCTGATCAAGTACGAGGCCGTGCACGACATCCGCAGCTGGGCCGACCTGAAGAACCGCCTGGACAGCGACCGGCGCTGCTACGGCTTCTTCCATCCGCGCCTCGACGGCGATCCGCTGATCTTCGTGGAGGTCGCGCTCACCGACGGCATCTCCGACTGCATCACGCCGCTGCTGGACGAGACCGCCGCCGCCGGGGACCTGGCCAAGGCGACGACCGCGATCTTCTATTCCATCAGCAACTGCCAGACCGGCCTGCGCGGCGTGAGCTTCGGCGACTCGCTGATCAAGCGCGTGGTGGAAACGCTCAAGGAGGAGTTCCCCAGGCTCAGGACCTTCGCCACCCTGTCGCCCATCCCGGGCTTTCGCGCCTGGCTTGCCAGGCAGGTGCCGGCCGGGAAGATGGCGGATTGGGACAAGCCGCTGGAGCTCGGCCCCAAGTCGCCCGAGCGCGAGGAACTGCTGTCCTGGGCCGCGCGCTACCTCGGCAAGGAGCTGCAGGACGGCAAGCCGGTGGACCCGGTCGCGCGCTTCCACCTCGGCAACGGTGCGCGCGTGGAGCGGCTGAACTGGGCCGGCGATCCCTCCGTTAAGGGTGTGAAGCAGTCTTTCGGCCTCATGGTGAACTATCTGTACGATCCCAGGCGGCTCGACAAGCACCGCACGATGCTGGCGCACGGTGAAATACCGATGGCCGGCGCGGTGTCCGACCTGTACCGTTGACCGGTTCGTCGTTCCGGTCGCGGCATTCACCAAAGAGGAGACAGAAGATGCATTCCCCCCGCCTCACCCGGCGTGAAGTCCTGCGCGCGGCGGCTGCCGCAGGCGCCACGGGCCTCGTGCCGTTCGCCCAGGCCCAGGGCTCCGGGTGGCCCGCCAAACCGGTCATGATGACCGTGCCCTTCCCGGCAGGCGGCGGCACCGACGCTTTCGCGCGCCCGCTGGCGGCGCAGTTCGCCAAGCAGACCGGCAAGCAGCTGATCATCGACAACCGCGGCGGCGCCGGCGGCACGGTGGGGGCCGCGCTGGCCGCGCGCGCCGCGCCGGACGGCTACAACCTGTTCATGGGCGCCGTGCACCACACGATTGCGCCTTCGATCTATCCGCGCCTGGACTACGACCTGCAGAAGGACCTGGTCCCGATCACGCTGGTGGCGCGCGTGCCGCAGGTGGTCGTCATCAACCCGACACGCGTGCCCGCCAAGGACTTCAAGGAGTTCCTGGCGATGGTCAAGGCCAACCCCGGCAAGTACAACTACGGGTCCGCCGGCAACGGCACCTCGCACCACCTGGCGGGCGAGCTGTTCAAGCTGCAGACCAAGACCTTCATCACGCACATCCCGTACCGCGGCGCGGGCCCTGCCTTGCAGGACCTGATCTCGGGCAACTGCGACATCATGTTCGACGGCCTCGGCTCCTCGGCCAACCACATCAAGGGCGGCCGCATCAAGGCCTTGATGGTGTCCGGCGCGAAGCGCAACGCGGCGATCCCGGACGTGCCCTGCGCCAGCGAGGTCGGCCTGCCCGACTACACGGTGACCACCTGGTACGGCATCTGGGCGCCCAAGGGCACGCCGCAGGACGTGCAGACGCACGTCGCCGACGAGGTCCGCAAAGCGATCCAGACGCCGGAGCTGCAGGCGATCTGGGCCCAGCAGGGCGCCGAGTTCCCCAACTTCAACCAGCAGCAGTTCGCCACCTTCATCGACGGCGAAGTCAAGCGCTGGGCGCAGGTCGTCAAGGCTTCCAACGTCAAGGCAGACTGAAGCCATGCCCGGTCAGGTGCGGCTCGCGCTGCTCGGGCCGGTGGCCCGCGTGACGCTGTCGCACCCCGGCAAGCTCGACGCCATGTCGCGCGCGATGTGGCGCGAGCTGCGCGATGCCTTCCTTGCGATCCAGGGCCACCGCGACCTGCGCTGCGTGGTCGTGGCCGGCTCCAACGGCGGCTTCTGCGCCGGCGGCGACATCGCGGAGTACCCGCTGTTCCGCTTCCATGCCGACACCTTGCGCGAGTTCCACGAGGTCGACGTGTGGGGCGGCCTGTCGGCCATGCTGGCCTGCGAGGTGCCGGTGCTCGCGCAGCTCGAGGGCGCCTGCATGGGCGCCGGCCTGGAGATCGCCTGCTGCTGCGACATCCGCATTGCCGGCACCGGCGCGCGCTTCGGCGCGCCGATCGCGCGCCTGGGCTTTCCCATGGCGCCGCGCGAGGCGCAGCTGGTCGCCGCGGTGGCCGGCGAGGGCACGCTGCGCGAGATGCTGCTGGAGGCCGTGCAGCTCGACGCGCGCGAGATGAAGGCGCGCGGCTTCCTGCAGCGGGTGGTGCCCAACGAGCATCTCGCGCTGGAGGTGCAGGCCGCGGCCGACCGCATCTGCGCGCTGGCGCCGCAGGCGGCGCGCATGAACAAGCGCACGCTGCGCCGCCTCGCCGGCCGCAGCGCGGACGCAGCCCCGCCGGCCGACCTGCTGGAACGCGCCTACGACTACGCCACCAGCATCGAGCATCGCGAAGGCATCTCGGCCTTCCTCGAGAAAAGAACCCCGCGTTTTTGAGAAGCATCCGACATGGACAACCGCAACCTGTTCGCGGCGCTGCGCGCCGCCTTCCCGCAAGACCTGGACACCGTCGCCGTCGAAACCGACAACGGCCTGGCCTACAGCTGGCGCGACCTCGAGCGCGGCACGGCGATGATCGCCAACTACCTGCAGTCCCTCGGCATCGAGGAGGGCGCCCGCATCGCCGTGCAGGTGGAGAAGTCCGTCGAGGCCATGATGCTGTACCTGGCGACCCTGCGCGCCGGCTACGTGTTCCTGCCGCTCAACACCGCCTACCAGAAGGCGGAGATCGAGTACTTCGTCGGCAACGCGGAACCCGCTGTCGTCGTGTGCACGCCGGCGAACTTCGGCTGGGTCAGCAAGATCGCCTTCCAGGCCGGCACGCACCACGTGCTCACGCTGGGCGACGACCGCAGCGGCTCGCTGCTGCAGCGCGCGGCCCTGCAGTCCGACCAGCAGCAGCCGGTGGAGCGCGGCGACGACGACCTGGCCGCCATCCTCTACACCAGCGGCACGACCGGGCGGAGCAAGGGCGCCATGCTCACGCACGGCAACTTGCGCTCCAACGCCGAAGTGCTCAAGACGTACTGGGGATGGCGCGAGGGCGACGTCCTGATCCACGCACTGCCCATCTTCCACGTGCACGGCCTGTTCGTCGCCATCCATGGCGCGCTGCTCAATGGCAGCAAGATGATCTGGTTCGGCAAGTTCGACCCGAAGAAAGTGATCGAACGCATGCCGGACGCGACGGTGTTCATGGGCGTGCCCACGCTGTACACGCGCCTGCTGGCCGAATCGCGGCTGAACAAGGTGGTGGCGCGCAACATGCGCCTGTTCATCTCCGGCTCCGCGCCGCTGCTGCTGGAGACCTTCAACGAATGGCGGGAGCGCACGGGCCACACCATCCTGGAGCGCTACGGCATGAGCGAGACGATCATGCTGACGTCCAACCCGTACGAAGGCGAGCGCCGCGGCGGCACGGTGGGCTTCCCGCTGCCCGGCGTGCAGCTGCGCGTGCGCGACGACCAGGGCAATGAGCCCGCCGCCGGCGAGATCGGCGGCATCCAGGTGAAAGGGCCCAATGTGTTCAAGGGCTATTGGCGCATGCCGGAGAAGACGCGGGAGGAGTTCACCGCCGACGGCTTTTTCCGCACCGGCGACGTGGGCAAGGTGGATGCGCGCGGCTACGTCACCATCGTGGGCCGCAGCAAGGACTTGATCATCAGCGGCGGCTACAACGTCTACCCCGCGGAGATCGAGGGGTATATCAACGAGATGGCGGGCGTCGCCGAGAGCGCGGTGGTCGGCGTGCCGCACCCGGATTTCGGCGAAGTCGGCGTGGCCATCGTGATCGCCAAGCCCGGCGCCGAACTCGAGCCGGAGGCGTTGATCGGGACGCTGAAAGACCAGCTCGCGAACTTCAAGATCCCGAAAAAGTGCTTCGTGGTCAACGAGCTTCCGCGCAATACCATGGGCAAGGTGCAGAAGAATCTTCTGCGCGAACAGCACAAGTCCCTGTTCGTGTGAATGTACGTATCCGTACATCGGCAGTCCCGCGCGGTGACTGTTACGCACTTACTTGAGGGGCATAGGCACATGGGTGTTCCCATCGCGGGCCAGGGTACGTAAACTGCACTTTCCCGCACCCGCCCCTTCATGTCCGCGACCCAAGCTCCCGCCCTCGACGCCATCGCGTTCCAGCTCGCCGCGGCCCTGGAGCAGTACGGCAACGACGTGGAGCGCATGGTCGATACCTGGCTGGACATGGAGCTGTACCAGCAAGTGAGCGACCAGGTGGAACACGTGCGGATGCTCAGCGCCGCACTGCCCCAGCTGAGCGTGCACTGGGTCGAGCTCCTCATCACCCATGCCGAGCTGGTGCACTCCCTGTGGCGGCTGCGTTTCCAGGAGGACGGGTCCGACCGCGCCAAGCTGCTCGCGGTGCGCGAGCGCCACGCGTCCTGCGTCACCTCCCTGCGCGGGCGCTGCCTGCGGCTGATCACGCGCAAGCCCGGCTGAGGCCGGCCCACGACGCGCGCCTGGCGGCGCACAATGGGCGATGGCGACCCCATCTCCCAATGACCGCCTGGTGGTGGTCGGTGCTTCGACGGGAGGCATCGCATCCCTGCTCACGCTTGCGCGCACCCTGCCGGCGGGTTTCGCTGCTCCCATGTGCATCGTGCAGCACATCGGAGTGAACCCCAGCATCCTGCCGGAGCTGCTGGCGAACAACGGGCCCCACCCGGCGCTGCATGCACGCGACGGCCAGATCCTGACGCCCGGCGTGCTGCACATCGCACCTCCCGACCACCACATGCTGGTGGAGGGCCGCCACCTGCGCCTGACCCGCGGACCGCGCGAGAACCACACGCGCCCCGCGATCGATCCCCTGTTCCGCTCGGCGGCGCTGGCCTGGGGCGCGCGGACCATCGGCGTGGTGCTCTCCGGCGCGATGGACGACGGCACTGCGGGGCTGGCCGCGATCAAGAACCGCGGCGGCTTCGCCATCGTGCAGGACCCCGCGACAGCCGAAGAGCCGGGGATGCCCGCCAGTGCCCGCGAGTGCGTGGACGTCGACGCCAGCTTGCCGCCCGAGGCGATCGGCCCGCTGCTGGCGCGCCTGGTGCAGCAAAGGCCGATGGCGGAACTGCCCGCGTCGGAGGAGCTGCAGCGGGAAGCGGCGATCAACCGCGACGAGGACCTGTTGCCCAACCTGGTGGCCATCGCCGCGCCTGCGGGACTCGGTTGTCCGGACTGCGGCGGCGGATTGTGGGAAGTGCGCGGCGGCCGGCCGCTTCGCTACCGCTGCCACACGGGGCACGCCTTCTCAGCCCGCAGCCTGCAGGAGGCGCAGGCGGGCGTTGCCGAAGCCGCCATGCGCGCGGGCGTGCGCGCCCTGCAGGAGCGCGAGATGCTCCTGCGCCGCATGGGTGCCGTGTCGCAGGCCACGGGCGAACCCGCCCAGGCCCAGGCGGCGCGCGGGCAGGCGGACCGCCTGCGGGCGCAGGTGCGCGAGCTGACCACGCTGGCGGCCGCGACCAACGACGCCCCCCACGAGGCCACGAATTATCATGAGCGGCCCCCGCCATGACCACTGAATTCGACCCCGACCACGCCGAGGAGCAACTCGGAAACCAGATGGACGCACCGGTCCCCTGGCAGGGCGATCGCTCGCTGCCTCTGGTGGGTATCGGCGCGTCCGGGTCGGCCCTGCAGCAGGTCCAGGCCCTGCTGCATGGGATGCCCGTGGACAGCGGCATGGCCTTCGTGGTCCTGCGCCACGATCCGCCGGATACCGTGGCGGAGGATTGGCATGCACCGCTGGCCGGCGCCACCAAGATGCCGGTCGTGCCGCTGGATGCATCGCACCGCATCCAGCCCGGCACGGTGTACCTGGTCCCGGCCGGCCGCGGCGTGCGCTCCATGGATGGCTCGCTCCTGCCCACGGACGGCGAGCTCGAGCACGGCCGCATGGTCATCGACCTGTTCCTGCGCAGCATTGCCGACACGCATGGCTCGCAGGCGGCTGCCGTGGTGCTTTCCGGCCCGGGGGCCGACGGGGCCATCGGTGTCAAGCGCATCAAGGAGCGCGGCGGCCTGACCGTGGCCCAGGACCCGGACGAGGCCCTGCTGGACGCGATGCCGCGCGCCGCGATCGGCACCGGCATGGTCGACTGGATCCTGCCCGCAGCCGACATGCCGCAGCGCCTGCTCGCCTACTTCAAGCTCGAGCCCCAGATCCACCTGCCGCCCGAGGACGGCGCCCAGTTGCTGGAGCTCACGCGCTCGGTTCCCGACGGGGACGCGCCCCTGCGCGACATCCTGACCCTGCTGCGCACGCGCACCGGCCGCGACTTCGCGCACTACAAGCGGGCCACCATCCTGCGGCGCATCGGCCGGCGCATGCAGGTCAACGCGGTGGAGACCCTGCCGCAATACCTGGACTGCCTGCGCACGCGCCCCGGCGAGCCGGGGGCGCTGCTGCAGGACCTGCTGATCACCGTCACGAACTTCTTTCGCGACGCGGCGTGCTTCGCCGCGCTGGAGCAGCAGGTCATCCCCCAGCTGTTCCGGGGCAAGGGCCTGCACGACACGGTGCGCGTCTGGGTCCCGGCCTGCGCGACGGGCGAAGAGGCGTACAGCCTTGCCATCCTGCTGGCCGAACATGCCCGCACGCTGGACGCGCCGCCGCTGATCCAGGTGTTTGCGACCGACCTGGACGAGGACGCGATCGCTGCCGCGCGCGATGGCATCTATGCCGAGGCGCTGGAGGCGGACGTGAGCGAGGAGCGCCTGCGCCGCTTCTTCGTCAAGGAGCACCGTGGCTACCGCGTGCGGCGCGAAGTGCGCGAGACGGTGCTGTTCGCGGTCCACGACGTGCTGAAGGACTCGCCCTTCTCGCGGCTGGACCTCATCAGCTGCCGCAACCTGCTGATCTACCTGACGCGCGAGGCGCAACGGCGCGTGTTCGACATCTTCCACTTCGCGCTGCTGCCGCAGGGCAAGCTGTTCCTGGGCTCGTCCGAGGCGGTGGAGGACGGCAGCCCCCTGTTCACCGTCCTCGACAAGAAGCACCGCATCTACGGCCAGCGGTCGGCGCTGCGCACGGGACTGCCCATTCCGTCGGCGCCCAGCACGCTGGTGCAGTCGCTGCACCTGCAGCATGACCTGAAGGAGGCGCCGGCCGTCGCCAGTCGCTCCTTCCCGCAGAACCTGCCGGGGGCGGTCCGCCCGCGTCCCCCCGCCGACCGCGTGGCGTCCTGGGGCGAGTTGCACCTGCGCCTGCTGGAGCACATGGCGCCGCCGTCCATCCTGGTCGACCACGAATACGACATCGTGCACCTGTCCCCCAGCGCCGGGCGTTACCTGCAGTTCAGCGGCGGCGAGCCCACGCGCAACCTGCTGCGCGCCGCGCCCGCCGCGCTGCGCATCGAGCTGCGCGCGGCACTGTACCGGGCCGCGCAGTCGAACGCCGTGGTCGAGGTGCCCTCCGTGCCGGTGGAGCTGGCGGGCCGGGCGGGAGGCCTGGTGTCCATCCGCGTCACGCCGGCGAGCGACATCGGCTCGGCCCTGTACCTGGTGGTGCTGCAGGAACAGGCCGCGTCCGTGCCCTCGCCGGAGCCCGAGGCGCCCCGGAGCGTCGTCGATCCCGTGGCGCATCACCTGGACCGCGAGATCGAACGCCTGAAGTCCCACCTGCGCGAGACCGTGGAGCAGTACGAGGCCTCGACCGAGGAGCTCAAGGCCAGCAACGAGGAGCTGCAGGCGATGAACGAGGAGCTGCGCTCGGCCACCGAGGAACTGGAGACCAGCCGCGAGGAGCTCCAGTCGATCAACGAGGAGCTCACGACCGTCAACCACGAGCTCAAGGGCAAGGTGGACGAACTGGGGCATGCCAACAGCGACATGCACAACCTGATGGACGCCACGGCCATCGCCACGGTGTTCCTCGACCGCCGGCTGCGCATCACGCGCTACACGCCATCGGCGGTGAGCCTGTTCAACCTGATCTCCACCGACATCGGCCGGCCCCTGACCGACCTCACGACCCACCTGCACTACCCCGACCTGGGAGCGGACGCCAACCGCGTGCTGGAGCGGCTGGTGCCCGTCGAGCGCGAGGTGGGGCAGTCCGATGGCAGCTGGTACCTGGCGCGGCTGCTGCCGTACCGCACGATCGAGGACCGCATCGCCGGCGTGGTGCTGTCCTTCGTGAACATCACGGAGCGCAAGCAGGCCGAGGAGGTGCGCCTGTGGCTGTCGGCCGTAGTGAACTCGACCACCGACGGCATCATCAGCTGCTCGCTGGACCAGACCATCCTGTCCTGGAACTCGGGCGCCGAGCGCATTTTCGGCTACACCGCGGAAGAAGCGATCGGCCAGCCGCTGTCGCTGCTCGGCCCGGCGGACGGCGAGCAGGCCAGGATGGCGGCCTGGATCGAGTCGGCGCAGCGCGTCGAGCACGTGGAGACGGTGCGGCGGCGCAAGGATGGCAGCGAGGTGCACGTGTCGGTCACGGTGTCCCCCGTGCGTGACCGCGAGGGCAAGCTGATGGCCGCCACGGCCATCGTGCGTGACATCTCCGCCGCGCGCGCGGCCGCCGAGGCGCTGCGGGCGAGCGACGAGAAGCTGCGCCAGACCATGGAGCGGACGCAGCAGGCCCTGCGCGAACAGCAGCTCGCCGCCGACGAGATCCGGCTGCATGCCGAACGGCTGCTGCAAGGGCAGCTCACGCGCGAGCAGAAGGACCTGGCCGAGGCGATCCGGCGCGACGCACTGCCCCTGCAGGACGCCATCCGCAAGCTGCTCGACGTCCCCGGCTGAACGGCCGCGGCGAGTGCTGGCCTCCCGCTCGGGCGAGGCCTACACTCTTGCGCGAGGCCCCCGTGAACGCTCCATGCGCACCCCGCCCACAAGCCTGCAGCATCGTGGCGCTCGTCACCTCCGCCGGCGGCCTCGAGGCGTTGTCGGCGGTGCTGGGTCCGCTGCCCGCCGGGTTCCCGGCGGCGGTGGTGGTGGGACAGCACCTGGGCGAGTCCAGCGTCCTGGTCGACATCCTGGCGCGCCGGCTCGCCCTGCCGGTGGCCTGGGCGGGCGAGGGCATGCGGCTGCGGCCTGGCCGGGTGTACGTCGGACCGCCCCACTGCCGCTTCGAGATCCGGCCCGACCTGACCTGCGCGGTGGCGCCCCTGTCCGGCGAGTTGCTCCGGGTCCGGCCGCTGGACCTGCTGCTGGAGTCGCTCGCTTCGGCCACGGGTCCGCAGGGCCTGGCGGTGGTACTCACCGGCACCGGGGAGGACGGCGCCAGCGGAGCGCGCGCGGTACGCGAGGCGGGCGGCCGCGTCATCGCGCAGAGCGAAGACACGGCCACCTTTGCCGGCATGCCGCATGCCGCCGTCGCGCTCGGCGCCGCGCAACAGGTGCTCCCGCTGCCCGCCATCGGCGAGGCGGTCATCGCCTGGTGCACGCCCGCCGCCAGCCCGCAGCCGCGATGAACACGCCACAATGTCCGCTTTCGCGCAAGGAGACGCCATGAAGGCTGCCAACATCCTCGAGACCATAGGCCGCACGCCGCACATCCGGATCAACCGCCTGTTCGGCGACCGGCACCAGGTGTGGGTGAAGTCGGAGCGCTCGAATCCGGGCGCTTCCATCAAGGACCGCATCGCGCTGTCCATGGTGGAGGCCGCCGAGCGCAGCGGCAAGCTGCAGCCGGGCGGGACCATCATCGAGCCGACCTCCGGCAACACCGGCATCGGCCTCGCCATGGTCGCGGCGGTCAAGGGCTACAAGCTGGTGCTCGTCATGCCGGACAGCATGTCCATCGAGCGCCGTCGCCTCATGCTGGCCTACGGCGCCAGCTTCGACCTCACGCCGCGCGAGAAGGGCATGAAGGGCGCGATCGCCCGCGCCCAGGAGCTCGCGGCGCAGACGCCCGGCGCCTGGATCCCGCAGCAGTTCGAGAACGCCGCCAACGTGGAGGTGCACGAGCGCACCACGGCGCGCGAGATCCTCGAGGACTTCCCGCAGGGCATCGACTACCTGATCACGGGCGTGGGCACCGGCGGGCACATCACGGCGTGCGCGAAGGTGCTCAAGGCCAAGTGGAGCAAGCTGCAGGTCTTCGCGGTGGAGCCGGTCGCATCGCCCGTGCTCTCCGGCGGACAGCCCTCGCCGCACCCGATCCAGGGCATAGGCGCGGGCTTCGTGCCCGCCATCATGGACACCTCGCTGCTGGACGGGATCATCCTCGTCGATGCAGAACCAGCGCGCGAGATGGCCCGGCGCTGCGCGCGGGAGGAGGGCATCCTGGTGGGCATCTCCTCGGGCGCCACGCTCGCCGCCATCGCGCAGAAACTCAAGGACATCCCCGAGGGAGCGACCGTGCTCGGTTTCAACTACGACACGGGCGAGCGCTACCTGTCCGTCGAAGGCTTCCTGCCCGCCGCGACCTGACGCAGGGCCCGGAGTTCCAGGGCCGTTTGCGACAAGTGAAACCAAGTGCCCCCGCAAAGGGCACGGGGCGCGCACAATGCTGGCGTCTCCTCACGGGAATGCAGTGACCACCGTGCAAGTTCCACTGTCCGACCAGGTCGACGTCGCTGGCTTCCACACCGAAGCGACGCGCCTCCTGGCCCAGCAGGTGCCCCCGGGCGACGTGCACTGGAGCGCCGCGCCTGCCCAGGGCGTGAGCGAGGAATGCCTGGACGAGGACCGCGCCGCCATCCGCAACCGTGCCGCGCGCGCGATCATCCCGCAGTCCTTCGTCCGGATGAGCGAGCTCGTGGTCCTGCACCGCGACGCGGACCGGTTCGACCTTTTGTACCGCACGCTCTGGCGCCTCGTCTACGAGCCGGAGCTCAAGCACGATTTCGGCGACGCGGACATGGCGCGCCTGCGGCAGATGGCGCAGGCCGTGCGCCGCGACGTGCAGAAGATGAAGTCGCGTCTCGCCTTCCGCACGCTGGCCGTCCGGGGCGAGGACACATCCGTGGCCTGGTTCGAGCCGGCGCACTACGTCTGTGAAATCGTGGGCGCCTGGCTGGCCAAGGCGCAGCCGGGCAAGAAGTGGATCCTGCTCACCCCCGACCGCAGCCTGCGCTGGGACGGCGCCAAGCTGCTCAGCGCTCCCGCGGTCGCTCCGGCGTGCCAGCCCATGGCGGCGCGCGCCGACGCGGAGTGGGCGCAGCTGCTGGAATCCCTGCCCTGGGTGTGATCAGGTGCCGGGGGTGGTCATCCCCGTCTCGCTCGAGAAGCTGAAGTCGCTGCGCGTGTGGCGCCATTCGGTGTTGGCGTCGCCGATCAGCTCGCGGCAGCGCAGGAACAGCGTGTCGAGGGCGGCGTCCTGCGTGTCGCGCAGCTGGTGGTAGCGCGGGTCCGCGTAGTAGGGCCGCTGGTGCCCCGCGTGCGTCATGCGCAGGATGTTCTCCTCCCACAGGTACTGCATCAGCTCGCGGTGCGTCTGCAGCAGCTGCACCATCAGCCTGGACAGCTCGGGGAAGAATTCGTCCTTGATCTGCACGGCCTGTGCGAGCGCGGCCGGGATGCTCAGGCTCTCCGGGTCGCGGTGCAACAGCGGCTCGTCGCGATGCCAGTCGATCCAGGCGGTGTACGCCTTCAGGCAATCCATCAGCCGGTAGCCGGCCGCACGGCGCCGGGCCGCACGGCGCACGAACCGCACGCGCACGCGCCACAGCGCGAACGCGACGGCCAGGCCGAGGCCCACCAGGATCAGCGGGAGGAGATTGTCGAAGCGATCGGCTGGCATGGCGTAGACACCCTGGGTCGGGGGGCATGCGGGACGGCACGGCGGCCATTGTCTTACCGGGCTTCCGGGTCACCTGCCGGCAGCGCCGGGCGGTGGAACGAGCGGGATGGCCGGTAGCGCGCTGGCTGCCTTGCTTACATCATGCACGCTGCGGGCGGATTTTCCTCACAAAATTACGCGAACCGGACGGTCCCGACGGGGCATTGACCGGCGCGCACCGGTCGGGCAGGGCGGGCGCCGTCTCAGCGGCCGCCGCGCCGGCGCATCATTTCCTCGCCCATCGCGGCCTGGCGCGCGGAGTCCAGCAGCGCCTGGGCGGCCGGGTAGGCGGTGTCCTCTTCGGCGCGGATGTGCGCGTCGTACAGGCCGGCGAAGGCATCCAGCCGCGCCTCGTCGTCCGGCGTCAGCTCGACGGCCGCCTCGGACAGCCGCACCAGCACCTGGCGCGCGTCGCGCCAGCGCGCTTCCATGGCCAGGTGGTCCTGCTGCAGGCGACGCACGACGGCGATGAGGGCGGGGTCCCCGGCTGCGAGCAGCGGCGGGAACACGTGCAGTTCCTCGTCCAGGTGGTGCTGCGGCGCCGCCAGGTCGAAGTAGCGCATCACGTCGCGCGCCGCCTGCCGCGCCTGCTCGTCATTGCCTTGCGCGCGCACGTGCTGGCGCACTCGCGCGAGCAGGGCGAGCATGCGGCCCATGCGCTCGTGGCAGGCCGTGAGCATCCCGAACGGCTCCTCGAAGCCGGCGGCCGGCGGGGCCACCAGCGAGGACAGGCGGATCGGCTGCGTCATCCGCAGGCGCCCACGTGGCCGCACTGGGTGCAGAAGTCGCAGCCGTCCTTGCGGATCATGGCGTGCGCGCCGCACTCGGGGCAGCGGGCGCCGGCCATGGTGGGAGCCGCTTCGGTGGCGGCCGCCGGCGGCGTCGCCAGGGGTGCCACGGGCGCGCCCTGGCGGCGGGCGATGATGTTCTGGATGGCGTAGGCGATCGCCGCCACCTCCGAGTCGTGCCACATCGGCACGGCGGTGCCGTCCGCCTTCGCATAGGTGCCCAGCCGCACGGGCCCGCGGTCCCACGCGACCTTGCGCATGTCGGCCAGCGCCCGCTCGAGGAAGCCGCCGCGCGCGGCCAGCGACAGCAGGCGCATGCTGGAGGTGATCCACTGCTGCGACTCGCCGTTCTGGCCCACGGGCATGAAGAACTCGATGGCGCGCTCGCGGCCGTCCGCCACGGGCAGGAAGGACACGACGATGTAGAGCGTCTGCCGGCCCTGCTGCGTCCAGTAGTCGATCTTCTCCACGACGCCGGGCAGCTGCCCGGGCGGGCGCCGCTCGATCGTGGCGCGCATGGGGTCGGTCCTGCGCCGCTCCACCTCGGGCGTGGGCGCCGCCGGCTCGCCGGCCGTCGTCGACAGCACCGAGCCGAGGATGTCGTTGGGACGGTAGGTGGCCAGGCCCTTGAGCCCCGCGCGCCAGGCTTCGAGGTACAGGCCCTGGAAGTCGGCGTACGGATAGTCGGCCGGCACGTTGACGGTCTTGGAGATGGCGCTGTCGATGAACGGCTGCACCGCCTCCATCATCGCCAGGTGCCCGGAGGCGCTCATCTCCAGCGCGGAGACGAAATAGGGCGGCAGCTTGTCCGTGTCGCCGCCCAGCGAGCGGAACAGTCGCCACGCATGGTCTTCCACCGTGTACTCGCTACGCGAGCCGTCCGCCTCGCGCTTGCGGCGCGTGTAGGTCCAGGAAAAAGGCGGCTCGATGCCGTTGGACGCGTTGTCGGCGAAGGCGAGGCTGACCGTGCCCGTGGGCGCGATCGACAGCAGGTGGCTGTTGCGGATGCCGTGCTGCCGGATCCGGGCCTTGAGCGTTTCGTCGAGACGGCTGGCGAAGGTGCCGGCTTCCAGGTACTTGTCCGCGTCGAACAGGGGGAAGGCGCCTTTTTCCCGGGCCAGTTCGACGGACGCGCCGTAGGCGGCATCGCGCAAGGTGCGGGCGATGCGTGCCGCCATTTCGCGGCCGTCCTCGGCGTCGTAGCGCAGGCGCACCATGGCCAGCGCATTGCCCAGGCCGGTGAAGCCGACGCCGACGCGGCGCTTGGAACGGGCTTCCTGCTGCTGCTGCGGCAAGGGCCACCAGGTCAGCTCCAGGACGTTGTCGAGTGCGCGCACCTGCACGGCCACCACCTTGGCGAAGCGCTCGAAATCGAAGGCCGGCGCGCCGCCGAAACCGAAGGGATGCGTGACGAAGCGCGTGAGCACGATCGGGCCGAGATCGCAGCAGCCGTACGGGGGCAGCATCTGTTCGCCGCAGGGGTTGACGGCGCTGATGTGCTCCGCGTACCGCAGGTTGTTGTCGCGGTTGATGCTGTCCATGAACAGGATGCCCGGCTCCGCGAAGTCGTAGGCCGAGCGCATCACGGTGTCCCACAGCTGTTGCGCGGGCAGCGTCCGGTACACCCACAGGCCGTCCGCGCGCAGGTGCGCTCCCTGGGCGAGCAGGGCCGCGCCCGGCTTCTTCGCGTGGACCAGCGCCCAGTCGCCGCCCGCCTGCAGGGCGCGGATGAACTCGTCGCTCACCGCGACCGACACGTTGAAGTTGTTCCAGCGGCCGGGCGTGCGCTTGGCCGTGATGAACTCCAGCACGTCGGGGTGGTCGATGCGCAGCACGCCCATCTGCGCGCCCCGGCGCGCGCCGGCGCTTTCCACCGTGGCACAGGAGTGGTCGAACACGTCCATGTAGCTGCACGGTCCCGAGGCCAGCGAGGCAGTGGCCCTGACCTCGGCGCCGCGCGGGCGGATGCGCGAGAAGTCGTAGCCCACCCCGCCGCCGCGGCGCATGGTTTCCGCCGCCTCGCGCAGCGCTTCGTAGATGCCCGGGTAGCCCGCGTCGTCGCGGCCCTGGATGGAGTCGCCCACGGGCTGCACGAAGCAATTGATCAGCGTCGCCTGCAGTCCGGTGCCGGCGGCGCTCATGATGCGGCCGGCCCCGATGGCGCCCGCCTGCAGGTTGTCGAGGAAGCGCCGCTCCCATTCGGCGCGCACGGGCTCGGCCTCGACCGAGGCGAAGGCCCTGGCCACGCGGCGCATCACGTCGGCTTCCGAATGCTCGCCGTCCTTGAGGTACTTCTCGCGCAGCACGTCGACGCTGATGGCCTGCACGGGCAGGGCCGGCACGGCGTTCGGGGAGGGATCGCGCTTCATGGGGACAGCATAGACCGTCGCGCTTGGGCGTGCATGACGGGGTGCCAGTGCGCCGATCGCCCGCCAGGACGGCCCCGTGGCGCGGCGCCGCGGACTATCATCGGATTGCTCCGGAGCTTCGCATGCACTCCGTTGTCATCATCGACGACCACGACATCGTCCGCCTCGGACTGGAAGCGCTCTTGTCGCGCGCGCCGGACCTGCGGGTGGTCGCCTCGGTGGGCACGCTCGGCGAAGGGGTCGAGCGCATCGTGCGCCTGCGCCCCGAGCTGGTCATCAGCGACATGGGGCTGGGCGACTCCGCCGGCCTGCAGACGGTGCGCACGCTGGCGCACGTGCAGGCGCCGCGCCGCCTCCTGATCGTCACCATGCAGGACGAGATGCTGTACGGCCAGCAGGCGATCGCGCTCGGCGCGGACGGCTTCCTGATGAAGGGCTGCGTGCAGGACAACCTGCTGCCCGCGGTGCGCGCCCTCCTGCATGGCAACACCTGGGTGAGCCCGCAGCTCGCCGCCCGCATGATGAACCGCCACCTGCGCCGCAACGAGGCCGTGCGCAAGGAGGCCGCGGGCGGCGCCGAGGCATCGCTGAGCGTGCGCGAACTGCAGGTGATGGAGCTGCTGCGCGAGGGCAGGACCACCAAGGAGATCGCGGGGCAGCTGCAGCTGAGCGCCCGCACCGTCGACATCCATCGCGCCAACCTGAAGAAGAAGCTGGGCCTGCGCACGGGTGCGGAGCTCATTGCCTTCGCCTCCAGCCGTATGTAGGAGGAGGCCTCCACAGTACTGACCTGTCTTAGGTACAAGTACATAGCGCGCTGCCCAGCCACATGCCCATCATCGCTCTTCCGTTCCAGAACGACACCGCGTCCGCAGCGCGGCCCAGGGGGAGAAAGCATGGAGTGCATCGCCGAGCCGGCCGCCGACCGCGGCCAGCCCGACACTGACGTCGTAGCCGCAGCCGCAACCGCCGTCACCAGCAGCGGGGTGTCCGCCGCCCTGTGCATGAAGTGCGAGGTGCGCGCCGCCTGCCTCGGGAACATCGCGGCGGAAGCGGGCACTGCGCAGCTCAAAGGCATCCTCGCGGGGCGGGTGGCTCTGCAGGTGCGGGAAGTGCTGCAGCCCGAAGACCGCCTGGCGACGGTGTACGCGGTGCGCAGCGGCGCCTTGCTGTCGGCCACGCTTGGCGAGGACGGAAGGCAGGTGGTGGGCTTCCACTTTCCCGGAGAGCTCGTCGGGGCGGACCGCATGATCGCCGGCGGCCAGCGCGTCACCGTCAGTGCCATGGCGGACAGCCAGGTCTGTGCCCTGCGCCTGGCGCCGGCCGGCAACGAGACGCCGGGTGCCCGGGCCATCCTGGCCCGGCTGTGGGACATGATGAGTTGCGAGCTGGTGCGCGGTCGCGCGCACCAGGCCATGCTCGCCGCGCTGCCGCCGGGCCAGCGCGTCAGCGCCTTCTTCGCCAGCGTGCGCACGCGCCTGCGCAGCCGTGCGCCCCTGCGACTGCCCCCGGCGATGGGCGCCCGTGAAATCGCCAGCTACCTGGGCGTCGCCCCCGAACTGGTCGAGGCCGAGCCGTTGCGGCCCTGACCCGGCGAGCATCAGCCAGGCAGCCCGTCCAGCCGCGGGCGGGTGAGCACCTTCCAGTAGGCAAAGACATAGACCGCGAATCCCGCGGACCACAGCACGCCGGCAACGAGCACCGCTTCGCCCAGCAGGGCCGGGGCGGCGAGCGGCACCAGCACGCGCACGAAGCCGGCCGCCGCGACCAGCACGTAGGCCGCCACGTCGCACCCGTCGGCGCGCAGCGGCCGGCCCGTGTGCCCGCGCGCGGTGCGGGTCATCATGCCGATGACGAGGCCGCCGATGGCGCCCACCGTGAGCGCATGCGTGGCCGGCGAAGGACCCATCCAGCCGAGTGCCGCGCAGGCGCGCAGCGCCAGGTGCGCCGGAATCCAGGCGTAGGCGAGGTGCAGCACCCACACCAGGGGCGTTGCCAGCGTTTTCCAGGGTCGCCAGAGCGTCCAGCGCGCCGCGTGTGCCGCGGCAGCGAGCGCAGCAATCGCGGCGGTCGCGGCCATTGGCAGCTGCAGCACATCGGCCGCCAGCAGCGCGAGGACGGAGCCGAGCGCGAGCTTCTCCAGCACGGCATGGCGCTCCGCGCCCGCGCCGGGAACGCCGTTGTTGGTGAACATGGGGATCACCCGGCCGCCCATCACGCAGACGATGAACAGCATCACGTCCAGCGCCAGTTGCAGGCTCGCCCACGCAGGCAGCGCCACTAGCCCGAGCTGGTTCAGGTGGATGGAGAGTGTCGCCAGCCCCAGCAGGGCCAGCAGGGCAAGGAAGAAGTAGTTGCGGCGGTTTCCGGCCGCGACGAAGGGAATGGCCAGGGCGAGCGCCGCGGCGAGCGGAAAGGCAGTGTTCGCGACGGCCGCTGCCCGGCCCCAGGGCGTGAGCACGAGCACTCGCCCCAGCACCCACAGCAACGCGAGGGCGGCGAGCGTCCCGCCCGTGGGCGTGGGCCGGCCCGTCCAGTTGCGACCGGCCGTGAACAGGAAGCCGACGACCACGGCCAGCGTGAAGCCGAACAGCATCTCATGCGCATGCCACAGCGGGCCGGACAGGTAGGGGGTGCCGAGGTGGCCCGTGAACTGCAAGGACCACAGGAGGATGGACACTGCCGCGAAGGTGCTGGCCAGCAGGTAGAAGGGGCGGAAGCCCAGTTGCCACAGGGGAGAGCGCGTCATGGGAGAAGGGGTGGGGAATTGCGCCCGCCATGGCGACGCCGCCACGCGAGGGCCGCGGCCGCGACCGTCAGCGCGAACAGTGCGATCGCGAGCGCATTGAACAGCGCGCCGCTGCGTCGCGCCGCGAAGCTGGACAGCCCCGCGACCAGCCGCAGCAGCAGCGAGGCATGCAGCGCGGCCAGCGGCAGGTAGAAGAAGCCGCCGAACTGCAGCTTGACCCGCGCGATGGCGGGCAGGATGACCGGCGCGTGGCCCAGGATCATGCTCACGAGAAAGCCAAGGCCGAGCGCGTGCAGGGCCAGGTCGCGTGCGGGCCAGCCGAGGGCGGTCGCCGCCCAGGCGCCGCCGCCGGCAGCCAGCCAGGCATAGCCCGCCAGCAGGCAAACGGCCATGTACCGGGGCAATCCTGTAGCGCGCACCGTACGGCGCGCGATGTCGAAGGCGAACAGCCAGGCGGCGAGGCCCGACAGCGCGGTCCCGAACAGCACGCCCGCGGCCACCGGTGCGAACGAGGAAGTGCCGGCGCCCAGCAGCAAAAGCGTGGCAAGTGCGACCAGCGACGCTTGCGAACCCGGGCGCCGTCGCATCAGGCGGGTCATCTCCAGGCGCTCCGCGGCCACGGTCAGGACGAGGAAGGCGAACCACCAGGGCAGCACGGCCACGGGCGGGGCTCCCACGGCGAACAGGAGGTTGCCGGCGGCCCAGGCGCAGGCGCTCGCCAGCAGCAGCGCGGTGTGCGGCGCGCGCTGGCGCCGCAGCAGCAGGACATTCACCGCGACGAAGGCGGCGCCCGCGGCCACCAGCAGCCCTGCCCCGACGGAGTTCGCGCCGTCCAGCAGGAGCAGTCCGGCCGCGCCGGACAGCAGGGGCGGCGCCCAGGCGGGACGGCTGCGCGCCGCGACCGCGCGCTCGATCCCGACCACCGTGCCCAGGAAGCCGCACATCATGAGGGCGGCATGGGCGAGCGCGGCGCGTGCGAGCCATGCCGCATCCGTCGTTGCGATGCCGACACGGAGCAGCCCGCCGGCGATGCCGGCCAGCAGCGAAGCGGCAACGCAGGCGAGCAGCGCCGCGCCGACGAGGCGGCGCGCGTTCACCAGCCCATGAAGGCGCGGGCGCGCGGGCTCATCCGCTGCGGGGTCCATGCCGGCTCCCATACCAGTTCGACGTGGATATTCAGCTGCGGCGACATGGTCTCGTCGAGCGCGTTCTCCACGTCGTCCACGATGACGTCAGTGACCGGGCAGGCGGCGGAGGTCATGGTCATGCGGACGTCCATGCGGCCATCCGCCACCCGGACGCCGAGCACCAGGCCCACGTCCACGATGTTCAGGGCGACCTCCGGGTCCACCACCTTCTCCAGCGAGCGCACCAGCGCGGGCAGCAAGTCCGGCGGTCCCTCGTAGGCGAAGCGCGGCTCGTTCATGCCGCTCTTCCTGCCCGCCGCGTCGATGGCGGCGGCGCGAAGAACAGGACCTGCGCCAGCTGCTCGCGGTTGCCGGCCAGGTCCGCGAGCGTGTACCGGTCCAGCACCGCCTCGAAGGCGGCCACGGCCTCGCGCAGCACGCCGCGCAGGCGGCAGTCGCGCGTGATGCGGCAGTTGCCGCCGCCGGCGCCGAAACACTCCACCACCACCGCTTCTCCCTCCGTCGCGCGGACCACCTCGCCCAGCACGATGCGCGCGGGCGGCAAGGCCAGCTCCATGCCGCCTCCCTTGCCGCGGACGTTCTTCAGCCAGCCTTGCTGCCCAAGGAAGTGCACGACCTTCACCAGGTGATGCTCGGAGATGCCGTAGGCCGTGGCGATCTGCGCGATGGTCGCGCGCCGACCCGCCCCGGCGGCCAGGTAGATCAGCACGCGCAGGCTGTAGTCGGTGAAAGCGGTGAGTTTCATCGCGTTGCCGTCACTGCGCCGGGGCCACCTCGCCGGCCGGCACGGTCGTCCGCGCCTTGCGGCGACCCAGCAGCCGCAGCGTGTAGACCGCCAGGCACAGGGCTCCGATCGAGAACAGGATGTCGCCCGGCACGCGCAGCCACACCAGCGTCTCCATCACCGGCGAGTGGATGATTTCGGCCGAGCGGGCGTACCACAGGCCCTGCGTCATGCTGGCCCAGGCCTGGTAGATGCCGGCGGGCACCAGCGACAGGAACACCATCATGGCCAGGCCGATGTTGAGGCCCCAGTACGCCGGCTTCAGCAGGGCGTCCGAGTGCAGGTTGCGGGCGTAGAGGCCGCGCAGGCAGAACAGCATCAACCCGATGCCCAGCATGCCGTACACACCGAAGAGCGCGGCGTGGCCGTGCGCCGCGGTCATGTTGAGGCCCTGCACGTAGTACAGCGAGGCCGGCGGGTTGATGGCAAAGCCCAGGAGCCCGGCGCCCACGGTGTTCCAGAAGCCCACCGCGACGAAGCACAGCACGGGCCACTTGTAGGCGGCCAGCCAGGGCGTGTCCTGCGAGCGCCGCCAGTTCTGCAGGGCTTCCAGGCCGATCAGCGTCAGCGGCACGACCTCGAGCGCCGAGAACACGGCACCGACGGCGATGACGGACGTGGGCGTGCCGGTCCAGTACAGGTGGTGCAGCGTGCCCAGGATGCCGCCGAAGAGAAACACAATGGTCTCGGCGACGATGGCGCGGTTGGCGCTCGACGCCCGCACCAGGCCCAGCCGCGTGAAGAGCAGGGCGATCACCGCGGTCGCGAACACTTCGAAGAAGCCTTCCACCCACAGGTGCACCAGCCACCAGCGCCAGTACTCGATCATCGAATAGTGGGTGTGCCGGCCCCAGGCCAGCGAGCTGGCGTAGAAGCCGCCGATGCAGGTGGCCGACAGGAACACCATGGCGATCAGGCCGCGGCTTTCCGACGGCGTCTTCAGCGCCGGCCACAGGGCGCGGCCCAGGAGGACGGCCCACAGGATCAGCCCGACGAACAGCAGGATCTGCCACACGCGGCCCATGCTGGTGAATTCCAGGCCCTGGTTGCCGATCCAGAAGCTGAACTCCACGCCCTGGTGCTGCAGGTGTCCGAGCCAGCCGGTGGCGGTAGAGCCCACCACGATCACGAGCAGCGCGTAGAAGAGGAAGTCGACGCCGATCTGCTGAAACTTCGGTTCCCTGCCTCCGAGCAGGGGCGCGATGTAGAGACCGGTGGCCAGCCAGGCGGTGGCGATCCAGAAGATGCCGACCTGGGTGTGCGCGGTGCGGCTCACCACGTAGGGCAGCACTTCCGCCAGCGGAATGCCGAAGAAGGACTGGCCTTCGACGGCGTAGTGCGCGGTGACGGCGCCCATGCCGATCTGCAGCAGCAGCAGGCCGACCACGACGAAGAAGTACTTGCGAACGGCCTTCATCGAGGGCGTGGCGATGACGCCCAGCAGCGGGTCCGCCCTGGGCGGGCGCGCTTCTTCCTCGTGCTTGCCGGCGCCGTGCAGCCACAGCATGGCGGCGATGCCGGCGAGCAGCAGGATGATCGAGACCATCGACCACATGGCGGCCGACGTCGTCATGGTGTTGCCCACCAGGGGCTCGTGCGGCCAGTTGCTGGTGTACGAGAGGCCGGTCTCGCCGGGCCGGTCGGTGGCGGCGGCCCAGGCGGTCCAGAAGAAGAACGCGGTGAGCGCCTCGCGGTCGGACGCTTCGGGAACGTTGCCTTCCGTCATGGCGTACTGCTCGCGCAGCTGTGCCAGGCGGGGGTCGGTGCCGAACAGGCCGGCGTAGTGGCCCGCGGTTTCGCGGATGGCCTGTGCGCGCAGGTCGCTCACCGTGACCGTGCCGCTCTGCGCATCATGGGTGTTGCGCCGCATTTCGTCTTGCAGCGCCGCCCGCACGGCGCCGCGTTCGGCGGCCGTCAGCCTGGCGGCGTCGACCGCGAGCGACCTCGCGCGCAGCTTCTGCAGCGCCTCGGCCTCGCGGTGCAGCCAGTCGGCCGACCAGTCGGGGGCGACGTAGGCGCCGTGGCCCCAGACGCTGCCCTGTTGCTGGCCGCCGCTCGCCAGCCACATCTGCTGGCCGCGCTGGATCTGCTCGCCCGTGAAGAGCGTCTGGCCGCTGGCGGTGACAACCGCCTGCGGGATGGGCGGGGCCGACAGGTAGATCTGCCAACCCAGGTAGCCGAGGGCGCCGAAGGACAGCACGAAGATCAGTGCCAGCCAGCGCCAGAGTTTGCCGTTGCGTGTCATGGATGGATGCTCCCGGTCAGAAGGTGTATTCCGAATGCACCTAATGTCAGCGAGCGTTGCGCACGCTGTTTTGACCAGGATCAAGGTCCGCGCGGGAACTTCGATCGCGCGCGACGACTTGACGCCGGTCAACGCGGCGGCGTGCCGCGCTCACTAAGGTCGACCGCGATGCAGCTACAGCATCCGGAGGAAAGAACATGAAAGTCCTGAACCTGGCGCGCACGCTGCTCCTTGCAGCCGGTGCCGGCCTTGCCCTGCTGGCGACCGCGGCGCCCAAGGCGGTCGATGGCGACTTCGGTCCGCCGCGCGGCGCGCCGATCAAGGCCATCCTGACCAGCCCGCCGCACGTGCCGCCACCAGTGAACCGGAACTACCCGGCCAAGGTGATCGTGGACCTGGAGGTCGTGGAAAAGAGCATGCAGATCTCCGAAGGCGTGAACTACACCTTCTGGACCTTCGGCGGCAGCGTCCCGGGCAGCTTCATTCGCGTCCGCCAGGGCGACACGGTGGAATTCCACCTGAAGAACCACCCGGGCAGCAAGATGCCGCACAACATCGACCTGCACGGCGTGACCGGCCCCGGCGGCGGCGCGGCGTCCAGCTTCACCGCGCCCGGGCACGAGTCGCAGTTCACCTTCAAGGCCCTGAACGAAGGCATCTACGTCTACCACTGCGCCACGGCGCCGGTGGGGATGCACGTGGCCAACGGCATGTACGGCCTGATCCTGGTGGAGCCGCCCAACGGCCTGCCCAAGGTGGACCGCGAGTACTACGTGATGCAGGGCGACTTCTACACGACGGGCAAGTACCGCGAGAAGGGCAACCAGCCCTTCGACATGGAGAAGGCCATCGACGAGAAGCCCACCTACGTGCTGTTCAACGGCGCGGAAGGCGCGCTCACCGGCGACAAGGCCATGACGGCGAAGGTCGGCGAGAAGGTGCGCCTGTTCGTCGGCAACGGCGGGCCGAACCTCGTCTCCAGCTTCCACGTGATCGGCGCCATCTTCGACCAGGTGCGCTTCGAGGGCGGCACCAACGTGCAGAAGAACGTGCAGACCACGCTGATCCCCGCGGGCGGAGCGGCCGTGGCGACCTTCACGGCGCGCGTGCCGGGCAGCTACGTGCTGGTGGACCACTCCATCTTCCGCGCCTTCAACAAGGGGGCGCTGGCCATCCTGAAGATCGAGGGCGGCGAGAACAAGGGCATCTATTCGGGCAAGGAGCTCGATGCCGTGTACCTGGGCGATCGCGCCGGGCCCAACCTCGCCGCGGTGACCCAGGCGACGCAGGCCGCCGCCGCCGGCAAGCTCACGCAGGACGAGCAGGTCCAGGCCGGCCAGGCGCTGTTCGCCGGCACGTGCTCGGTGTGCCACCAGTCGGACGGCAAGGGCATGCCCGGCGTGTTCCCGCCGCTGGCGAAGTCCGACTACCTCGCGGCCGGCCTGCAGCGCGCGATCGACGTGGTGCTGCACGGGCTCTCGGGCAAGGTCACTGTCAACGGCCAGGAATACAACTCCGTGATGCCGCCGATGAACCAGCTGAACGACGACGAGGTCGCCAACATCCTCACCTACGTCGTCAACAGCTGGGGCAACGCGGGCGGCCAGGTTTCCAAGGAGGACGTGAAGAAGCGCCGCGCCGAAAAGCCCGCGCTGAAGGCCCAGGCCGAGTGACGGGGGTGACGGTGCGCTGGCTGACCTTGCTCGCCGCGCTGGCCGCCTGCGTGCCGCTGGCGCACGCGGCGCAATACGCGGCGCTGCCCGGCGGCCGCTTCGAGAGCGTGCTGCCGCAAGGGCCGGTCGCCACGGTGTCCGAGCCGGTGCAGCTGCAGCCCTTCGCGATGCGCGTGCTGCCGGTCACCGTGGCGGAGTACGCGGCTTTCGTGCGGGCGCACCCGGGGTGGCAGCGCGGGCAGGCGCCGGCGGTGCTGGCCGATGCGCGCTACCTGCTGCAGTGGCAGGCGCCGGCGAACCCGGGTGCAGCCCTGCGGCCCCAGTCGCCCGTTACGCAAGTGAGCTGGTTCGCGGCCAGCGCGTTCTGCGAGGAGGAGGGCGGCCGGCTGCCCACCTGGCTGGAGTGGGAATACGCCGCCGCCGCCGATGCACAGCGCGCGGATGCGAGGCGCGACCCGGCGTGGGCGCGGCGCATCCTGGCCTGGTACGAGAAGCCCGGTGGCGAGGCGCTCGCGGCGGTCGGCGGCGACGCCAACTTCTACGGCATCCGCGATCTGCACGGCCTCGCCTGGGAGTGGGTGGACGATTTCAACGCGCTCTTCATCGCCGGCGACAGCCGCACCCAGGGCGATCCGGACAAGCTCAAGTTCTGCGGCGCCGGCGCCATCAACATCATCGATCGCGACAGCTATGCGGTGCTCATGCGCATCGCGCTGCTGTCCTCGCTCAACGCGGCGGACAGCACCGGGACGCTGGGCTTCCGCTGCGTGCGCCCCGCGAAAGGACAACCATGATCACAAGCTGCACGCGGCGCGCGGCGCTGCTCTCGCTGGGCGCGTTCGCCGCGCTGCCCGTGCTCGCCGCCGCTCCCGGCGATTCCGTCTACCGGCTGGACGCGGCGCTGAGCGACCAGGACGGCCGCGCGTTTTCGCTCGCCTCCCTGCAGGGCAGCCCGGTACTCGCCAGCATGTTCTACACCTCGTGCGACATGGTCTGCCCGATGATCTTCGAGACCGTGCAGGCGACCCTGCGCGCATTGCCGGCCGACGAACGCAAGGACGTGCGGGTGCTCATGGTGAGCTTCGACCCGGGGCGCGACACGACCGAGGTGCTGAAGAAGACGGCGCAGGCGCGCGGCTGCGACGGCCAGTGGCTGCTCGCCCGGGGCGACGAGGCGACGGCGCGCAAGGTGGCGGCGGTGCTGGGGATCCAGTACCGGCGGCTCACCAACGGCGAGTTCAACCACTCCAGCACGATCGCCCTCCTGGACCGGCAGGGCCGCATCGCCGCCCGCTCGGGCAAGCTGGGCAGCGTCGACCCGGCGCTGGTCGGCGCCGTGCGCAAGGCAGTGGCGCTGGCCTGAAGGCAGGCTACTTCGCCGGCGGCTCCGGCGCGCCGGCCTGGTTGCCTACGATCGCTCGGGCGGCGTAGTACTGGGCCGCCGCCTCCATCTCTTCGGGCTTCATCCGGCGCGCGATGTTGCGCATCACTTCCAGGGTGTCGTTGCGCCGGGCGCCGCTGGCGAACTGGCGCAGTTGCAGCCCGAGGTAAGCCTGCGACATGCCTTCCAGCCAGGGGCTGCCGGGCTTCTTGTCGATACCGCCATGGCAGGACGCACAGGGGGCGATGTTGCGCATCGGGTCGCCCACGCTCACCACGCGCGGGACCGGCATCGTCGCCGGCGCCGGCGAGGGGCGCGGCAGCTGCGCGTAGAACGCGGACAGGTCGCGGATGTCCTGCTCCGACAGCCCGGCGGCCAGGGCCTGCATCAAGGCGTGCCGGCGCTGGCCGTTCTTGTAGTCGATCAACTGCTTGTAGACCACTTCGGCGTACTGGCCGGCGAGGTTGGGCACGTCGGAGGTGCTGACGCCGCGGGCGCCGTGGCACATCGTGCAGCGAAGGGCGAGCGTGCCGCCGCGTCCCACGTCGCCGCCGGCCGTCCCCTCCAGGGCGGGCACCATCGCGACCCGGCTGGCGCGCGGGTCGTCGAGCTGCAGCTCCGTGGACCAGGACGCCGGCACGCCGGCGATGCGGCAGATGGAGTCCCACAGGCCGCCGGCGGTGAAGTCCGGTTTGACCCGCGGCAGCCACAGGAAGCCCACCAGCACCGCGGCGACCAGCAGCAGGAACAGTGCCGCCAGCGCCTTGCGTACGCCGTCGTGGCCGAGGACGCCGTTCTTCATCGCGGCCCCCCGATGCGCACCACCGGCACCGAACTCTCCGCCAGCAGCGCGAGCTGCACGATGGGGAAGCCGTAGTTCACGACCGTGAGGCCCACCATCAGCGCGATCCAGAGTGCGAAGCTGTTCAGGGCCGCCGGCACGGGCGCCACGTGCACCGCGCGGCTGAAGGTATAGGGCAGGACCGGTGCATTGCCGCGCCTGCGCGCCGTGGCCAGGATCCACAGGAACAGCAGGCCCGAGATCACCAGCATCAGCCCGCCGATGGCGGAGATCGTCACCGTGATCGCCTGCGGCTGCAGCAGCGGGTGGCTGTAGTCGTAGTAGGCCATGCGCCGCGGCATGCCCAGCAGGCCCACGAAGTGCCAGGGCAGGGTGGTGACCATCATGCCGACGAACCAGAGCCACAGCTGCCACTTCATGAGGCGTGCCGGCAGCGGGCCGCAGCGCACCAGTTGCGGCCACAGGTCGTAGGCGACCACGAAATACATGATCACGATGGCGCCGGCGAAGATCAGGTGGAAGTGCCCCGTGACCCACTGCGTGTTGTGGATCGTCTCGTTCAGCTGGTAGCTCATGTTCACGATGCCGCCCGCGCCGCCGAAGCCGAGCATCACGAAGGCGAAGGCCAGCGCCAGCATGTAGGGGTTGTCCCAGGGCAGGGCCTTCACCCAGCCGAAGGCGCCGCGGCCGCCGCGCAGGCGCGCGGCGATCTCCACCGACGCGCAGATGGTGAACACCGTCAGCAGCGTCGGCACGGACACCATCGCCGTGAACACCGCGTGCAGGAACTTGAAGCCGGCGCCCACCTGCGGGTCGGCGAACAGGTGGTGGATGCCGATCGGCATGGAGAACACCAGGAACAGCACGAAGGCGACCCGGCCCATGGTGTCGCTGTACAGGCGGCCGCCCACGGCCCGCGGGATGATCGTGTAGAACGCGATGTAGGCCGGCATCAGCCAGAAGTAGACGATCGCGTGCAGCGTCCACGAGAAGAGCACGCGCGCCAGTCCCGCGTCGATCGTGTCCTTCCAGCCGAAGGCGGCGGGCAGGATCAGCAGGAGGATTTCCGAGGCCGCGCCGACGGAGGTCCAGGCCCACAGGTAGGCGCCGGTCGCGTTGCCGAACATCGCCAGCGGGATGGTCGCGCCGGGGTTGTCCTTCTTCCAGCGGTGCAGGTTCCAGGAGGTCAGGCCCACCCAGATCCAGGACCCCACCACCACCAGCACCACGCCCAGGTAGTACAAGACGTTGCCGACCATGGGCGGGTAGAAGGTGTAGAGCACGGAGGCCTTGCCCAGCGCGACGGGGAGGGCGGCCATCACCGTGCCGATCACGACCAGCCAGAAGCCGGTCCACGCCCAGCGCACGCCGAGCAAGGGGCGGCCCAGCGCCAGCTCGGTGATCGCGTAGCCGAAGCCCATCGCCACCAGCGTCGGCAGCACGTAGGCCATGACGGTCCCGTGCATGGTCACCGAGCGGTAGTACAGCTCGGGGTTCTGGACCCAGGGCACCAGCGGGCTGCGCGCGACCATCTGCCATTCGCCCAGCAGCAGTGCCACCGCGAAGCCGGCGAACGCGACCCAGAAGTGCGCGAGGACGAGGCGTCTAGCGAGAAACACAGCTCAAGGTCCTTCCCGCATCGGCGCTGCGCAGGAACTCGGCGGCGTCGACCACCTGCACCCGCGCCCACATCCCTTCGTGCCCGGTGCCGCAGTACTCGTGGCAGGGCATGAGCTGCTCGCCCAGTTCCGGGAAGCGGGCCGTGAACGTGGAGACGAAGCCGGGGATCAGCATCACGTTGGCATTGGTCTTGCCGACGACGAAACCGTGCACGACATCGGTCGCCGTCGCGCGGAAGGTCACGGGCGTGTCCACCGGGACCACGATGCACTGCGGGGTGAAGGAGTACTGCTGCGCGACCAGCCGCACCGTGACCTTGCCCTGCGCGTCAACGGCCGAGCCCAGGTTGGACTCGACGAACTCGCCGCGGATGTGCAGCGTGCGCGGATCGATGGTCTCCACGCGCGACGGCGGCATGGCGGCCCAGTGCACGCCGGTCACCACCATCATGGCGACCAGCAGGAAGATGATGCCGCCGACGATCCAGGCCCAGCGCCGCTCCGCGCGTTCGGCGGCCTCCGCGCCCGGCGAATGCATGGCGGCGCTCACTCCACCGCTCCCCGCGGCAGGTAGGCCAGGAAGTAGAAGAGGAAGTAGATCAGCACGACGAGGAAGGTGGCCAGGCCTGCCACCGCCCAGGTGCCGCGCGGGCCTTCGGCGACGATGCGTTCGATCGCCGCGTCTTCATCTTCTTCGTGCCGGCGCTTCGGGTCCATGGCCTGGTTCATTCGATCGTCACCGAACGCAGTGCGTTGGCCTGGGCTGCCGTCACGGGCGTACCGCCGTTGCCCCAGGCGACGCGGATGTAGGTGGCGACGGCCGCGACCTCCTCGTCGTTGAGGAGGTGGGCGAAAGGCGGCATGCCGTAGGGCCGCGGGTTCCTGTGGGTCGCGGGCGCGTAGCCGCCGTTGAGGATCATGCGGATCGCGTTGACCGGCGAGGCCATCTCGATCGACTGGTTGTCCGCCAGCGGCGGGAAGTGCGGCGGGAAGCCCTTGCCTTCGTCGCCGTGGCACATCGCGCACTGCGCCGCGTACACCTTGCGGCCGGCTTCCATGGTGCCCGGCGCCACCATCTGCGCCTGCGGTTCGGCCCGCTTCTCGTCCTTGGGTGGCAGCGACTTCAGGTACACGCCCATGGCGCGCACGTCCTCGTCCGCCATGTACTGCAGGCTGTGGAAGGTGACTTCGGCCATCGGCCCGTACACCGCACCGCGGCGGGAGGTGCCGGCCTGCAGCAGGTCGACGATGTCCTTCAGGTCCCAGTCGCCCAGCCCTGCTTCGCGGTTGGAGGTGAGCGAAGGCGCGTACCAGTTCTGGTTGGGGATCATGCCGCCGCTGAAGGTCTCCTGCTCGCGCGAACCGCCCAGCGCGGAGACGGCCGTGTGGCACATGGAGCAGTGGCCCAGACCCTGCACCAGGTAGGCCCCGCGGTTCCATTCGACGCTCTGCTTTGGATCGGGCTGGTACTCGCCCTGGCGGAAGTACAGGGTGCGCCAGCCCAGGAGCAGCTCGCGCTGGTTGAAGGGAAAGCCCAGTTCGTGCGGCCGGTTGGGCTGCTTCACCGGTGGCACCGACATCAGGTACGCGTAGATCGCGTCGGAGTCGGCGCGCGTGACCTTGGTGTAGTTGGCGAAAGGCATGGCCGGGTACAGCAGCTGCCCGTTCCTGTTCACGCCCGTGTGCATCATCCGGTAGAAGTCGTCGGAGGTCCAACGGCCGATGCCGGTCTCGTCGTCCGGCGTGATGTTGGACGTGTACAGGTTGCCGAAGGGCGTGGCCATGGCGCGCAGGCCCGCGAATTCGCGGCCGCCCGGCGCGGTGTGGCAGGCCACGCAGTCGCCGGCGCGCGCCAGGTACTCGCCGCGGGAGAGGATGTCGTTGGCCACCGGTCCGCGGATGGTCGTGGGTGCGAGCTTTTCCCAGGGACGGATCTGCCACAGCAGTACACCGGCGGCCGCGACCGCGCCCAGGACGAGCAGCGCCAGCACGAATTTCACCGGGCGCTTCATCGCTGGCTCCCGCAGGCGATGGGCATGCGCACGACATTGCGGGCATCCGGCGACAGGTCCTTGGGCGCGGGGAGCGAGCCGAGCCAGGCGGCGGCGGCCTGGATGTCGGGGTCCGTCAGGCGGCTCGCGATGCGCTGCATGCAGTCCGGCGCGGCGGCACGGCGCTCGCCCGCGCGCCAGCGCGTGAGTTGCGCGGCGATGTAGTTGGGACGCAGCCCGGCCAGCCCGGGGATGCCGGGCACCATGCCGGTGAGGTTCGGCCCGTGGCAGGCGATGCAGGGCGGAACCTGGCGCGCGCTGTCGCCGTTCTGCACGAGCGTCCGCCCCCGTTCGAGGAAATCCGGCGCGATGGTGGCGGCCTGCGGCGGTGCGAACGCCGGACGCAGCGCGGCGAAGTACTCCGCCATCTCGCGCAGGTAGTCGTCCGTCATGTAGGCGACCAGGTAGTTCATGGGCGCGTAGCGCCGGCTGCCGTCGCGGAAGGCACGCAGCTGGTTGAACAGGTAGCCCGCCGGCTTGCCGGCGATGCGCGGGAAGTAGTCGTTGCTGGTGCCCTGGCCCTGCTGCCCGTGGCAGGTCACGCAGCCCTGCACGCGCGCTTCCATCGAGTCGAGCTCGCGGTAGGACGGAACCGTAGCCGGATCGGCGTGGGCCTGCCCCGCGGCCTGCGATGCGGCGAGCGCGAGCACCCCCGCGAGAACGAGGCTTCTGCTTGTCTTCCAGATCATCGTTGTGGCCGGAGATCATCCGCGAAGAGGGACCTGCGCCGCGTAGGAGCAGTCCGACGCATTCGTCGGAATGTTCTCGCGCCGGGTTGTGCAACCGTCCGCCTGCCGGACGCAGTGAAGTACGACAACCCGGCGGCGCGCCGCGTCACTTCACCAGCAGTACCGGCACCTCGCACTGTGTCAGCACGTTCTGCGCGACGCTGCCCAGCAGGGCGCGGCCGAGGATGCCGTGCCCGTGCGTGCCCATCACGATGATGTGGGCCTTTTCCTTCTTCGCGAGCCTGACGATCTCCTGGCCGGGCACACCCACGGACCAGCGCGTCGTGAAGGTCACGTCGTGCCGCTGCAGGAACTTCTCGATCGGCCGCAGCACCTTGCCCGCTTCGTCGGCGTGGTACTCGTTGACGGCGCTGGCGCCCACCATGGTCTTCACGCGCGGCGGCATGGCCGGCTGCACGTTCACCACCACGATCTGGCGGTCCTCGCCCACCAGGGTGTCGTTGGCGACGAGGAAGGCCAGGGCCTTCTTGGTATAGGCGCTGCCGTCGGCTGCGAGGAGGATCTTCATCGTTCGGTTCTCTTTCTTGTGGTGGAAAGGGGGGCGCTCAGCGCAGGACCAGCACCGGGATGGTGCCGTGCGTGAGCACGTGTTGCGTCTCGCTGCCCAGGAGCAGGCGCTTGATGCCCTTGCGGCCGTGGGAGGCCATGACGACGAGGTCGCACTTGTTCTTGCGCGCCGCGGCCAGGATGGCCTCGGCCACGAGGTCGGAGCGCACGGTCACGGCCTTGGCCTTGACGCCGGCCTTCTCCGCCGCCGCGCCGATCTCGTCGGCGATCGCCTGTCCCTGTTCGGCCCACTGCCGCTCGGCGCGGGCCACTTCCATGGGCGCGACGTCGATCCCGCCTTCGAAGTAGGAGGTGGGATAGCGGGGCACCACGTTGAGCGCAACGACTTCGGCGCCCAGCGTGGAGGCGAGATCGACCGCTGCGCGCATCGCCTTGCGCGAGAGCGCGGAGCCGTCGGTGGGCACGAGGATCTTGCGGTACATGCCGTCGAGCTTAGGAGCGCGGGGCCGGACGGGCTTGATGTAAGTCAATCAGGGTGGTGTTGCCGGCCCTTAGGCTCGCTCCATGCAAGCTGCCGTGCTTCCCGTCCCGCTGCCGCAGGCGCCCGAGATGCAGCAGGGCGGCGCGTTCCGGCACGTGCTGGACGATCCCGCGGAATGGGACGCGTTCGGCCGGCCGCTGGCGGGCAGCGAAGGCTGCTGGGAGTCCTACCTCGCCATCGAAGGCATCCACTGCGCCGGCTGTTCGCTGTCGATCGAGCAGGCGCTGGCGCCGCTGCCGGGCGTGCGGCAGGTCGAGGTCAATGGCGCGGCCGCCACCGCGCGCATCGTCTGGGACGCGGCCCAGGCGCGGCCCTCGCAGTGGCTCGCCGCGCTGGAGCGCGCCGGCTACCGGGGCCTGCCGGCCGGCGACCAGCTGCAGGCGGTGCCGCGCCGCCGGGCGCAGCGGCTGCTGCTGTGGCGCTGGCTGGTGGCGGGCTTTTGCATGATGCAGGTGATGATGTACGCGGTCCCCGCGTACCTGGCGCAGCCCGGCGACATGACGCCCGACGTCGCCGCGCTGCTGCAATGGGCCGCGTGGCTGCTCACGCTGCCCGTGCTGCTGTTCTCCTGCCGGCCCTTCTTCGCCTCCGCCTGGCGCGAGCTGCGCCACGGCCGCATCGGCATGGACGTGCCGGTGAGCCTGGGCATCCTGATCGCGTTCGGGGCGAGCACGGCGTCCACCTTCGATCCGGCCGGGCCGCTGGGCGGCGAGGTCTGGTACGACTCCGTGACCATGTTCGTGTTCTTCCTGCTGTCCGGGCGCCTGCTCGAGCAGCGGCTGCGCGACCGCACGGCGGGCGCACTGGACGCCTTGGTCCGGCGCCTGCCGGACACGGTGGAACGCGTCGCGCCGGACGGCAGCAGCGCCCGCGTGGCCGTGCGCCGCCTCGCGGTGGGCGACCGCATCCGGCTGCAGCCCGGCGAAGTGTTCCCGGCGGACGGCGTGGTGCTCGAGGGCGAGACCCAGGTCGACGAGGCCTTGCTCACCGGCGAAGCGACGCCGCTGCCGCGCCGCGCCGGCCAGGCGGTGATCGCCGGCAGCGCCAACCTGGCGGGGCGGGTGCTCGTGCGCGTCGACCGGGTGGGCGCCGCCACGCGCTACGGCCAGATCGTCGCGCTGATGGAGCGGGCTTCGCACGAGAAGCCCGCGCTCGCGCGGCTGGCCGATCGCTTCGCCACGCCTTTCCTGGCGGCCGTGCTGCTGGCCGCGGCCGGCGCCGCCTGGTGGTGGTGGCCCGAAGGCGCCGGCCGGGCGCTCGGGGTGGCCGTCGCGGTATTGATCGTCACCTGTCCTTGTGCGCTGTCGCTCGCCACGCCTGCCGCCACGCTCGCCGCCGCCGGCGCGCTGGCGCGGCGCGGCATCCTGGTGCGCCGGCTGGAGGCGCTCGAAGCCGGGGCGGCCGTGGACACGGTGGTCTTCGACAAGACGGGCACGCTGACGACGCACCGGATGGCCGTGCGTGAAGTGCGCACGCGCGCAGGGGTCACGCCGGCCGACGCGCTGGCGCTGGCCGCGGCGCTCGCCCGGCACTCGCTGCATCCGGCATCGCGGGCCATCGCGGCGGCCGGCGGCGAAACCATCGTGTGTGACCAGGTGCGCGAGCATGCGGGGCAGGGCGTCGAAGGCGTGCTGCCCGCCGCGGGCGGCGGCCAGGACGCGCGCCGCCTGCGGCTGGGCTCGGCGGCCTTCTGCGGCGTGGCGGACCTGCGCGAGGGCCTCGGCGCGCAGGTGCACCTGTGCGACGAACGCGGCTGGCTGGCGAGCTTCCGCCTGGACGAGTCCTTGCGCGCCGGCGCGCTGGAAGCCGTCGGCGCGCTGCGCGCCCTGGGCCTGGAGCTGGAAGTGCTCTCGGGGGACCAGCCCGCCGCCGTGCAGCGCCTGGCGGCGCACGCCGGCATCGCGCAGGCACGCGGCAACCAGTCGCCGCAGGACAAGCTCGATCGCGTCGCGGACCTGCAGCGCTCGGGCCGCCGCGTCGCGATGGTGGGGGACGGCATGAACGACGGGCCCGTGCTGGCGCGCGCGGACCTCTCCGTCGCGCTGGGCGAGGCGCTGCCCGTCGCCCAGGCGCGGTCCGACTTCATCGTGCAGGGCGGGCAGGTCGAAGGCGTCGCCGCGATCCTGGCGCAGGCGCGGCGCACGCGTGCGGTGGTGCGCCAGAACATCTGCTGGGCCGCCGGCTACAACGCCGTGTGCGTGCCCCTGGCGATCGCCGGCCTGATGCCGCCGTGGCTGGCGGGGCTGGGGATGGCGGGGAGTTCCCTGTTCGTCGTGTTGAATGCGGCGCGGCTCGGACGACTGCCGTCCTGAACGGACCAAGACCATGGACGTCCTCTTCCTCCTCATCCCCCTGTCCGTCGTGCTCGCGCTCGTGATCCTCGGCGCGCTGGGGTGGGCCGTCTGGCGGGGTCAGTTCGAGGGCGTGGACGCCGAAGGCGAGCGGATTCTCGACGGCGATTGACCTTCGTCAACCGGAGGGGCGCTTGCGCTTGGGAGACTGGAAGAAATTTGAAAAGGATGTCCCCATGAACCAGACCTCCCCCCCGGCCAGCTACAACGACACCGTCGTGCGCCAGTTCTCGCTGGCGGCCGTCCTCTGGGGCGTGGTGGGCATGGCCGTCGGCGTGTTCATCGCCGCCCAGCTCGCCTGGCCCGAGCTCAACATGGGCATCCCCTGGCTCAGCTACGGGCGGCTGCGTCCCCTGCACACCAATGCGGTGATCTTCGCCTTCGGCGGCTGTTCCCTGTTCGCCACCAGCTACTGGGTCGTGCAGCGCACCTCGCAGGTCCCGCTGTTCTCGCCCAGGCTCGCTTCCTTTTCCTTCTGGGGCTTTCAGGCGGTGATCGTGGCCGCGGCGATCAGCCTGCCCCTGGGCTACACGCAGGGCAAGGAATACGCAGAACTCGAGTGGCCGATCGACATCCTGCTCACGCTGGTGTGGGTCGCCTACGCGATCGTGTTCTTCGGCACCGTCGGCACGCGCAAGGTGAAGCACATCTACGTGGCCAACTGGTTCTACGGCGCCTTCATCCTGGCCGTGGCCTTGCTGCACCTGGTCAACAGCGCCGCCATTCCCGCGGGGGCCATGAAGTCCTATTCCGCGTACGCCGGCGTGCAGGACGCGATGGTGCAGTGGTGGTACGGCCATAACGCCGTGGGCTTCTTCCTCACCGCCGGCTTCCTCGGGATGATGTACTACTTCATCCCCAAGCAGGCCGGGCGCCCCGTGTACTCGTATCGGCTGTCGATCGTGCACTTCTGGGCGCTGATCTTCACGTACATGTGGGCGGGCCCGCACCATCTGCACTACACCGCGCTGCCGGACTGGACCCAGTCGATCGGCATGCTGTTCTCGCTGATCCTGCTGGCGCCGAGCTGGGGCGGGATGATCAACGGCATCATGACCCTGTCGGGTGCGTGGCACAAGCTGCGCGACGACCCGGTGCTGCGCTTCCTGATCGTGTCGCTGTCCTTCTACGGCATGAGCACCTTCGAGGGGCCGATGATGTCCATCAAGACCGTCAACGCGCTCTCGCACTACACCGACTGGACCATCGGCCACGTGCACGCCGGCGCGCTGGGCTGGGTGGGCCTGATCTCGATGGGCTCGCTGTACTACCTGCTGCCGCGCCTGTTCGGCCAGAAGAAGATGTACTCGGTGCCGGCCATCGAGCTGCACTTCTGGATGTCCACCATCGGCATCGTGCTGTACATCGCCGCCATGTGGATCGCCGGCGTGATGCAGGGGCTGATGTGGCGCGCGGTCAATGCCGACGGCACGCTGACCTTCACCTTCGTCGAATCGGTGAAGGCGACCTATCCCTTCTACATGATCCGCGTGCTCGGCGGCGTGCTGTACCTCGGGGGCATGCTGGTGATGGCCTGGAACACCTGGATGACGGTGGCCAACGGCCGCGCGGTGCGCGTCAACGTTCCCGCCCCGGTCGCCGCGGCACACGCCTGATCCCCAGGACGAAAGAGTTCCACCATGAGCGACAACGCCACCCCCGTGCCGACCTTCTCGCACGAGAAGGTCGAGACCAACAACTTCCTCATGATCGTGCTGATCCTGCTGGTCGTCGCCATCGGCGGCCTGGTGGAGATCGTGCCCCTGTTCTTCCAGAAGTCCACGACCGAGCCGGTCACGGGCCTGAAGCCCTACACGGCGCTGCAGGTCGCCGGCCGCGACATCTATGTGCGCGAGGGCTGCTACAACTGCCACTCGCAGATGATCCGGCCCTTCCGCGCCGAGACGCTGCGCTACGGCCACTACTCGGTCGCCGGCGAGTTCGTCTGGGACCACCCGTTCCAGTGGGGTTCCAAGCGCACCGGCCCGGACCTGCACCGCGTGGGCGGCAAGTACAGCGACGAGTGGCACCGCATCCACCTGAACAACCCGCGCGACCTCGTGCCCGAGTCCAACATGCCGGCGTATTCCTGGCTGGAGAAGAGCGGCGCCGACGCCGGGAGCATCTCCGCGCACATGAAGGCGCTGCGGACCGTCGGCGTGCCCTACACCGACGCGGAGATCGCCCAGGCGCCCGCGGACCTGAAGGGCAAGACGGAGATGGACGCCCTGGTGGCCTACCTGCAGTCGCTGGGCCGGGCCCTGAAGTGAGGAGGAAACGAACATGGACATCAACCTGCTGCGCGAGATCGCGACCGTCGCTTCCTTCCTCACCTTCATCGGCATCTGCGCCTGGGCCTGGTCGCGCGCACGGCGCGACGGCTTCGAGGAAGCAGGGCGCATCCCGTTCGAACAAGACTGACAAGGGCTTCCCATGAGCGATTTCATCAGCGGCTTCTGGTCGAACTACGTCGCGTTCTTCACCGCCGCGGGCATCGGCGGCTGCGCGCTGCTGCTCTGGCTGACCTCCCGCAAGAAGGTCGTGCCCCGCGCCGACAACACCACCGGCCACGTCTGGGACGAGGACCTGACCGAGATGAACAACCCGCTGCCCATGTGGTGGGTGGGCCTGTTCGTCCTCACCATGGTGTTCGCGGTCGGCTACCTCGTGTTCTACCCGGGCTTCGGTTCCTACGCGGGCCAGTTGAACTGGAGCACCCGCGGCGAGTACGAGACCGAAGTGGCGCGCGCAACCAAGGAACTCGAGCCCTTGTACGCGCAGTTCACCGCCAGGGGCCCGGAAGAACTCGCGAGTGACCCGAACGCCATGGCGATCGGCGAGCGCCTGTTCATGAACAACTGCGCCCAGTGCCACGGCTCGGACGCGCGCGGCAGCAAGGGCTTTCCCAACCTGGCCGATGGCGACTGGCTGCACGGCGGCAGCCCCGAGAAGATCAAGGAGACGATCACCAAGGGCCGGATCGGCATGATGCCGCCGATGGCCGCGGCCGTCGGCAGCGCCGAGGACGTGCGCAACGTGGCGCACTACGTGCTGTCCTTGTCCAACAGCCCGCACGACTCGGTCCGCGCCCAACTCGGCAAGAGCAAGTTCGCGGCCTGCGCCGCCTGCCACGGATTCGACGGCAAGGGCAACCCGGCCCTGGGCGCGCCGAACCTGTCCGACGACATCTGGCTGCACGGCTGGGGCGAGCAGGCGATCGTCTCCATGATCAACAACGGCAAGACCAACCAGATGCCGGCCCAGGAAGACAAGCTCACGCCAGCACAGATCCACGTGTTGTCCGGCTATGTGTGGGGCTTGTCGCGCAAGCCGCAGGTGGCGGCGAAGTAGGACCTCCTCGTCCCCTTCTTCCGGCGTTCTGGCGTAGCCGAGTTACCCCTGATCGAACGCTGCGCCCAGGGGCAAGGATCCGGGTACCCGCTCTCCGGTCAGCTCGCGATGAAGTGCCTGTGGCTTGCCACGGCCTCGGCTCGGAACACGGCCAGTGGCTGACGGTGAGCCCCAGGGGCCGCGAATGATCCCTGCGATCGGATACCCGAACCCTCACCCCCTCATCGCCGCAGCTGATCGAGGACGCCTGATCGCGCGCCGCGCCCAGGACCGGGAACTTCCCAATGCGTCACTGTGCCCGAGGGGGCGGCGGTTCGGGTAGCCTGATCGCGCGCCGCGTCCAGGACCGGAAACTTCCCAATGCGCCACTGTCCACGAGGGGTCGGCGGTCTGGGTGCCCGATCGCAGGGATCATTCGCGGCCCCTGAGGCGCTCGTGTGGCGCTTGCCGGATTCCGAGCAACTGGCCTTGGGTTCTCAACGGCTGCTTCATCGCGAGCTGACCGGAGAGCGGGTGCCCGGACCGACGGCCCTTGGCGCAGCGCTGGTGAGCAAGCTCCTGAACGCCCGGGTCCCGCCTCCCCTTCTTCCGGCGTTCTGGCGTAGCCGAGTTACCCCTGATCGAAAGCCGCGCCCAGGGGCGAGGGCCCGGGTACCCGCTCTCCGGTCAGCTCGCGATGAAGTGCCTGTGGCTTGCCACCGCCTCGGCTCGGAACACGGCCAGTGGCTGATGGCGAGCCCCAGGGGCCGCGAATGAT
>NZ_JBYNTT010000022.1:0-67234 GCF_057784995.1 Ramlibacter sp. G4-7
GTGCCGCTTGATCTACAGCTCAGGCTCAGGTCCAAAGGGTGGCGACGGCGTACACCCGCTCCGCTCGGCTCTCGCCGAACTCTGGAAATTCAATCATGAACAATACAAGGGTGGCGCGGCGAAGCCGCGGACGGTGCGCGCCGCGAACCCCACCGTGCTTCACCCACCAGGAGATCCAGGCATGACGAGAACTTCCGTATTGCGTCGACGCACTTTCGTGGCGGGAGCCGGCGCTGCGCTGGCCCTGCCGTGGGCGGCGGCGCAAGGCACCTGGCCGACCAAGCCCGTGCGCTTCCTGGTGCCGTTCGCGCCGGGCGGGACCTCGGAGATCGTCGCGCGCTCGGTGGCCGCCGAACTGAGCAAGCAACTGGGCCAGAGCGTGTACGTGGAGAACAAGCCGGGCGGCGCCGGCGTGGTCGCGATGGCGGAAGCGGCGCACGCCCCGCCGGACGGGCACACCATCATCCTCGGGCACGTCGGCACCCTCGCCGTGAATCCCTATATGTTGGCGAACCAGCCGTACGACGTGAACAAGGACTTCGTGCCGGTCACGCTGCTGGCCAAGGTGCCCAACGTGTTCGTGATCCACCCGGACGTGCCGGCGAAGAACTTCAAGGAGTTCGTGGCGTACGCAAAGGCGAATCCGGGCAAGCTGAGCTACGGCTCCGCCGGCAACGCGAGCGCGGGGCACCTCGCCATGGAGTACCTGAAGCTGGTGACCGGCATGTACATCACGCACATCCCGTACCGCGGCACCGGCCCCCAGCTCACCGACCTGCTGGCCGGCCGCACGCAGGCTTCGTCAGCCGGCATGCCGGCGCTGGGCGCCCACATCCGTTCCGGCAAGCTGCGCGCGATCGCGGTCGGCACGCACCAGCGCATCCCCGCGCTGCCGGACGTGCCGACGGTGCAGGAGATGGGCTACAAGGACTTCGAGACCTCGCAGTGGTACGGCATCCTGGCGCCCGCCGGCACGCCGCCCGACATCGTCCGGCGGCTCCAGGAGGAGTCGCACAAGGCGCTGCGCTCCAGCGCCGTGACGGAGCGTTTCGCCACCGACAACGCCGTCGGCGGGGGCGGCCCGCCGCAGGAGTTCGCCGCCTTCATCGCGCGCGAGCAGACGATCTGGAAGGACATCGTCAAGCGAGCGCAGATCAAGGCGGATTGAGGCCGGCATCCTCCCGCCTTTGGCACTGCGGGCTTGACCCGCAATCCATGGCCCCGACCAGGTGTCGCAGGGATCCGGGGTCAGGCCCGGGACACCTTACCGGCCTTCCCCGTCACCGCTTTCCTCATCCCGCTCCCAGCCCGGTCCGCGGATGCTCGGATCGGAGTACACCGCATCCAGCGGGTAACGCACGCCGGCCAGGTAGTCCTCCACGCACTTGAGCACCAGCGGGCTGCGGTGGCGATCCGCCGTCGCGCGCAGTTCGTCCGGCGTCATCCACAGCGTCCGCACGATGCCATGGTCCAGCGGCCGGCCTTTCTCCTCCGCGACCAGTTCGCCGGTGAAGGCGAAACGCAGGTAGGTGATGTCCTCGCCGGTGGTGGAGCGCTGGAAGCGGGAGATGTAGACGCCCAGCAGCCCGGTGGGCCGGAAATGCCAGGCGGTTTCCTCCAGCGCCTCGCGCGCGCAGCCCTCGGCCGGCGTCTCGCCCGGGTCCAGGTGGCCGGCGGGATTGTTGATGCGCAATCCCTCCGACGTCTCTTCTTCGATCATCAGGAAGCGGCCGTCGCGCTCGATCACGGCGGCCACGGTGACGCTCGGTCGCCAACGGTTGTCCATGGTGCATTATCTTGTCCTTCAGCAGAATGGGGGCTCGCCAGGCTCCCCCCGCTCCATGCTCCGAACCGCTGCCGCCTTGCTCGCCACGCTCGCCGCCCTGCCTGCCGCGGCGCAATCCAGCCTGCCGCCCATCCAGGCGCCGGCGGCCGCCGCCAACCCCTACGGGCTGGCCGCGCTCTGGGCGCAGGGCGACATCGTTTCCCGCACCACCATCGTGCTGCTGGTGCTCATGTCGCTGGCGAGCTGGTACGTGCTGGTCGCCAAGCTGCTGGCGCAGTCGCGCATGGGAGGCCAGGGCCGCGTCGCCAACGAGCGTTTCTGGAAGGCCGACACGGTGCAGCAGGGGGCGGCGGCATTGCAGCCCGGCAGCCCTTACCGGTTCATCGCCGAGTCCGCGATCGAGGCGACGCGCAAGCACGACGGCCTCATCGGCAAGGTGGACCTGAACACCTGGGTGGCGCAAAGCATAGAACGCGCGGTGGGCACGGTGCACAGCCGCACGCAGGATGGCCTGGCCGTGCTGGCCACCGTGGGGTCCACCGCGCCCTTCGTCGGCCTGTTCGGCACGGTCTGGGGGATCTACAACGCGCTGGTGCGCATAGGCGCTTCGGGCCAGGCGTCCATCGACAAGGTGGCGGGGCCGGTGGGCGAGGCGTTGATCATGACCGCCATCGGGCTGGCCGTCGCCGTTCCCGCCGTGCTCGGCTACAACTGGCTGGTGCGCCGGAACAAGGTCGCCATGGACACCGTGCGCGCCTTCGGCTCGGACCTGCACACCGTGCTGCTCGCCACGGGCGGCAAGGGGGCCTGAGTTGGCCATCCAGTTCCGCGAGCCCGGGCAGGGCGAGGATGCGCTGATCGCCAGCATCAACACCACGCCGCTGGTGGACGTGATGCTGGTGCTGCTGATCATCTTCCTCATCACCATCCCGGTGGTGAACAGCACCGTCGCCGTCAACCTCCCGCGCGAGCAGAACCAGCAGCGCGATGCGCAGCAGGAAAACGTGATCGTCACCGTCGATGCGAGCGGCGGCACCTGGTGGTTCGAGACGCGCCTGCCCGATGGCGAAGCGCTGCGGCAACTGCTCGTGAAGATCTCGGCCATGCAACCGCAGCCCGAGCTGCACATCCGCGGCGACGTGCGCGCGGACTACGACGCGGTCGGCCGGGTGGTGCTCGCGGCGCAGCAGGCCGGCATCGCCCGCATCGGCTTCCTCACCGAACCACCGGCGCGCTGACATGCACATCCGCGCCGGCACCGAGGCGGAAGCCGAGCCCATCGTCGACATCAACACGACGCCGCTGGTGGACGTGCTGCTGGTGCTGATCGTGATGCTGATCATCACCATCCCGATCCAGCTGCAGGCCGTGAGCCTGGAGATGCCGGGACGCAATGCGCCGCGGCCGCCCGCGCCACCCGTGGTCGTGCAGCTCGACATCGATGCGGCCGGCCGCTTCCTGTGGAACGGCGAGCCGCTCGCGGACCGCGCCGCGCTGGAGACGAAGCTGCGCGACGCGGCCGCCCAGGCGCAACAGCCCGAGATCCACGTGCGTCCCGACCGCCGCGCGAAGTACGAGGCGGTGGCCGCGGCGCTGACCAGCGCCCAGCGGCAGAACCTGCAGAAGATCGGGATCGTGGGGATGGAGCAGTTCCAGTGAGGATGCAGGACGCGGCCGAACTCGTGCTGATGTGGGTCGTGGTGCCCTTGTGGATCCTCGCGGGCCTGGCGGACTGGTGGTGCCACCGCCGCACGGACATCGAGCGCACCAGCGGCAGGACGGAGAACGCCTTCCACTGGCTCCTGCTGGGGGAAGCCGGCATCGGCCTGCTGGCCGTGGCGCTGCTGGGGATCAACGCGGCCGTGCTGGTCCTGGTGTTCGCCGCTTTCCTGGCGCACGAGGCCACCACCTTCGTGGAACTGCACTACACGGTGCCGCGGCGGGAGGTGCGTCCCTTCGAGCAGATGGTGCACAGCTTCATGGAGATCCTGCCGCTGCTGGTGCTGGCGGTGGTGGCGGTCATGCAGTGGGACGAGGCGCTGGCGCTGTTCGATGCCGGCGCTGCGCCGGACTTCGCGCTGCGCGCCAAGAACCCGCCGTGGCCGGCAAGCTACCTGGGCGGCATGGCCATCGCGATCTTCGCGCTCAACGTCGTGCCGATGGCCGAAGAGGGTTGGCGCTGCTGGCGGGCGGGGCGGGCGTGAGGACGGCGCCAGGCCCCATCAGGAAGTCGCCTGCGACTTCCTGAGGTGAACGGCTAGGCGTCGTATTCCGGCGCGCCCTGGACCCACATGAAGGACTGCAGGTCGATCATGTCGCGCGCCTTGAAGCCGGGCTTGCGGTCCAGGTCGCGGCGCAGCACCGCGGCGAAGGTCAGCAGGTCCTGGTACTGCGGCCACGCCGGCAGGGTTCCGTGCTGCAGCGCGTAGCCGTACAGCTGTGCCGCCTTGCGCGTGGCGCGCGGCTTGAAGAACAGGTGCTTGTCCGGGCGCGCGATGAAGCCGAAGACGGTGGCCACCGGCCAGGTCAGGACACGGCTCTTGCGTTGCGGCAGGTCGGACAGCGCTTCGATCCAGTCGTTGAACCGGCGCTGCGGCGAGCCGTGGCCGTACAGGAAGGCATGCAGCTCGGTGGCGAACAGCCGGGCGCCGGCGGGCGTCTTCACCGCGTCCCGCAGAGCCATGCGCTCGAACGAGAACAGCAGGTTGGCGCGCGCCTCGATGCGCACCGCGGCATCCGAGATCGCGCGGAACTCGCCGCGTGCGAGCAGCTTGCGAAAGCTCGCGGGCGCGAGCTCCGTCTCCCACTCCAGGTGGGCGCGCTCCTTGTGCGAGCGCTCGGCGACGAGGTAGGTCTCGTCCTCGAATCCGTCGGGGTAGTAAAGCTCGAATTTTCGGCGGCACAAGGCCGCGCCGAGGTAGACCACGTTGGTGGCGCTGGCCCCGGCGAGGGGGAAAGGAAGGAAAGCAGCACGTGCCATCCGGCCAGTGTTCGGTAGAGATCAAGCTCAGCCGCGTCAGACAAGACGCCGCCGGCCTGTAGGACTCAGGCGGACGGCGCCAGACGCAGCTCGGCAATTTCAGATGGTGCACCGAGACGCTTGGGTGGACCCCAATATCCGGTCCCACGGCTGACGTAGATGCGCAAACGGCCGAGCTGATGCAGCCCGGCCGTATAAGGCTGCTGGAGCGGGACGAAGAAGGTCCAGGGCAGGAACTGGCCGCCGTGCGTGTGCCCGGACAGCTGCAGGTCGAAGCCCGCCAGCGCCGCGGCCGCCGCGGTGCGGGGCTGGTGCGCGAGCAGCACGCGCGGAGCGCCCTCGGGCGCGCCGGCGACCGCCGCGGCGGGGTCGCTGCGGTGCGCGGGATCGAAGTGGTGGCCGCCGTAATCGGTGACGCCTGCGAGCACCAGCGCGCTGCTGCCGTGCTGCAGCACCACGTGCTCGTTGTGCAGCACGCGGATGCCCAGGCGCTGCAGCTCCTCCACCCAGCCATGCACGCCGGAGTAGTACTCGTGGTTGCCCGTCACGAAGTACGTCCCGTGCCTTGCCTGCAGGCGGGCCAGCGGTGCGACATGCGCGCGCAGCTCGGCCACCGAACCATCGACGAGGTCGCCCGTGATCGCGACCACGTCGGGCTGCAGCGCGTTGACGCGGTCGACGATGGCTTGCAGGTAGTTGGCCTTGATGGTCGGGCCCACGTGGATGTCGCTGATCTGGACGATGCGAAAGCCCGCCAGCGCGGGCGGCAGCCCAGGCAGGGGCACGGTCACGCGTTTCACGCGCGCGGGCAGGCGCGCATTGAGGAAGCCGACGCCCGTGAACGCCAGGGCCAGCAGGGGCACGGCCACGGCGCTGGGCTCGCCCCACGCCGGCCCGCCGGCCAGGTGCAGCACGAGCAGCAGCAGGTCCCGCAGCGCGGTGAGGACGAACAGCGAGGAGAACAGGCCCATGCACAGCATGCCGATCCAGGTCAGCCGGTCGGCCGCGGGCGGACGCAACACACGGCGCGCCAGCAGGCCGGCGGGCACCAGGACGGCCGATGCAAGAAGCCAGGCGGCCAGCACCCAGCCGGCTGCGTCGGGCAGGGCAGGCACGAGCCGGGCGCCGATATAGAAATGGAGGGCCGCGGAAAGAGCGAGGACGGTGCCGAGGGACATGGTGGAGGCAGGTGCGCCGCCGGGCCAGAGCCCGGCGACGCTTGAAGGAACACATGTTAGGTGCGCAGCGGCCAGGCAGGCGGGGAGCTGGGGCGTTTCGCGCGCGAGCGGGCTTCCGAGTGGCCGAGGGACCCGACAAGCCTTCATGTAAGCTTGGGTTCAGCGCCAGAAGATCAACAGCTCGCCCCCTCGAGGAGAAGAGTCCATGCAAACCGCTGCTCCCGCCGCGCCGTCGGCGAGCGAACCCGCCGTTGCCGTCGCGCCGGCTCCGGCCCGGCCGCCCCTGCTGATCGGGGTCCCCAAGGAAACCGCGCCGGGCGAGAAACGTGTCGCCACCGTGCCCGAGGTGGTCGCCAAGCTGGTCAAGCTCGGTTTCGCCGTCGCGGTGGAAAGCGGCGCCGGCGATGCGGCCAACTTCGCCGACGACACCTACCGCGCCGTCGGCGCCGAGGTGGTGCCGTCCGCGGCGCAGCTCTGGTCGCGCGCGGACATCGTCTTCAAGGTGCGCCCGCCCACGCCGGAGGAAGTGCAGCTGCTGCGCGAAGGCGCCACGCTGATCGGCTTCATCTGGCCCGCGCAGAACCCCGGGCTCATGGAGCAGCTGGCGGCACGCCGCGTGACCGTGCTGGCGATCGACTCGCTGCCGCGCCAGCTCTCGCGCGCGCAGAAGATGGATGCGCTGACGTCCATGGCGGGCATCAGCGGCTACCGCGCCGTGATCGAGGCGGCCAATGCCTTCGGGCGCTTCTTCAACGGCCAGGTGACCGCCGCGGGCAAGATCCCGCCGGCGCGGGTGTTCATCGCGGGCGCGGGCGTGGCGGGCCTGTCGGCGATCGGAACGGCGGCCAACCTGGGCGCCGTCGTGCGCGCCAACGACACGCGCGCCGAGGTTGCCGACCAGGTGGTCTCGCTCGGCGGCGAATTCGTCAAGGTCGACTACGAGGAAGAAGGCTCGGGCGGCGGCGGCTATGCCAAGGTGATGAGCGAAGGCTTCCAGCAGGCGCAGCGCGACATGTACGCGCGCGAGGCCAAGGACGCCGACATCATCATCACGACCGCCCTGATCCCGGGCAAGCCGGCCCCCAAGCTGATCACGGCGGAGATGGTGCGCAGCATGAAGCCGGGCAGCGTGATCGTCGACATGGCCGCCGAGCAGGGCGGCAACTGCGAACTGACCGAGCCCGGCCAGGCCGTGGTCAAGCACGGCGTCACCATCGTCGGCTACACGGACCTGGTCAGCCGCCTGGCCAAGCAGTCGTCCACGCTCTATTCGAACAACCTGCTGCGCCTGACCGAGGAGCTGTGCAAGACCAAGGACGGCCGCATCGACGTCAACATGGACGACGACGCCATCCGGGGGCTGACCGTGATCAAGGAAGGCAACATCACCTGGCCGCCCCCGCCGCCCAAGATTCCGGCGGCGGCTGCCAAGCCCCGGCCGGCCGCGGTCGTCGCCGCGCCCAAGGGGCACGGCCACGGTGCGGGCGAACCCATGTCGCTGCAGTCGCTGGCCATCGTGTTCGGCGTCGGCGCAGTGCTGTTCCTGCTGGTGGGCCTGTACGCGCCCGCCGCCTTCCTGTCGCACTTCGTCGTGTTCGTGCTGGCCTGCTTCGTCGGCTACATGGTGGTGTGGAACGTGACGCCCTCGCTGCACACGCCGCTCATGAGCGTGACCAACGCCATCTCCTCGATCATCGCCATCGGCGCGCTGATCCAGGTGGCGCCGCCGCTGGCCGACGGGGGCGCCAACCGGCCGAACCTGCTGATCCTGGGCATGGCCGTGCTCGCTCTCGCGCTCACGGCCGTCAACATGTTCGGCGGCTTCGCGGTCACGCGGCGCATGCTGGCCATGTTCCGCAAGTAAGCAGGAGACGCCCATGAACGCAAACCTTGCCACCGTCTCCTACATCGGTTCCACCATCCTGTTCATCCTGAGCCTGGGCGGCCTGTCGAACCCCGAGACCGCGCGCCGCGGCAACGTGTTCGGCATGATCGGCATGGCCATCGCCGTGCTGGCCACGGTGTTCAGCCCGCGCGTCACGCCCACCGGCTATGCCTACATCATCGCGGCGCTGGTCGTCGGCGGCGCCGTCGGCCTCTTCGCCGCGAAGAAGGTGCAGATGACGCAGATGCCCGAGCTGGTCGCGCTGATGCACAGCCTGGTCGGCCTGGCCGCCTGCCTGGTCGGCTTCGCCAGCTACGTCGACACGTCCACCGTCTTTCCGACGCCGGCCGAGAAGTCCATCCACGAGGTGGAGATCTACATCGGCATCCTGATCGGCGCCATCACCTTCTCCGGTTCCCTCATCGCCTTCGGCAAGCTCTCCGGCAAGATCGGCGGCAAGCCCGTGCTGCTGCCCGGGCGGCACCTGCTCAACCTGGCCGGCCTGCTGATCGTGATCTGGTTCGGCCGCGTCTTCCTGCACGCGGAGACGATCGAGGCGGGCATGACACCGCTGATCGTGATGACCATCGTCGCCCTGCTGTTCGGGGTGCACATGGTGATGGCCATCGGCGGCGCCGACATGCCGGTGGTGGTCTCCATGCTCAATAGCTATTCGGGCTGGGCCGCGGCGGCCACCGGCTTCATGCTGAGCAACGACCTGCTGATCGTGGTGGGCGCGCTGGTGGGCTCCTCGGGCGCCATCCTGTCGTACATCATGTGCCGCGCGATGAACCGCAACTTCCTGAGCGTGATCGCCGGCGGCTTCGGCACCGGCGGCGGCGCCCCGGCGGCCAAGGGCGACGCGTCCGAACCGGCCGGCGAGGTGTCGCCGATCAGCGCGGTCGAGACGGCGGAGCTGCTGCGCGAATCCAAGAGCGTCATCATCGTGCCCGGCTACGGCATGGCGGTGGCGCAGGCGCAGCACACGGTGTTCGAGATCACCAAGCAGCTGCGTGAAATGGGCGTCAAGGTGCGCTTCGGCATCCACCCCGTGGCCGGCCGCATGCCGGGCCACATGAACGTGCTGCTCGCCGAGGCCAAGGTGCCGTACGACATCGTGCTGGAGATGGACGAGATCAACCAGGACTTCCCGGAGACGGACGTGGCCATGGTGATCGGCGCCAACGACATCGTGAATCCGGCCGCTCAGGAAGATCCCACCAGTCCCATCGCGGGCATGCCGGTGCTCGAAGTGTGGAAGGCCAAGAACTCCATCGTCATGAAGCGCAGCATGGCGTCCGGCTACGCCGGCGTGGACAATCCGCTCTTCTACAAGGACAACAACCGCATGCTGTTCGGCGACGCCAAGAAGATGCTGGACGAGGTGCGGGCCGCGCTGAAACCATAAGAAAAGAACAGGAGACAAGAGGCATGAACAACCGCCCGTGGCTGGCCGCCTACCCGCAAGGCGTGCCCGCGGACATCGAAGCCGTGCAGTACCACTCGCTGGTGCAGGTCATGGAGGAGAGCTTCACCAAGTACGCGGCGCGCACCGCCTATGCCTTCATGGGCAAGGAAGTGAGCTTCGGCGAAACGGACTCCCTCAGCCGCGCATTCGCCGCCTACCTGCAGGGCCTCGGCCTGGCCAAGGGCGACCGGGTCGCGATCATGATGCCCAACGTGCCGCAGTACCCGGTGGCCGTGGCGGCCATCCTGCGCGCAGGCTTCGTCGTGGTGAACGTCAACCCGCTGTACACGCCGCGCGAGCTGGAGCACCAGCTCAAGGACTCGAGCTCCAAGGTCATCGTCATCATCGAGAACTTCGCCAACACGCTGCAGCAGTGCATCGCGGCGACGCCGGTCAAGCACGTGGTGCTGGCGACCATGGGCGACATGCTCGGCGGCCTGAAGGGCTCGCTGGTCAACTACGTGGTGCGCAAGGTCAAGAAGATGGTGCCGGCCTACAACCTGCCCGGCGCCGTGAAGTTCAGGGACGCGATCGACCGCGGCCAGCGCGGCACGCTGCGCAAGCCCGAGATCAAGCCCGACGACGTGGCGGTGCTGCAGTACACGGGCGGCACCACCGGCGTGTCCAAGGGCGCCGTGCTCCTGCATCGCAACGTCATCGCCAACGTCCTGCAGTCCGAGACCTGGAACAAGCCGGCGATGGACAAGGTGCCCGCCGGCGAGCAGCCCACGGGCATCTGCGCGCTGCCGCTGTACCACATCTTCGCCTTCACGGTCGGGATGATGCTGTCGCTGCGCACGGGCGCCAAGCTGATCCTGATCCCCAACCCGCGCGACCTGCCCGCCGTGCTCAAGGAACTCTCGAAGTACAAGTTCCACACCTTTCCGGCAGTCAACACGCTGTTCAACGGCCTGGCCAACCACCCGGACTTCGGCAAGGTCGACTGGTCCAACCTGAAGGTGTCGGTGGGCGGCGGCATGGCGGTGCAGGGCGCCGTGGCCAAGCTGTGGCTGGAAAAGACGGGCTGCCCGATCTGCGAGGGTTACGGCCTGTCGGAGACCTCGCCCTCGGCGAGCTGCAACCCCGTGACCAGCACCGAGTTCACCGGCACCATCGGCGTGCCGCTGCCCTCCACGCTGATGAAGTGCATCGACGACAACGGCATCGAGGTGCCGCTTGGCCAGCCAGGCGAGATCGCGATCAAGGGCCCGCAGGTGATGGCCGGGTACTGGCAGCGCCCGGACGAGACCGCGAAGGTCATGACGGCCGACGGCTTCTTCAAGAGCGGCGACATCGGCGTCATGGACGAGCGAGGCTACTTCCGGATCGTCGACCGCAAGAAGGACATGGTCCTGGTCTCCGGCTTCAACGTCTACCCGAACGAGGTGGAAGACGTGGTGATGCAACTGACCGGCGTGGCCGAATGCGCCGTGGTGGGGGTTCCCGACGAGAAGACCGGCGAGGCCGTCAAGCTGGTGATCGTCAAGCGCGACCCGGCCCTGTCCGAGGACAAGGTCAAGGAGTTCTGCCGCGCCAACCTCACCGGCTACAAGCAGCCCCGCGTGATCGAATTCCGCACCGACCTGCCGAAGACGCCAGTGGGCAAGATCCTGCGCCGGGAGCTGCGGGACAAGCGCTGAAAAGGACGGGCATCCGGACGCCAGGGGCGTGGAAGAAAACCTTCTGGAGTTTTCCTCGGCCCTTTTGCGTCCTTTGCCCGGTTCTTGCGCCCCCTGAGTCCGGTTGTCCGGTCCGCGGGCGTGATTCCTGCTGTCCCGGCCGTGATCCGAGTGCTTTTCCCCTGATGACAAGCCGCTGAGCCAGCGGACAATCGCGCCCCATGTTCCGTTTCATCCTGACCCGCCTGTCGCTGGTCATCCCGACCTTCTTCGGGATGACGCTGCTGGCGTTCTTCCTGATCCGGCTGGTGCCCGGCGACCCCATCGAGACGATGGCCGGCGAGCGCGGCATCGACGCGGCGCGGCATGCCAAGCTGGTGCAGGAGTACGGGTTCGACAAGCCCGTGCTGACGCAGTACGGCATCTACATCGCCCGCGTGCTGCAGGGCGACCTGGGCAAATCGATCATCACGCAGGAGCCGGTGATCCGCGAGTTCGGGGCGCTGTTCCCGGCGACCATCGAGCTGGCCCTGTGCGCCATCCTGTTCGCGCTGCTGCTGGGCATCCCGGCCGGCATCGTGGCGGCCGTGCGGCGCAATTCGGTGTTCGACCACGGCGTCATGGCCACCTCGCTCACCGGCTACTCCATGCCGATCTTCTGGTGGGGGCTGCTGCTGATCCTGCTGTTCTCGGTGCAGCTGGGGCTGACTCCGGTGTCGGGACGGCTCGCGGTGCAGTACTTCATCGAGCCGAAGACCGGCTTCCTGCTGATCGACTCGCTGCTGTCCGACGACAAGGGCGCCTTCTGGTCGGCGCTCCAGCACCTGATCCTGCCCACCATCGTGCTCGGCACCAACCCGCTGGCCGTGGTCGCGCGGATGACGCGCTCCGCCATGCTGGAGGTGCTGGGCGAGGACTACATCCGCACCGCGCGCGCCAAGGGCCTGCCGCCGCTGCGCGTGATCGGCGTGCACGCGCTGCGCAATGCGCTGATCCCCGTGGTCACGGTGATCGGCCTGCAGGTCGGCGTGCTCTTCACCGGCGCCATCCTGACCGAGACCATCTTTTCCTGGCCCGGCGTCGGCAAGTGGCTGATCGAGGCGATCAACCGGCGCGACTATCCCGTGCTGCAGGGCGGCATGCTGCTGCTGGGGGTCGTGGTCATGACCGTGAACCTGCTGGTGGACCTGACCTACGGCTTCATCAACCCCCGCATCCGGCAAGGAGGGCATTGAGATGGCCGCCGTGCTTCCCCCCTCCGCGCCGGTGAACCAGGCGCCACCCGGCCCCTGGCGCGAGTTCTGGATCTCGTTCTCGGCCAACCGCGGCGCGGTCGCGGGGCTGGTGGTGGTCGGCTTCCTGCTGCTGCTCGCGCTGTTCGCGCCCTGGGTCGCGCCGCACGCGCCGGACCTGACCAACAGCGCCGTCTTCCTCAAGCCGCCGGCTTGGCAGCAGGGCGGCAGCTGGCAGTACCCGCTGGGCACGGACGCGATCGGCCGCGACATCCTCTCGCGGCTGATCTGGGGCTCGCGCCTGTCGCTGTCCATCGGCATCGCGGTCGTCATGATCTCGGTGGCGGCGGGCATCGCGCTGGGCCTGATCGCCGGCTTCGCGCGCGGCGTGACCGAGATCGCGATCATGCGGCTGATGGACATCGTCCTGACGCTGCCCAGCCTGCTGCTGGCGATCGTGATCGTGGCGATCCTGGGCCCCGGGTTGGTGAACGCGATGCTGGCCGTCGCCGTCGTGGTGCTGCCGCACTACGTGCGCATCACGCGCGCCTCCGTCATCGCCGAGATCTCGCGCGACTACGTGACCGCCGCGCGCGTGGGCGGCGCCGGCACGCTGCGCCTCATGTTCAGCGAGGTGCTGCCCAATTGCGCGGCGCCGCTGATCGTGCAGGCCTCGCTGGGCGTGTCCACCGCCATCCTGGACGCCGCCGCGCTCGGCTTCTTGGGCCTGGGCGCCCAGCCGCCCTCCCCCGAGTGGGGCACCATGCTCGCCGACGCGCGCGAGTTCGTCCTGCGCGCCTGGTGGGTCGTCACCTTCCCCGGCCTGATGATCCTGGCCGCCGTGCTGGCCTTCAACCTGCTGGGCGATGGACTGCGGGACGCGTTGGACCCGAAGTTGAAGCGATGAGAAACAGCCTTTCCGCATGACCACACCTCTCCTGGAAATCGAAGACCTCCACGTCGACTTCCCCACGCAGGGCAGCGTCATGCATGCCGTCGATGGCGTGAGCCTCACGGTGGAGCAGGGGGAGGTGCTGGGGATCGTGGGCGAGTCGGGCTCGGGCAAGAGCGTGACCATGATGGCCCTGATGGGGCTCATCGCTTATCCCGGGCGGGTGCGGGCGAAGACGCTGCGCTTCCTGGGCCACGACCTGCTGGGCATCTCCGACAAGGAGCGGCGGCGCCTGGTGGGCAAGGACATGGCCATGATCTTCCAGGAGCCGACCACCAGCCTGAACCCCTGCTTCACCATCGGCTACCAGCTGGTGGAAGCGCTTGTCCAGCACTCGCCGCTGGACAAGCGCAACGCCCAGCGGCATGCCATCGAGCTGCTGGAACAAGTCGGCATCCCCGCCGCGGCCCAGCGCATGAACGACTACCCGCACCAGCTCTCGGGCGGCATGAACCAGCGCGTGATGATCGCGATGGCCATCTCCTGCAACCCGCGCCTGCTGATCGCGGACGAGCCGACCACCGCGCTGGACGTCACCATCCAGGCGCAGATCCTGGACCTGTTGCGCAATCTCCAGCAGGAGCGCGGCATGGCCCTGGTGCTGATCACGCACAACATGGGGGTGGTCAGCGAGATGGCCCAGCGCATCGCCGTGATGTACGCCGGGCAGGTGATGGAGCAGCAGCGGGTGGACACGCTGTTCGCCAGCCCGCAGCACCCGTACACCGAGGCGCTCCTGGCGGCGCTGCCGGAGCAGGGCGAGGCCGGCCACCGGCTCGCCACCATCCCCGGCGTGGTGCCCGGCGTGTTCGACCGTCCGGGCGGCTGCTTGTTCGCGCCGCGCTGCGCCTATGCCACGGCGCACTCGCAAGCGGTGCGGCCGCCGCTGCGCGCGTGGAAGGGCGGCCAGGTGCGCTGCCACTATCCGCTGGGCGACCCCTCGCGGCAGCAACGCATCGCGCAGGACGGGCCGCTGGGCGTGGAGGCGGCGGCATGAGCCGGGTCGTCGTCGAAGCGAAGGGCCTGCGCAAGGTCTACCCCATCCGCCGCGGCATGTTCCGCGAGCCGGCGCAGCTGCAGGCCGTCGGCGGCGTCTCCTTCACCCTGGAAGAAGGCAAGACGCTGGCGGTGGTCGGCGAATCCGGCTGCGGCAAGTCCACGCTCGCCCGCATGGTGGCCCTGATCGAGAAGCCCACCGAGGGCTCCCTGGTGCTGGACGGAACGGACGCGGTGCACACGCCCGCCGCCGACCGCCGGCGCCTGCGCCAGGCGGTGCAGCTGGTGTTCCAGAATCCGTACGGTTCGCTCAACCCGCGCAAGAAGATCTCCGCGGTGCTGGAGGCGCCGCTGGAGATCAACACCGAGCTCCAACCCGCCGAGCGCGCCGAGCGCGCGCGCGCCATGCTGCAACAGGTCGGCCTGCGCCCCGAGTACGCCAACCGCTATCCGCACATGTTCTCGGGCGGCCAGCGGCAGCGCATCGCGATCGCGCGGGCGCTGATGCCCGGCCCCAAGCTGGTGGTGGCCGACGAGCCGGTGTCGGCGCTGGACGTGTCGATCCAGGCGCAGGTGCTCAACCTGCTGGCGGACCTGCAGCAGCAGTTCCGGCTCGCCTACCTGTTCATCTCGCACGACCTGGCCGTCGTGCGCCACATCGCGCACGACGTGCTGGTGATGTACCTGGGGCACGTGATGGAGCAGGGCCCCAAGCCGCGCATCTTCGCGCAGCCGCTGCATCCCTACACGCATGCGCTGCTGGCGTCCACGCCCGGCATCGGCCCGCGCAGCCGCAAGCGCATCGTGCTGCAGGGCGAACTGCCCTCACCGCTGCATCCGCCCGCGGGCTGCGTGTTCTCCAGCCGGTGTCCTTACGCGCAGGAGGTCTGCCGTCGCGAGCGGCCGCTGCCCCGGCCCGTGGACGGCCGGCTGGTGGCCTGTCACTTCGCGGACGACTTCTTCGCCAAGGGTTTCCCCGAAGAGGCGGTTGACCATAATGCAAGCCTTCCCGGCTGAGCCGGACCCACGACAACAGGAGTTCGCTATGAAGCGCATCACGATCCGCAAGCACTTCGCGGTGGCGGCACTGGCCCTGGCGGCCGCGACCGGCGCCGGCGCCAAGACGCTGGTGTTCTGTTCCGAAGGCAGCCCGGAAAATTTCTATCCCGGCGTCAACACCACCGGGACCTCGTTCGACGGCAACGAGCCGATCTACAACCGCATCGTCGAATTCGAGCGCGGCGGCACCAAGGTCGTGCCGGGCCTGGCGGAAAAGTGGGAGATCTCGCCGGACGGCCTGACCTACACCTTCCACCTGCGCAAGGGCGTCAAGTGGCACAGCCACCGCTCTTTCAAGCCTTCCCGCGACTTCAACGCCGATGACGTCGTGTTCGCCTTCGAGCGGCAGTGGAAGGAATCCGACCCCTACTTCAAGGTCACCAGCAGCAACCACTCGTACTTCAACGACATGGGCATGCCCAAGACGCTGAAGAGCGTGGACAAGGTGGACGACTACACCGTCCGCATCACGCTGAACACGCCCGAGGCGCCGTTCCTGGCCAACCTGGCGATGCCCTACGCGGCGATCCAGTCCAAGGAATACGCGATCGCCATGCTCAAGGCCGGCACGCCGGAGAAGCTCGACCAGGAGCCGATCGGCACCGGCCCGTTCTACCTGGTGCAGTACCAGAAGGACGCCGTGATCCGCTACAAGGCCTTCCCGCAGTACTGGGGCGGCAAGGCCAAGATCGACGACCTCGTGTACGCGATCACGCCGGACGCTTCGGTGCGCTGGGCCAAGCTGCAAAAGGGTGAGTGCCATGTCATGCCCTACCCGAACCCGGCCGACCTGGAAGCGATCCGCAAGGACCCGAACGTCCAGGTGCTGGAGCAGCCGGGCCTGAACGTCGGCTACCTGGCCTACAACGTCACCAAGAAGCCGTTCGACGATGCCCGCGTGCGCAAGGCCGTTAACATGGCGATCAACAAGAAGGCCATCCTGGACGGCGTGTACCTGGGCACCGGCATCGCTGCCAAGAACCCGCTGCCGCCCTCGATGTCGGCGTACAACGACACGATCAAGGACGACCCCTACGATCCGGAAGGCGCGAAGAAGCTGCTGGCGCAGGCCGGCTTCAAGGACGGTTTCACCACCGACCTCTGGGCCATGCCGGTGCAGCGCCCCTACAACCCCAATGCCAAGCGCATCGCTGAACTGATGCAGGCCGACCTGGCCAAGGTGGGCATCAAGGCGGAGATCAAGACCTTCGAGTGGGGCGAGTACCGCAAGCGCATGCAGGCGGGCGAGCACCAGATGGGCATGCTGGGCTGGACCGGCGACAACGGCGACCCGGACAACTTCCTGGCCGTGCTGCTCGGGTGCGAGTCGGCCAAGACCAACGGGTCCAACGTTGCCAAGTTCTGCAACCCGCAGTTCGAAGAGCTGATCCAGAAGGCCAAGCAGGTCACCAAGCCGGCGGACCGCGACGCGCTGTACAAGAAGGCGCAGGTGATCTTCAAGGAGCAGGCGCCCTGGTTCACCATCGCCCATGCCGTGCAGCTCAAGCCGGTGCGCAAGGAAGTAGTGGACTTCAAGCTGTCGCCCTTCGGCCGGCACAACTTCTACGGCGTGGACATCAAGTAGTCCACCGCCGCCCCCGCGCAGGCAGGGGCCCGGCGCGAGCGGCCCTTCCGGGCCGCTTCTTTTTTGGGCGGCCCGGGTTCCCGCCTCCGCGGGAATGACGAACAATCGACGCATGCGCACCGCCATCGTCTCCGCCATGCACGAGGAACTCTCGGCCGTCCTCGCGCTCTTGCCGGACGAGCACAAGCAGGTGGCGGCCGGCCGCGAGTTCTGGGTCGGGCACCTGCACGGGCAGGAGGTCGTCGCCGTGCTCTCGCGCATCGGCAAGGTGGCGGCGGCGACCACGGCCACGGCCCTCATCGAACGCTTTCGCGTCGACCGCATCCTGTTCACGGGGGTGGCGGGAGGCGTCGCGCCGGAGGTGAACCGCGGCGACGTGGTGATTGCCGACGCCTTCCTGCAGCACGACCTCGACGCCTCCCCGATCTTCCCGCGCTACGAGGTGCCGCTGTATGGCACGGACCGCTTCGCCACGGATCCCGGGCTCACCGCGAAGCTGGCCGCCGCCGTGCGCCAGGCGCTGCACGGCACGCACGTGCACCGCGGCCTGGTCGTCAGCGGCGACCGTTTCGTGTCCAGCCTCGCCGAGAGCCTGGCCTTGCAGCGGGCCTTGCCGGAGGCGCTCGCCGTCGAGATGGAAGGTGCCGCGTTCGCGCAGGTGTGCCGCGACTACGGCGTGCCCTTCGCGGCGGTGCGCACCGTGTCCGACCGTGCCGATGACGCGGCGCACGGCGACTTCCTCAGCTTCATCGACCAGGTGGCGAGCCGCCACTCCGCGGCCATCGTCCAGGCCTTCCTGCAGGCAGCCTGATCAGTCGTCGTCGATGTCGATGGTGAGGCCCAGCGTCCAGAAGGAGGGCAAGGGGCCGGCCAGGCTGTGGGCATGGCTCAGGTCCACGCTCCACGATCGCCCCGCCGCCCAGCGGGCGCCCCCGCGCACGTAGTGCGTGCCGGACTCGAGGTAACGCTCGGCGACGAAGGACCAGCGCGGGATGGCCGTCCATTCGACCGCAAGCCCGCCGTTGGCCAGGTCGCGGTCCCCGCGCAGGAAATCCCGGCCGGCGTTGGCGTGCAGCGCCCAGGCCGGCGAGGCGCTCCAGGTCGCCAGCGCGGCGAAGCGGGTGCCCGCGTAGCGTGGATGCTGGTGCGCGCTCCACTGGGGCTGCAGGTCCAGCCCCACGCTGAAGCCCTGCGCGACCTTGCGCGCCCACTTCACCTCGAGATTCCAGGCGGTGGCCGATGGGCCGTCGCCGCGTGCGTACTCGCCCGCCGCGCCGAGTTCGACCGGCCCCACGCGGCAATTCGTGCCTGCGTGCAGCAACCGCCGGCCGCCGGCCTCGCCGCTGAACCAGGTCTCGCCTTCGCACTCGCCCCGCGACAGGATCGCGGCATCGTCGACCGCGTGGTGGCCGCCGGCGGCCTGCGCGCTGCCGCAGGCGCAGGTCACCAGGATGGCGGCGCCAAGCCGCGCCGATCTGCTCGCCTTCATGCCCCTCCGATGCCGCCGCCGCGGGCGGCCGCACGCATCATGCCTTCAGGCACGCGGTCCGGCGAACTGCGCCGTCAGCAAGGCGACGACCGCGAGTGCGCAGACGACGGTGGGGCCGGAAGGCAGGTCCCAGACCGCGGACAGGGCCAGGCCGATCGCATACCCCAGGGCGCCCACCCCGTAGCCGACGGCCAGGCGGCCGCGGCCCTGCCAGCGCAGCGAGGCGAGCGCGGGCACGATCAGGCTGGTGAAGACCAGGTACACGCCCACCAGCTGCACCGAGGCGGTCACGGCCAGGGCGAAGGCGGCGTAGAAGCCGAAGCGCAGGCGGCGGGTCCAGCCGAGCGCGAGGGCAAGAACGAGCAGGGCGCTCACCGCGGCGAGCGCCAGCAGCTGCGGCGTGGCCACCCACAGGATCTGGCCCACGAGCAGGTCCTTCAGGTGTTCGCCGCCGTGCGGGTTGCCCGCGAGCAGCAGCAGCCCGACGGAGGCGGCGAGCACGAACAGGACCCCGATCAGCGCCTCCTGCTGCGCGGGCGCCTTGCGCTCGGTCCACGTGAGCAGCGCCGCCCCGAGCAGGGCTGCGGCGAGCGCGGCGGCCTGCACCGCGACGCCGTGTTCCGGCAGGCCCAGCGCGTCGGCCGCGATCACCCCCAGGCCCGCGATCTGCGCGATCGCCAGGTCGATGAAGACGATGCCGCGGTCCAGCACCTGCATGCCCAGCGGCACGTGGCTGGCGAGCACGAGCAGGCCCGCCACGAGCGCGGGGCCGAGGATGGCCAGGTCGATCGCGCCCCAGTTCATTTCGCGTTCAGGCCGGCCAGCAGGCGCGCGAGCGTGTCGTCGTAGAGCCCGACGAGGTCCTTGGCCGCATCGCTGCCGCCGACCGTGAACGGGACCTTCACCGCGGGGATGCCGGCGTTGGTCGACAGCCATTCGGCGGCGCGGGGGCTCTGGTAGGCCGCGTAGACGACCATGCGCGCCGGCGAGGCCTTCAGCGTGGCGAGCACCGCCTGCAGGTGCGCGGCACTCGGCTCCACGCCGGGCTTGGGCTCCAGCACGGCGACCTCCTTGAGGCCCAGCCAGTCGTAGAGATAGGCGAAGGCCTTGTGCTGCGAGACCACGGCCAGGCCGCGCAGCGGCGCGGCCTGGGTGTTCCAGCGCGCCATCGCCTGCTGCCACTTCTGCTGGAAGGCGGCGCCTTGCTGCGCATATTGCGCCGCGTTGGCCGCGTCCACCTGCTGCAGGCGCGCCGTCAGTTGCAGGGCGACCGCCGCGACGTTGCGCGGATCGGTCTGGATGTGCGGGTTGCCCGCGGCATGGACGTCGCCCTGGGAGCGGTCGACCGAGCCGGGGACTTCGAGCTTGCGGACGAAGTCCGCCGCCGCGAAGGAGCCGGGTTGCCCCGCCTGGACTTTCTCGTTGCCCGACTGCTGCTGCAGCACCGGCAGCCAGCCCACCTCCAGTTCGGCGCCCGTGCACACCAGCAGGTCGGCCGAGCGCATGCGCGCGATCAGGCTGGGGCGCGCCTGGACCTGGTGCGGGTCCTGCAGGGCGGTGGTCGCGGAACTGGCCTCGACCAGCTTGCCGCCCAGCTCCTGCGCCAGCGCGGCCCACTCGGGTTCGCAGGCGAAGATGCGCACGGCCGCCTGTGCCGGGGCAGCCAGGGCCCCCAGGGCGAGGGCGGCGGCGAACAGGGATGGATGCGGGAACTTCATGATCGTCTCCTTCAATAGCGGTGCGCGCCATGCGCGCCCAGGCTCATCTGGTACTGCAGCAGCCATTGGGTGTCGGTCAGGCCGGCGGGACGGGCGCGGTCGCGCGCCACCTGGAAGCGCACGCGCGAGAACTCGCTCGGGTTCCAGTCCAGCATCAGCGTGTTCTTGCCGGGCGAGCCGCCGTCCACCGCGACCAGCCCGGTGTTGCTGCCGTAGTCCGGCGTTCCGGGGGAAAGACGCTCCGTGCGCAGGCCCACGCGCCAGCGCGGCATGAACTGGTAGACGCCTTGCAGGTACCAGCCCGATTGCGTGACGCGGTAATCGCCCGCATCCGGCAACGCGCCGACGCGCAGGCTGCCTTCGCGCCGGCTCTGGATGTATTCCCCCTGCAGCTGGAAACTGGTGCGCGTGGCGTTGCCCCCCGGTGCCCACTTCCACACCGCGTCCGCGATCCAGGCGCGGGTCGTGCCGCTGAAAAAGGTGGGCAGGTCGGCGCCGGCCGGATCGGAGGCGAGCAGTTCCTGGTCCTGCGCCCGGGTGTCCAGCCAGGACAGGCCGGCGCGCCAGCTGTGGCTCTCGCCGATGTCGCCGCCGGTGTGCGCGGAGAGCGAGAGCATGCCGCGGCCGTTGCGCGAGCTGTCGCTACCGGGGAAGCTGCGGCCCCGCCCGAGTTCGGCGCCCAGCTCCAGGTAGCGGTCGGTCGGGGCCAGCCAGGTCAGCCGCACGCCGTCGTCCGCGTACTGGCCGCCCAGCATGGCCTGGTAGGCGAGCGGCGCATCGGCGAAGTCCCAGACATGCGCGTGCTGCGAATTGAGGTAGCCGATGCCGGAGAAGAAGCGGCCGGCGCGCAGCGTGAGCCCCTTGCCGAGCGAGGTGGTCTCGACGAAGGCTTCCTCCACCGACACGCTGTTGTCGGGGGCGAAGGCGATGGAGGCTGCGCCACGGAACCACGGGTCGATGTTCGCGGCGATGCCCAGCTCCGACTCGGCCAGGCTGAAGCCGCGCACGCCCGGCCCGATCTCCGCGTCCGGCGGCAGGGGGAAGCCGCGGATGCGGTAGTTCGCCGGATCCTGGGAGCTGTTGAAATAGCCGCCGGACAGGATCAGCGAGAGGGCCGGCTGGAAGCCGCCACCGCTGGCGGGCGCCGGGACAGGCGCCGGCGTGACCGCGACGGCCTGCGCGGGCGCCGGTGCAGGCACGGGTCCTGGCGACGCCGGCACCGCGGATGCGGCCGGTGTCGCGACGGCCCGTTCGGCCGCCTGCAGCCGCTGCTCGAGGGCGCGAATGCGCTGCTCGTACTCGGCGCGCATGGCGTCCAGCTCGCGCCGCAGCGCCTGGGTGTCGGAAGAAGAAGGGGCGGGCTGCGCCAGCGCGCTCCCCGCAGCCAGGCACAGGATCCATCCTGCCTGGCGCAATCCACGGCCCATGAGGACCTCCTGCACGAAAGAAAGCGGGCGCCGCGCGCGCGTGGCGCGCGGCAACGGGTTTCAGGCGTGCGAGGACGGGGGCGCGCGGCTGGCGTAGAAACGCGCGGGCGCGCCGATGTGGTGCGCGCGGGGGGCGAAGGAGGGCGTGGCGTGGGGCAGCCCGATGGCCGCCGGCGCGGCGGTGACCGGCGCCGGCGCCCCGCTGCCCAGGGCAGCCGCGACCACGCACAGGTCGCAGGCGCTGGCGGCCAGGGATGCCGGGTCGCGCTGTTCCTTCACGCTCGCGTGCAGGTGCAGCAGCGCATGCGACGCCGATGCCCATTGCGCCACCGGCAGCCACAGCGCGAACGCGAGCAGCCAGCCCAAGCGGCGGCTGCGGTGCGCGGAGCGGAAGGCGGCGAAGGCCATGGCGGGCCGCATCATACGACCGGGCCGGCTAGCGCAGCCAGCCGCGCTTGTGGAAGTACCACATGGGCACCAGGGCGCTGGCGATCATCAGCACCAGCACGTAGGGGTAGGCGCCACGGCCCAGCGCCTGCAGCTCGGGGAACTGCAGGTTCATGCCGTACAGGCTCGCGACCAGGGTCGGCGGCAGCAGCGCGACGCTCGCCACCGAGAAGATCTTGATGGTGCGGTTCTGGTTGATGTTGATGAAGCCGACCGTGGCGTCCATCAGGAAGTTGATCTTGTCGAACAGGAAGGCCGTGTGGTTGTCCAGCGATTCGATGTCGCGCAGGATCTGCCGCGCCTCCTCGAACTGCTCGGCGGTCAGCATGCGGCTGCGCATCATGAAGCTCACCGCCCGGCGCGTGTCCATCACGTTGCGGCGGATGCGCCCGTTCATGTCCTCCTGCCGCGCGATCGCCTCCAGCGACTCGCCGGCCAGCGTGTCCGTGACCTCGCCGGAAAGTACCTGCTTGCTCACCGCCTCGAGCTCGTCGTAGATGCCTTCCAGCGTGTCGGCCGAATATTCGGCGTCCGCATCGAAGAGCTTGAGCAGCACCTCCTTCGCATCCTCGATCAGGCCGGGCGCGCGCCGCGCACGCAGGCGCAGCAGCCGAAACACCGGCACGTCCTCGTCGTGGATGGAGAACAGCACGCCATGGCTCTTGAGGCTGCTGTTCATCAGGTTGAGGATGAAGGCGACCCGCACGGCGCGCGGTTCGTCGCCGGCTCCGGCGATCAGGAAGTCGCTGCGGATGTGGAGGTCGCCGTTGTCCTCTTCATAGAAGCGCGCGGACTCCTCGATGTCCTCGTCCATCGCGTCTTCCGGGATGGACAGGCCGTAGTACTGCTTGATCCAGCGCTTCTCCTCGATCGTGGGCGCCTCGAGGTCGACCCAGATCGGCTGGAAGCGCGAGAGCTCCTCCAGCGACTCGATCTCTTCCTGGACGAGCCGGCCGTTGGCGAGCGTGAAGATGTTGAGCATGGCTCCCGTCCCGTGCGTTCGTGTTGTGGTCTGGCGGTGGCTGGGGGGCTTCCAACGCGCCGCGGCACGGGCGTTGAAAGCTACCGACTAGGGTAGGTTTCCAAGGAGCGCTCTCCCGGGGGTTGGGAAGCCCAGGATTATGCCGCGCGAGCCCCCGCCCAGCGGCGTCCGGCGGCCCGGGTATGGCCAAACGTCCAGTGTTTTCCGTTGGTCGGTCAAGAGGCCTGCCACTGTTGAGGCGCAATCGCAGGACAAATCCTACACGGCTGGGCCAGAACGTCCGACACCACAGCTCAGGAGCTCGCCCTACATTGGCTTCATCCCCCCGGGTCCCCGCCCGGTATAGACCCCGCAAGGAGCCGAGATGATCCAGCTAGCGACCGACCCCAATGCCAGCCGCTCGAACTGGCGTCCCGCCGCGGCCGACGCCAAGGACAGCACCTTGGCCGGCCACCGTCCCCGCAGCGGCCACGCCTGGCCGTTCATCGCACAGATGTACGTGGAACGGACGCCCTCCTCGCAGGAAACGAAGCGCACCCCCAGCAGCGACAGCGGCAGCTGAGCCGCCCTCGCACGGAGCCATCATGTACAAGGAACCCAAGTCCACCAACCGCTTCAACGACACGCCCCGCGACAAACCGCAGGCCGAACGTGTCGAGCACGGCAACCTGGAGCGCCCGGGCGCGCAGGCGCACCCCAAGGCGGCCGGCCAGTGGAACCGCCTCGACGCCGCCGCGCTCTGGCGCGTGCGTTGATCCGCATGTCCTGATCCTCTCTCGCGACAGCGGCCCCCGCGGCCGCTGCTCGTGCTTGCACGGCCCTTTCGAGGGCCGTTTGCATTTCTGGTCTCCTGGTGGAACCGCCCGCATGCGCATGCGCAATGCCTGGCGTCACAGGTCCTTGCGCGTGCCCCATCCCGCTTGCAATTCGCGCCTGAGCCTTGAGGGATATCCATGGACTTCGTCGCAGGCGGCGGGCATAGTGGGTCGCAGACACCGACAGCGACTTCCTTCCCCCGCGCCGCCAACGGCGCCCGTGTTTCCATCCACCAGGAGGCTCCATGAACCTGACGATCAGCGGTCACCACCTCGAAGTTACCCCCGCTCTCCGGAATTACGTGACCACCAAGCTCGATCGCATCACCCGTCACTTTGAACAGGTCGTGGACATCAAGGTACTTCTCACCGTCGAAAAGCAGAAGGAAAAGGAACGAAGGCAGCGCGCGGAGTGCAGGATCCACGTGAAGGGCAACGACCTCTTTGCCGAGAGCGCCCATCACGACCTCTATGCCGCCCTGGACGAACTGGTCGACAAGCTGGATCGCCAGGTGGGCCGCCACAAGACGCGCATGCAGGACCACCACTGCGACGCCCCGAAACGGGTGATGTAAAGCAAACGACAACGGGGCCCCTTGCGGGCCTTTTTCGTCATCGGCTCAGGCAGGTCGGCCGTTTGGGGGCAGTGCACGGTCACGAGTGCATAATCCGCCCACCTAACCATGAACCGCCTCGCGTCCATCCTGCCGCCCGCCCAGGTCCTGGTCGGCGTCGACGCCACGAGCAAGAAGCGCGCGTTCGAGGAAGCCGGCCTGCTGTTCGAGAACCTGCACGGCCTGTCCCGCGCGCTCATCACCGACAGCCTGTTCGCCCGCGAGCGCCTGGGCTCCACCGGCCTCGGCCACGGCGTCGCCATCCCGCACGGCCGCATCAAGGGCCTGAAGTCGCCCATGGCGGCCCTGTTCCAGCTGGGCAGCCCGATCGGCTTCGACGCCCCCGACGAGCAGCCGGTCAACCTCCTGATCTTCCTGCTGGTGCCCGAGGCGGCGACGCAGAAGCACCTGGAAATCCTGTCCGAGATCGCCGAGCTGCTGAGCGACGCGCCCCTGCGCGAGAAGATCCGCCACAGTGCCGACGCCAGGCAGCTGCACCAGCTGATCGCCGACTGGCAGTCCGCCCAGCCGCAGTAAGGCGCGCGCGCGTTTGAAACCCACCGTCGTCAGCGCCGACGTCCTGTTCGAGGACCACCGGGCCCAGCTCAAGTGGGAATGGGTCGCGGGCCTGGGCGCTTCCGAGCGGCGCTTCGACGAGGTGGCGGTGCGCAAGGCGCGCTCCGGCGCCGACCTGGTCGGCTACCTCAATTACATCCACCCTTACCGGGTGCAGATCCTGGGCGAGCGCGAGGTGGCCTACCTCACGAACGCCACCCAGGAAGACTGCGCGCGCCGCATCTCCCGCATCGTGACGCTGGAGCCGCCGGTGCTGGTGCTCACCGATGGCCAGCAGGCGCCCGACGCGCTGCTGTCCATGTGCGAGCGGGCGCAGATCCCCATGTTCTCGACCGCCGAGCCCTCGGCCTTCGTGATCGACGTGCTGCGGGCCTACCTGTCCAAGCACTTCGCCGAACGCACGTCCATGCACGGCGTGTTCATGGACATCCTGGGGCTGGGCGTGCTGATCACGGGCGAGTCGGGCCTGGGCAAGAGCGAGCTGGGGCTGGAGCTGATCACCCGCAGCAGCGGCCTGGTGGCCGACGACGCGGTGGATCTTTACCGCGTGAACCAGACGACCATCGAGGGCCGCTGTCCCGAGCTGCTGCAGAACCTGCTGGAGGTGCGCGGCATCGGCCTGCTCGACATCCGCGCGATCTTCGGCGAGACGGCGGTGCGGCGCAAGATGCGCCTGCGCCTGATCGTGCACCTGGTACGGCGCGAGACCATGGAGCGCGAGTACGAGCGCCTGCCCTACGAGCCGCTCACGCAGGACGTGCTGGGCGTGCCCGTGCGCAAGGCCGTCATCCCGGTGGTCGCCGGCCGCAACATGGCCGTGCTGGTGGAAGCGGCGGTCCGCAACACGATCCTGCAGCTGCGCGGCGTGGACACCTACCAGGAGTTCGTCGAGCGCCACCGCCGCGCGATGGAAAAGGGCAGCTAGTGCAGCCCCTCCGGGCCTCTGCGGGCAAGACGTTTACTTCGGCCGGTTCGGGCAGCCGACCTTGGTGCAGTGGGCGTACAGGCTCAGGGCGTGGTCGGCGATCTCGAAGCCCTTGAGCTTGGCCACGTCGTTCTGGCGCCGCTCGATCTCGGCGTCGTAGAACTCCTCGACCCGCCCGCAGTCCAGGCACACGAGGTGGTCGTGGTGCTGGCCTTCGTTCAGTTCGTAGACCGCCTTGCCGCTCTCGAAGTGGCTGCGGCTCAGGATGCCGGCCTGCTCGAACTGCGTGAGAACGCGGTAGACGGTGGCCAGGCCGATGTCGGTGCGTTCTTCCAGCAGCACGCGGAAGACGTCTTCGGCCGTCATGTGGCGCTGCTCGCCCTTGTGGAAGACGTCGAGGATCTTCAGCCGCGGCAGCGTGGCCTTGAGTCCGGTGCTCTTGAGTTCGTCGATGTTCGCCATGGTGCTGCCGCTACAATGGCCCGATCATATCGCCTGCCCCTCCCATGCCTGCCATGCCCCTGAGCCAGAGGCACCGCGTCCTGGCCGCCGCCGCGTTGCTTGCCGCCCTCGGCGGCTGCAGCACCGTGGATGGTTATTCGCACAGTCTGCTCAACTCCATCACGCCGTACAGGGTGGAAGTGGTGCAGGGCAACTTCATCTCGCGCGAGCAGGTCGACGCGCTGCAGAAGGGCATGAGCCGCGAGCAGGTCCGCAACGTCCTGGGCACGCCGCTGGTCACCAGCCTGTTCCACGGCGACCGCTGGGACTATGTGTTCACGCTCAAGCGCCGCGGCACCGACGCGCAGAAGCGCCACCTGGCCGTCTTCTTCAAGGACGACGCGATGGACCGCGTCGAAGGCGACACCATGCCCAGCGAGTCCGAGTTCGTGACCACCCTGGACACCACGCGCAAGGTCGGCAAGGTGCCGCGCCTGGAGGCGACCGAGGAGGAGCTCAAGGCCTTCCAGTCCAAGAACCAGGCGGCGGCAGCCGCGGCAGCGTCCACGTCCCCCGCGGCGGCAGCCCCCGCCGCCGCGGCCGCGGCGCCCACCAGCTACCCGCCGCTCGAGTCGGCGCCGCGTTGAGGGCGCCATGGGCAAGAGCACACAGGCTTTGCGGACGGTCGCCGTGAGCGGCGCGGTGCAGCCGCCGCCCGCGGGCAGCACCCAGCACCAGGTGGCGGTGGCCGGCGCCTCCGGGCGCATGGGCCACATGCTGATCGAGGCGATCCGCGCTTCCGAGGACTGCCGCCTCGCCGGCGCGCTGGACATGGCCTCCAGCCCCGCGATCGGCAACGACGCCGCCGCCTTCCTGGGACACGCCAGCGGCGTGCCCGTGACCGCCGAGATCGCCGCGGGGCTGGCGCACGCGCAGGTCCTGATCGACTTCACCCGGCCCGAAGGCACGCTGGCGCACCTGCGGGTCTGCCGCGAGCACGGCGTGAAGGCGGTGATCGGCACGACCGGTTTCACCGACGCGCAGAAGGCGCAGATCGCCGAGGCCGCCAAGGACATCGCCATCGTGATGGCGCCCAACATGAGCGTGGGCGTGAACGTCACCATGAAGCTGCTGGAGATGGCCGCCAAGGCGCTGGCCACGGGCTACGACATCGAGGTGATCGAGGCGCACCACCGGCACAAGGTGGATGCGCCCTCGGGCACCGCGCTCAAGATGGGCGAGGTGATCGCGCAGGCGCTCGGCCGCGACCTGAAGGACTGCGCGGTGTACGAGCGCCACGGGCACACCGGCGAGCGCGACCCGTCCACCATCGGTTTCTCCGCCATCCGCGGCGGCGACATCGTCGGCGACCACACGGTGCTCTTCGCCGGCACCGGCGAGCGCATCGAGATCGTCCACCGTTCCGCCAGCCGCGCGACCTACGCCCAGGGCAGCCTGCGGGCGGTGCGCTTCCTCGCCGGCCAGCAGAAGGGGCTGTTCGACATGTTCGACGTCCTCGGCCTGCGTTGAGGCGATGACCCCCCACGGTCGCTGCGTCGCACCCGTCCTGCCTCCCCGAGGGAGGCGCGCCCGCCTCCGGCGGCGGGCCGCATGAGCTTCACGGACCTGTTCCGCCAGGGCGACGCCGTCACCCAGGCGGTGGCGATCCTGCTGTTCGCCATGTCGGTCGCGAGCTGGGTCGTGATCCTGTGGAAGGTCTGGATGCTGCAGCGCGCCCGCATCGGTGTCGCCCGCAGCACGGCCGCCTTCTGGCAGGCCGGATCGCTGCCCGAAGCACGCAGCAAGGTGCAGGCCTTCGACCGCGAGGCGCTCGTGCTGCCGCTGATCGTCGCCAGCGAGGAAACCGCCTCCGGCTCGCTGGCTGCCGCCGGCGACCGCTCGCAGCAGCTCACGCGCCTGCTGCGCAACGCCCTGCATGCCGTGCTCGGCAAGCTGCAGTTCGGGCAGGTGCTGCTGGCCACCGTCGGCTCCACTGCACCATTCGTGGGCCTGCTGGGGACCGTCTGGGGCATCTATCACGCGCTCACCGGCATCGCCAACGCCGGCCAGATCACGATCGACAAGGTGTCGGGGCCCGTGGGCGAGGCCCTGGTCATGACCGCCGCCGGGCTCGCGGTGGCGATCCCCGCCGTCCTGGGCTACAACATCTTCGGCCGCCTGATCGGCCGCATCGAGGCGGACCTGGAAGGCTTCGCCTTCGACCTGCGCGAACTGCTGACCCACGGCGCCCGCCAGCCCGTCGAGGCGGAGTAGCCATGCCCTTCGGCCGGCTGGAACGCACCCAGGGCGAGCCGCCGATGAGCGAGATCAACGTCACGCCCCTGGTGGACGTGATGCTGGTGCTGGTGGTCATCTTCATCATCACCGCGCCCCTGCTCGCCAGCTCGATCCGGCTGGACCTGCCCCGGGCCGAAGGCACGCAACCGGGCGATGCACCGAAGTTCGTCACCGTGGTGGTGGACAAGGCGGGGCAGGTCTTCCTCAACGACAAGCCGGCCACGCCGGAACAACTCGCTACCCATCTCGCCGCCGCGGCGAAACAGAATCCGGACACCGAGATCCAGCTGCGGGCCGACCAGGGCGTCCCGTACGGCAAGGTGGTGGAGGTCATGGGCATTGCCCACAGGGCGGGGCTGTCCCGCATCGGGTTCGTCGCAGAACCCTCCAAATAAGGCGGGGCAGGGGGTCGCCCCTACAATTTCGCGATCATGGAAGACAAGTACAACCACCTGGCGGTGGAAAAGGCCGCCCAGGCCGAGTGGACGGCGCGCGACGCGTACCGCGTGACGGAGGAGGCGGGCCGCAAGAAGTTCTATGCCTGCTCGATGCTGCCCTACCCCTCGGGCAAGCTCCACATGGGGCACGTGCGCAACTACACGATCAACGACATGTTGACGCGCTACCTGCGCATGAACGGCTACAACGTCCTGATGCCCATGGGCTGGGACGCCTTCGGCCTGCCGGCGGAGAACGCGGCGCTGAAGAACAAGGTGCCGCCCGCGAAGTGGACGTACGAGAACATCGCGTACATGAAGGGCCAGATGCAGGCCATGGGCCTGGCCATCGACTGGTCGCGCGAGATCGCCACCTGCGATCCGAGCTACTACAAGTGGAACCAGTGGCTGTTCCTGAAGATGCTGGAAAAGGGCATCGCCTACCGCAAGACCCAGGTCGTGAACTGGGACCCGGTGGACATGACCGTGCTGGCCAACGAGCAGGTGATCGACGGCAAGGGCTGGCGCACCGGCGCGGTGGTCGAAAAGCGCGAGATCCCGGGCTACTACCTGAAGATCACCGACTACGCCCAGGAGCTGCTGGAGTACGTGCAGAAGGACCTGGACGGCTGGCCTGAGCGCGTGAAGCTGATGCAGGAGAACTGGATCGGCCGCAGCGAGGGCGTGCGTTTCGCCTTCACGCACGACATCCGCGGCCAGGACGGCAAGCCGATCGGCGACGGCCGCATGTACGTGTTCACCACGCGCGCGGACACGATCATGGGCGTGACGTTCTGCGCGGTCGCGCCCGAGCACCCGCTGGCGACGCACGCGGCGCAGTCGAATCCCAAGCTCGCGCAGTTCATCGAGGAGTGCAAGAAGGGCGGCACCACGGAAGCCGAACTGGCGCTGCGCGAAAAGGAAGGCATGCCCACGGGCTTGAAGGTGATGCATCCGCTCACCCACGAGCCGGTGGAGGTCTGGGTCGGCAACTACGTGCTCATGGGCTACGGCGACGGCGCCGTGATGGGCGTGCCGGGCCACGACGAGCGCGACTTCGCCTTCGCCCTGAAGTACGGCCTGCCGATCGTGCAGGTGGTGCACGTCGACGGCCAGGACTACGACTACCGGCACTGGCAGGACTGGTACGCCGACAAGGAGAACGGGGTCACGATCAACTCCGACATCTTCAGCGGCTTCCGGTACCAGGAGGCGGTCAAGGCGGTGGCGCACCACCTGCAGCAAAAGGGCCTGGGCGAGATGAAGACCACCTGGCGCCTGCGCGACTGGGGCATCAGCCGCCAGCGCTACTGGGGCACGCCGATCCCGATCATCCACTGCGACGTGCACGGCGCCGTGCCGGTGCCGGAGAAGGACCTGCCGGTCGTCCTGCCGCAGGACTGCGTGCCGGACGGCAGCGGCAACCCGCTGAACAAGCGCGAGGACTTCCTCGCCTGCAAGTGCCCCGTGTGCGGCAGCGACGCGCGCCGCGAGACGGACACCATGGACACCTTCGTGGACTCGTCCTGGTACTTCATGCGCTATTGCGACCCGAGGAACGACGAGAAGATGGTCGCTAGCGGCACGCAGTACTGGATGCCGATGGACCAGTACATCGGCGGCATCGAGCACGCGATCCTGCACCTGCTGTACGCGCGCTTCTGGACCAAGGTGATGCGCGACCTGGGCCTGGTGAAGATCGACGAGCCGTTCACCCGGCTGCTGACGCAAGGGATGGTGCTCAACGAAGCGTTCTCGCGCACCGCCACCGGCAAGCAGTATTTCTGGACGCACGAACTGGACATCCAGCGCGACGAACACGCCAAGGTGATCTCCGCCACGGCGAAGGCCGACGGCCAGCCGGTGACCTACGAGGGCTGGACCACCATGTCCAAGTCCAAGAACAACGGCGTCGATCCGCAGGAGCTCATCGAGCGCTACGGCGCCGACACCGCCCGCCTGTACACGATGTTCACGGCGCCGCCCGAGGCGACGCTGGAGTGGAACGACGCCGCCCTGGAAGGCAGCTACCGCTTCCTGCGCCGCGTCTGGAACTTCGGCGCGAAGCTGGGCGCCGGCGGCGAGGTGAAGGCCGCCAGCTACGGCAAGCAGGCGCAGGCGCTGCGGCGCGAGTTGCACACCGCGCTGCGCCAGGTGGACTACGACTACCAGCGCATGCAGTACAACACCGTGGTCTCGGGCGCGATGAAGATGCTCAACGCGCTGGAGGACTTCAAGGGCGAGGGCGAGCCGGGGGCGCAGGCCGCGCTGCGCGAGGGCTTCGGCCTGCTGCTGCGCGTGCTGTATCCCGTGACGCCGCACATCGCCTGCGGGCTGTGGAAGGAGCTGGGCTATGCCGCCGTGAACGGCGATCTGCTCGACGCACCCTGGCCGAAGGTCGACGAAGGGGCGCTCAAGCAGGACGAGGTCGAGCTCATGCTGCAGGTCAACGGCAAGCTGCGCGGCTCGATCCTGGTGCGCGCGGACGCGGGCAAGGCCGAAATCGAGAAGATCGCCCTGGCCAGCGAAGGCTTCACCAAGTTCAGCGGCGGCGCGGCGCCCAAGAAGGTGATCGTCGTGCCCGGTCGCCTGGTGAACGTGGTCGTATGAAGCGCAGGGACGTCTTTCCGCTCCTCGGCGCCAGCCTGCTGGCCGGCTGCGGTTTCCATCTGCGCAAGGCGCCCGACTTCGCCTTCGACACGCTCGTGCTGAACGCGCCGGAGAGCTCGCCGCTCGCGGCCGAACTGCGGCGCTCGATCGCCTCGGACGGCAAGGTGCGCGTGCTGGCGACGGCTGCCGCCGCCACGCCCGCCGGCGGCGCCGCTTCCGCCCCGGCGGCGCCCGCGGCCGCCAGCCAGGTCGTGTTCGACCTGCTGCAGGAACTGCGCGAAAAGACCGTGGTGGGGCTGAACTCCACCGGCCAGGTGACCGAATTCCAGCTGCGCAGCCGCATCCGCTTCCGCGTGCGCAACGCGCAGGGCCAGGAGCTGATTCCGGAAACCGAGCTGGAACAGCACCGGGACATTTCCTTCAACGAATCCGCCGCCCTGGCCAAGGAAGCCGAGGAGTCGCTGATGTACCGCGACATGCAGAGCGACCTGGTGCGGCAGCTCATGCGGCGCCTGGCGGCCCTGCGCACGCTGCAGGCCTGACCGGGCGCGGCCGGGCGCGCCTGTCGGACGGGGCGCCACAGGCGGACTGTCGCGCCAGCCCCGGGCCGGCGACGCGGTCCTACACCTCCGCCGGTCCGGCGGTGCGAACCTTTCGGCTGTTGTCGTGCTTGCGCACTTGCGATGCGCAGCCGACAGCCCCATCTTGGGGCTACACGTGGGAGCTTCGCCATGGATGCCACCGGAACCTCGTCCACCCAGTCGCACATCGTCAAGGAAGGGCACTACGGCGCGCGCAACTACGCTCCCGTGCCGGTGGTGGTCGACCACGCGAAGGACTGCCTGGTGTGGGACGTGGACGGGCGCGAATACATCGACATGATGAGCGCGTACTCGTCGGTGAGCCACGGCCACCTGCATCCGCGCATCGTCGCGGCGGCGCAGCGCCAGATGGAGAAGGTGGCGGTGATGTCCCGCGCCTACTACAGCACCACGCTCGGGCCCCTGCTGGAGAAACTCAGCCAGGTGACGGGCTTCGAGCGCGTCCTGCCCATGAACACCGGCGCCGAGGCGGTGGAGACCGCGATCAAGTGCGCGCGCCGCTGGGGCCACCGCGTCAAGGGCATCCCGGACGGCGAGCAGCGCATCCTGGTCGCGCGCGGCAACTTCCACGGGCGCACCAGCACGATCATCGGCTTCTCCAGCGAGGAGGAGTACCGCGCGGGCTTCGGCCCCTTCTGCGGCGGCTTCCAGCATTTCGACTACGGTGACATGGCCAGCGTCAAGGCCGCCGCCACGGCCAACACCTGCGCCGTGCTGATCGAGCCGATCCAGGGAGAGGCGGGCGTGGTGGTGCCGCCGCCGGGCTTCTTCCGGGACTTGCGCGCGTGGTGCACCGCCAACCAGGTGCTGCTGATCGACGACGAAGTGCAGGCGGGCCTGGGGCGCACTGGCACCTGGTTCGCTTTCGAACACGAGGGCATCCGGCCCGACGCGCTGATCCTGGGCAAGGCCCTGGGCGGGGGGCTGCTGCCGGTGAGCGCCTTTTGCGCCGACGACAAGGTGATGCAGGTCTTCGTGCCGAACAGCCACGGCTCCACCTTCGGCGGCAATGCGCTGGCCGCGGCCGTGGCCCTGGAAGGGCTGAAGGTGCTGGAAGAGGAAGGCCTGGTCGCCAATTGCGCGGCCAAGGGCGAGTACCTGTTCAAGCGCCTGCGCGAGGTGCAGGAGGAAGTGAAGCCGCTGATCCGCGACGTGCGCGGCCGCGGACTGTGGATCGGCGTGGAGATCGATCCGTCCTGCACCACGGCGCGCGACCTGGTCTTGCGCCTGGCCGCGGCCGGCGTGCTGTCCAAGGAGACGCACGACACCGTGATCCGCTTCGCGCCGCCCCTGACCATCACCCACGCCTTGATGGACAAGGCGGTGGAGATCTTCCGCAAGGTGGCGGTGGAGCGACACCGGGAGCTCGGACTGGCCCGGGCCTGACGGGGGCGGCCGGTAAACTCCCGGCATGCAGCTTGCCCCTGCCCAACTCAGCCAACACCTCGAACGCGGCCTGCGGCCGCTGTACACACTGCACGGCGACGAGCCGCTGCTGGTGCAGGAGGCCGCGGACGCGATCCGCGCGGCGGCACGCGCCCAGGGCCATACCGAGCGCACCGTGCACACGGTGGCCGGCGCCCACTTCGACTGGAGCGCGGTCCTGGCCGCGGGCGGTTCGCTCAGCCTGTTCGCGGACAAGCAGATCGTGGAGATCCGCATTCCCTCGGGCAAGCCGGGCAAGGACGGCAGCACCGCCTTGCAGCAGGTCGCCGAGGGTGCGCAGGGCAACGACAGCACCCTGACGCTGGTCCTGCTGCCGCGCCTGGACTTCCAGACGAAGAAATCGGCCTGGTTCGCCGCGCTCGAGAACGGCGGCGTGGCCATCGAGGTGCAGCCGGTGGAGCGCAGTGCGCTGCCGCAATGGATCTCCCAGCGCCTGGCCCGCAACAACCAGCGCGTGCTCGCGGGCGAGGAGGGCCAGCGTACCCTGCAGTTCTTCGCCGACCGCGTCGAGGGCAACCTGCTGGCCGCCCACCAGGAGATCCAGAAGCTGGCGCTGCTCTATCCCGCCGGCGAGCTGCGCTTCGACCAGGTCGAAAGCGCGGTGCTGAACGTGGCCCGCTACGACGTGTTCAAGCTCTCGGAAGCGGTGCTCGCCGGGCAGGTGGCCCGCGTGCAGCGCATGCTGGACGGCCTGCAGGCCGAGGGCGAGGCGGAGGTGCTGGTGCACTACACGCTGGCCGAGGACATCCGCGCCCTCAAGCGCGTGAAAGATGCCATGGCGGAGGGCCGGCCGCTGCCCATGGCGCTGCGCGAGCAGCGCGTCTGGGGCCTGAAGGAAAAGCTGTTCGAGCGCGTCCTGCCCCGGTTGTCCACCACGGCACTGGAAAACCTGCTGCATGGCGCCCATGTAGTGGACGGGATCGTGAAGGGGCTGAAGGCGCCCGGCTGGCCAACCGACGGCTGGCAAGCCCTCCGCCAACTCGCGCTGGGGCTGTGCCTGGAGTGTTCCGGCAGGCCCCATCCGGCGCGCGGATAATGAACAGATGAATGCCGTGAATATCGCCGAGCACATGCATGGCCTCGGGCTGCAGGCCCGGGCGGCTTCTGCTCGCATGGCCGCGGCGTCGGCCGCCGAGAAGAGCCAGGTGTTGCGCGGGCTGGCCGCCCTGCTGCGCGCGAGCGGTGACGCGCTGCAGGCCGCCAACGCCCAGGACATCGCGCGCGCGACCGCCGCCGGCCTGTCCGCTCCGATGGTCGACCGCCTGAAGCTCACGCCCAGGACCATCGAGACGCTCGCGGTCGGCTGCGAGCAGCTCGCCACGATGCCCGACATCATCGGCGAGGTGCTCGGCATGAAGCAGCAGCCCAGCGGGATCCGCGTGGGCCAGATGCGCGTGCCGCTGGGCGTCTTCGGCATGATCTTCGAGAGCCGGCCGAACGTGACGATCGAGGCCGCGAGCCTGTCGATCAAGAGCGGCAATGCGTGCATCCTGCGCGGCGGCTCGGAGGCGATCGAGTCGAACAAGGCGCTCGCGCGCCTGGTGCAGCAGGCGCTGGTCGAAGCCGGCCTGCCGGCGGAGGCGGTGCAACTGGTGCAGACCACCGACCGCGAGGCCGTGGGCCAGCTGATCACGATGCCCGAGTACGTGGACGTGGTCATCCCGCGCGGCGGCAAGGGCCTGATCGAGCGCATCTCGCGCGAAGCGAAGGTGCCGGTGATCAAGCACCTCGACGGCAACTGCCATGTCTACGTCGACGATCCCTGCGACGTCGCGATGGCGGTGAGCCTCGCGGACAACGCCAAGACGCAGAAGTACAGCCCTTGCAACGCCAGCGAAAGCCTGCTGGTGGCGCGCGGCGTGGCCAAGGCCTTCCTGCCCGAGATCGGCGCGATCTTCGCCGCCAAGGGCGTGGAGATGCGTTGCGACCCGGAGGCCAGGGCCATCCTGGCGCAGGTGCGCGGCGCCGACCTGAAGGACGCGACCGAGCAGGACTGGTCCGAGGAGTACCTCGCGCCCATCATCAGCGTCAAGCTGGTGGCCGGCGTGGACGAGGCCATCGCCCACATCAACCGCTATTCCTCGCACCACACCGACGCCATCGTCACCCGCGACCACCTGCACGCGCAGCGCTTCCTGCGCGAGGTGGATTCGGCAAGCGTGATGGTCAATGCCAGCACGCGCTTCGCCGACGGCTTCGAATACGGCCTGGGCGCGGAGATCGGCATCAGCACCGACAAGTTCCACGCCCGCGGCCCCGTGGGCATCGAAGGCCTCACCTCCCTGAAATGGATCGTCCTGGGCAACGGCGAAGTGCGGACCTGATCCCCCACAACAACAAGAGGGCCGCATGGTTCCGCATCTCATCACGGCCCTGACCGGCCCGATCAACGAACTCGAGCAGCGCATCCTGGAATCGATGCCGGCGGTGGAGCGCTGGTTCCGCCTGGAGTGGATGGAGCACACGCCCCCGTTCTACTGCTCGGTGGACATCCGCAATGCCGGCTTCAAGCTGGCGCCGGTGGACACCAACCTGTATCCCGGCGGCTGGAACAACCTGACCAACGACATGCTGCCGCTGGCGGTGCAGGCGGCGATGGCGGCGATCGAGAAGATCTGCCCGGAGGCCAAGAACCTGCTGGTCATACCGGAGAACACGAGGAACACCTTCTACCTGAGCAACATCGCCCAGCTGCAGAAGATCTTCCGCATGGCGGGGCTCAACGTGAAGATCGGCTCCATCGATCCCGCCATCAAGAAGGCCACGCCCATCGAGCTGCCCGGCGGCGACAGGATCACGCTGGAGCCGGTGGTGCGCAGCAAGCGGCGCCTGGGCCTGAAGAACTTCGACCCCTGCACCATCCTCCTGAACAACGACCTCACGGCCGGCGCGCCCGGCATCCTGGAGGACCTGCACGAGCAGTACCTGCTGCCGCCGCTGCACGCCGGCTGGTCCGTGCGGCGCAAGAGCCGCCACTTCCAGAGCTACGAGGAGGTGGCCAAGCGCTTCGGCAAGATGCTGGGCATCGATCCCTGGCTGGTGAACCCGATGTTCAACCGCTGCGGCGAGCTCGATTTCCACAAGCAGGAAGGGATGGAGTGCCTGCGCTCCAACGTCGACGCGCTGCTGTCCAAGATCCGCAAGAAGTACAAGGAATACGGCATCAACGAGAAGCCCTTCGTCGTCGTCAAGGCCGACAACGGGACCTCCGGCATGGGCATCATGACCGTGCGCGACGTGAAGGACCTCGATGCCATCCGCCAGCGGCCGAAGAACAAGCCGCCGGTGGTCAAGACCGGGCAGGCCATCACCGACGTGATCATCCAGGAAGGCGTGCTCACGGCCGAACGCATCAACGAGGCCGTGGCCGAGCCCGTCGTGTATCTGATGGACCGCTACGTGGTGGGCGGCTTCTACCGCATCCACGCCGAGCGCGGCACGGACGAAAACCTCAATGCGCCGGGCTCCAGCTTCGTACCGCTCGCTTTCGCGGAGAGTACGCGCTTACCTCAACCCGGCCAGAAGCCGGGAGCGAGTGCGCCCAACCGCTTCTATATGTATGGCGTGATCGGCCGCCTCGCCATGCTGGCGGCGAGCTACGAGCTCGAAGCCACGGACCCCGAAGCCGAGGTCTACGACTGACGGCGCGCCGGCTCGGTTGCTGCACCGCAACATCGGCCCGGCAAGCCGGCCGCGCGGGCGCACAATAACGCTCCCCAAGTTCAAGACCCCGCCGGACCCTGTCCGGGACGGGGCTGTTCGTGCAGAACTCGAAATCGTCGCTTGCCGCGCTGACCCTCGGCGCCATCGGTGTCGTCTACGGTGACATCGGCACCAGCGTCCTGTACGCCGTGAAGGAGGTGTTCGGAGGCGGGCACGTGCCGTTCACCCCGAACAACGTGTACGGCATCCTGTCCATCTTCTTCTGGACGCTGACCGTCATCGTCTCCATCAAGTACGTGGTGCTGGTCCTGCGGGCCGACAACAACGGCGAGGGCGGCCTGATCGCCATGCTGGCGCTGGCCTCGCAGGCGGTGAAGGACAAGCCGAAGCTGCGCCCGGTGCTGCTCGCGGTGGGCATCTTCGGCACCTCGCTGTTCTACGGCGACGGCGTCATCACGCCGGCGATTTCGGTGCTGTCCGCGGTCGAGGGCCTGAAGGTCGTGTCGCCGAACTTCGAGGACTGGGTGATTCCGCTCACCCTGATCGTGCTGCTTTGCCTGTTCCTGGTCCAGAAGCGCGGCACCGGCGGCATCGGCAAGTTCTTCGGCCCGATCACGCTGGTGTGGTTCTTCACCATCGCCGCGCTGGGCGTCTCGGAGATCGTCAAGCATCCGGAGATCCTCAAGGCCATCAGCCCGCTCTACGCGATGCGCTTCATGTGGGCGAACCCGGGCGTGACCTTCATCATCCTGGGCGCGGTGGTGTTGTGCGTCACCGGCGCCGAGGCGCTCTATGCCGACCTCGGCCACTTCGGCAAGAAGCCGATCCGGCTGGCCTGGTTCAGCGTGGTGATGCCCTGCCTGACCCTCAACTACTTCGGCCAGGGCGCGCTGCTGCTGGCGCGGCCCGAGGCGGTGAAGAATCCGTTCTACATGATGGCGCCGGACTGGGCCCTGGTGCCCCTGGTGGTCCTGGCGACCGCGGCCACGGTCATCGCCTCGCAGGCCCTGATCACCGGCGCCTTCAGCGTGACCAAGCAGGCGGTGCAGCTCGGCTACCTGCCACGCCTGAACGTGCAGCACACCAGCGTGCGCGATACCGGCCAGATCTACCTGCCGGCGGTGAACTGGGGGCTGTTCGTCGCCATCGTCATCGCCGTGGTGATGTTCCGCTCCTCCAGCAACCTGGCTTCGGCCTATGGCATCGCCGTGACCCTGGACATGCTGATCACGACGACGCTGACCTTCTTCGTCATCCGCTACGGCTGGAAGTACCCGCTGTGGCTGTGCATCGTCGCCACGGGCTGGTTCTTCGTCGTCGACATCACCTTCTTCGCCTCCAACCTGCTCAAGCTGGTCGATGGCGGCTGGTTCCCGCTGATGATCGGCGGCATGGTCTTCACGCTGATGATGACGTGGAAGCGCGGCCGCGACATCCTGAACGAGAAGTTGCGCACCGACGCCATCGACCTGCGAAGCTTCCTGGAATCGGTGTTCACCGCGCCGCCGCTGCGCGTGCCCGGCACGGCGGTCTTCCTGACCGCGGAACCCGGCACGGTGCCCAATGCCATGCTGCACAACCTGAAGCACAACAAGGTGCTGCACGACCACAACCTGTTCGTGACGGTGCGCAACCATCCGGTGCCCTGGGTCGGCCTGGACAAGCGCGCCGAAATCGAGTCGCTGGGGCACGACTGCTGGCAGGTCACGCTGCACTACGGATTCAAGAACGACCCGGACGTGCCGCGCGCACTGGAGCATGTGCGCACGCGCGGCTGCGAGCTCGACCCCATGACCACCAGCTACTTCCTCTCGCGCGACGTGGTGGTGCCCACCATCGGGGGCGGCATGGCGCAGTGGCGCGAGAAGCTGTTCGCGCAGATGCACCACAACGCCAGCGCTGCCGCGGACTTCCTCAACCTGCCGAACAACTCCGTGGTGGAGTTGGGCAGCAAGGTCGAGATCTAAGCAGTCTGGAGGCGGGCCCGTTTGCCTGCCGCCCAGACTCCTGCGCTCACTTGCCGGCGAGGGCTTCGCTGCGCACCGGCCACTGGCCGATGCCGGTGGCGTCGTAGCCGGCGGGGTCCGGCTGCGGCTGCGGGCGCAGCGACGGGCGCATGGAGACCTTGCGCAGTTGCTGGGCGTCGGTGTCCGTCAGTTCCCAGAGCGCGCCGTAGACCATGGGGCCTTGCTCGCCCAGGAACAAAGCGATGCGGGCGGCGTCCGGGTCACCCTTGAGGCCCAGCGTCAGCATGCGGCCATAGGCTTCCGACATGCGGCCGCTGCGATAGGACTGAAGCGCGCCGTCGAAGTCGTAGTCGGCGGCCACGGCGGGGGCTGCGAGGCAGGCCAGCGCCAGGGCGAGAGCGGAAAGCTTGGTGTGCGACATGAGAACTCCTCCAAAGAGTGTTCACATCGTCATACAAATAATTACAAATCTCCATGCCGCCCGGCGCCGACCGGTGGCGGGCGGGCGTCATTGTTCACGCCGGGACGCAGGAGGAGACGCATGGAAGATTTCCGCGGCAAGGTGGCCGCCATCACGGGCGCGGGCTCGGGCATCGGCCGGGCGCTCGCCCTGCAACTGGCCGCCGACGGCGCGCGGCTGGCACTGGGCGACATCGACGCGGAGGGGCTGGCGCGGACAGCCGCCGAAGCGCGGGCGCTGGGCGCTGCCTGCACCACGGCCATCCTCGATGTGAGGCAGCGGGACGCGGTGTTCGCCTGGGCCGCCGAGTGCAGGGCTGCGCATCCGCAGGTCAACCTCGTGATCAACAACGCCGGTGTCGCGCTGGCGGCAGCCGCTTCCAGCGTCGGCATCGAAGATTTCCGGTGGATCATGGGGATCAATTTCTGGGGCGTCGTGCACGGCACGCAGGCCTTCCTGCCGCACCTGCATGCCAGCGGCGACGGGCACATCGTGAACATCTCGAGCATCGCCGGCATCGTCGCCATGCCCACGCAGGCCGCCTACAACGCCAGCAAGTTCGCCGTGCGCGGCTACACCGAGGCCTTGCGCATGGAGCTGGAACTGGCCGGCGCGCCCGTGAGCGCCAGCTGCGTGCATCCGGGCGGCATCTCCACGCGCATCGCGCAGTCCATGCGCGTCGACGACGGTCTGCTGCGAGCAGCGGGGCTCGACGCGGCGGGTTTTCGCCGGCGCTCCGAGCGCCTGCTGCAGGTCACCACCCCGGCGCAGGCGGCGCAGCGCATCCTCGCGGGCGTGCGCCGCAACGCGCGCCGCATCCTCATAGGCCCGGACGCGCATGCGCTGCACGCGATGGAGCGCGTGCTCGGCGCCAACTACCAGCCCCTGCTCGTGCGGCGCTGGCGGCAGCTGGCCGCGGAGCGTTGAGATGGAACTGCACGACGTCGATGTGGTCGTGGTCGGCGCCGGCATCTCCGGCATCGCCGCCGGCCACTACCTGCGCACGCAATGCCCCGACCGCAGCTTCGTGATCCTGGAGGGCCGCGCGGCGATCGGCGGCACCTGGGACCTGTTCCGCTATCCCGGCGTGCGCTCGGATTCCGACATGTTCACCCTGGGCTTCACCTTCCGGCCCTGGACGAGCGATGCCGTGATCGCGCAGGGCGCGGCCATCCGCGACTACGTGCACGACACGGCGCGCGAGGAGGGCCTGCTGCCGGCGATGCGCTTTGGCCACCGCGTGACCGCCGCGGATTGGAGCAGCAGCGAGGCGCGCTGGACGGTGCAGGTCGACGCCGGCGGCCAGCCGCGCACGCTGCGCTGCCGTTTCCTCTTCTTCTGCAGCGGCTACTACGACTACGCGCGCGGCCATGCGCCGGAGATCCCGGGCCGCGACAGTTACGCGGGCCGCGTGGTGCATCCGCAGCACTGGCCGCAGGGGCTGGAGGTCGCGGGCAAGCGCATCGTCGTGATCGGCAGCGGCGCCACCGCGGTGACGCTGATCCCGGCGCTGGCGCAGCAGGCCGCGCACGTGACCATGCTGCAGCGTTCGCCCAGCTACATCCTGGCGATCCCGGGACGCGACGCGATCGGGCGCGCCTTGCAGCGCATGCTGCCGCGCCGCTTCGCGTATCGCCTGATCCGCTGGAAGAACATCCTCCTCGCGAGCGCGATCTACCAGCTCGCGCGCCGCCGTCCGCAAGCCACGGGCGCGTGGTTGGTGCGGCAGGCGCAGCGAAGCAGCGGCGTGGACGCCAGGCACCTGCAGCCTCGCTACCAGCCCTGGGACCAGCGCCTGTGCATCGTTCCCGATGCGGACCTGTTCGCCGCGCTGCGCGCGGGCCGTGCGTCCATCGTGACCGACCAGGTCGAGCGCTTCACGGCTTCCGGCCTGAAGCTCGCCTCGGGCGAGGAGCTGCCCGCCGACATCGTCGTTACCGCGACCGGCCTGCGCCTGCAGCTGTTCGGCGGCGCGCGCATCGCGGTCGACGGCCGCCCCCTGGAGCTGGCGCAGGCCCTGTCGTACAAGGGCATGATGCTCGCGGGGGTGCCGAATTTCGCCATGGCCATGGGCTACACCAATGCGTCCTGGACGCTCAAGGCGGAATTGATCGCGCGCCAGGTCTGCCGCGTGCTCAACCACCTGCGCGACCAGCGGCTGGACGTCGCCATGCCGGTGCACGAAGGCGAGACGGGCGAGACCCGGCCGGCGCTGGACCTGCAATCCGGCTACATCCTGCGCGCCGCCGACGCCTTGCCGCGCCAGGGCACGCACAAGCCCTGGCGCGTCTACCAGAACTACGTGCTGGACCTGCTGTCCCTGAAGTTCACGCCCCTGCGCGACGGTGCCCTGCGCTTCGGCCGGCAGGGCGAAGCGGTGCGCTGAAGGGCATGCACTTGCTGATCACGCTGCTGCTCGTCGCGCTCGTCGCGCTGGCCGGCTTCGCGCTCTTCACCGCTTTCGTGGCCCGCAAGGTGACGCAGGCCTTCCCGCCCGAGGGCGACTTCGTGGGGGTCGACGGCGAGCGCATCCACTACCGCTCGCTCGGGCAAGGGCCGGCCATCGTCTTCGTCCACGGACTGGCGGGCCAGATGAAGCACTTCGAGTACCTCCCGCTGGCGGAGCTCGCGCAGCGCTGGCGGCTGGTGCTGATCGACCGCCCCGGTTCGGGACGCTCGCCGCGGGTGGATGCAGGCAAGGCCGGCGTCGCGGCGCAAGGCCGCCTGGTGCTGGATTTCATCGGAGCCTTGCAACTGCCGCAGCCGCCGCTGCTGGTGGGCCATTCGCTGGGGGGCACGATCGCGCTGTCGGCCGCCCTGCAGGATCCGCGGGCGATCGCCGGCTTGGCCCTGCTCGCGCCCCTCACGCACCAGGCGCGCGACGTGCCCGAGCCCTTCCGGCTGTTCGCCTTGCGCAGGACCTGGCTGCGGCGCTTCATCGCGCACACGGTCGCCGTGCCGCTGGCCGTCCTGAGCAGCCGCGGGGCGCTGGCCTTCATGTTCGGGCCGGAAACAGCGCCGCGCGACTTTCCGCTGCGGGGAGGCGGGCTGCTGGGCCTGCGGCCCTCGGCTTTTTGCGCCGCGTCCGAGGACATGCTCGGGGTGGAGGGCGACCTGCCTTACCAGCAGCAGCGTTACGGCGAACTGCGCCTGCCCGTGGGGGTGATGTTCGGTGACGGGGACCGGGTGCTCGACTGGCGCAACCAGGGCGAAGGGCTGCGGCGCAAGCTGCCGTCCGCGAGCCTGGAGCTCATCTCCGGCGCCGGGCACATGCTGCCGGTCACCCGCCCGCAGGAAGTCGCCGCCTGGCTGGAAGGGATCGCGCGACGCACGCTCGCGTGAGCGCCGCCGCGCCGGCGACGTTCAGAGATCTTCCGCCGCGATGGCTGCCTGCACCGCGTCGCGCACCGCCTCGTAGCCGGGCACGCAGCGCAGCTCGCCCTGGTGCTCGGGCACCGGGCAGTCCGACGCCCGGCCGCAGTAGGTCTGGCAGGTGCCGCTCACGTAGCTGACCTTGTAGTGCGGGTCCTCGTGGCGGTAGATGGCGCGCTTGCTCCACTCGATCGACATGCCCAGCACCACCAGGCGCGTGTCGGTCGCGCCGGCGAGCACGGACAAGCCGTTCTGCCCGGTCACGAAGACGCCGGCCTTGCGCAGCGTGTAGTAGGTCTGGTCCAGGGACAGGCGGTTGGTGAGGTTCACCACGCCGCGCAGCTCGGGCGAGCTCTTGACCATCCTGTCGGCGGGGCTCGGAACGTCCTTGCCGACGACCGCCACGCTCAGGCTGCGGGCCACCAGCTCGTCGGCCAGGCGCTGCCAGTACTCGGTCGGCCAGCTGCGCGTGGCCCAGGTCTTCGAGGTGTTCAGCACCACGTCGAAGGCCTGCGCTTGGTCCGGCTCGCTCGGGAAGTACTCCAGCTGCTTCTCGCGAAAGCTCAGGCCGCCCAGGCCGAGCGGGATGCTGAGGAAGTCGAAGGTGTCCATGCGCCAGTGCGGCAGCTTGTCCAGCTCGAACAGCGTCGCCGTCTTGTGCGGATAGGCCTGGATGCGCGCTTCGTCCATGGGGAAGACGCCGTCCACGTACGGGCAGGACCGGAACAGCTCGGGGTGGTGCGTGAACAGGTCGAAGCTGTAGTCCGAGGTCTTTCCCAGCACCCGGATCACGGACTGCGCGAACAGGCAGTCGCCCATGCCCTGGCAGGCGAGCACGATGCCGACGCGCTCGCGCACGGGGTTCAGGGTGGCAGCATCCATGCGGCAATTTTATCCATCTCGACAATGAGGGACCCGCCGCCGCGCCGCAGGCATTCCGCCGTTTTGTGCAACAGTTGCGGGCAATGAACATCCTCTTCGTCGCCGACCCGCTGGAGGTCTTCAAGACCTACAAGGACACCACCTTCTCCATGATGCGCGAGGCCCAGCGCCGTGCGCACCGCATCTGGGCCTGCGAGCCGCAGCACCTGAGCTGGCGTTCGGGCGACCTGGTCCATGCGCAGGTGCGCGAGATCGCGCTCACCGGGGCCGAGGAGGACTGGTTCCAGGTGCGGCACAGCGAGCGGCGCGCGCTGCGCGATTTCGACGCGATCGTGATGCGCAAGGATCCGCCCTTCGACACCGAGTACTTCTACGCCACGCACCTGCTGGAGCAGGCGCAGCGCGAAGGCGCCAAGGTGTTCAACAAGCCGGCGGCGCTGCGCGACCATCCCGAGAAACTGGCGATCCTGGAGTTCCCCCAGTTCGTGAGTCCCACGCTGGTGACCCGTTCGGGCGACGAGGTCCGCCGCTTCCACGAGGAGCACGGCGAGATCATCCTCAAGCCCCTGGACGGCATGGGCGGCATGGGCATCTTCCGCGTCGGCCCGGACGGCCTGAATCTCGGATCCATCGTCGAGACTCTGAACCGCCACGGCGCCACCACCCTCATGGTGCAGCGCTTCGTGCCCGAGATCTCCCAGGGCGACAAGCGCGTGCTGGTGATCGGCGGCAAGGTGGCGCCCTTCTGCCTGGCGCGCATCCCGCAGGGCAGCGAGATCCGCGGCAACCTGGCCGCCGGCGGCAAGGGCGTCGCCCAGCCCATCTCCGAGCGTGACCGCGAGATCGCCGAAACCATCGGGCCGCTGCTGTCCGAGCGCGGGCTGCTGCTGATCGGCCTGGACGTGATCGGCGACTGCCTCACCGAAATCAACGTGACCAGTCCCACGGGCTTCCAGGAGATCACGAACCAGACCGGCTTCGACGTGCCGGCGATGTTCATCGATGCGCTGGAGGAGGCGGTCGACCGGGACCGCACGGTCATCTGAACGTCATTGCCGGCTTGGCCCGCAATCCGCGGGATGCCGGTCGACCGCCGCATGCATCCGGGTCAAGGCCGGGATGACGTGGCAAGGACCTCCCCGTCCACGAACACCTTCAGCTCGCCCGGCTGGAACTGCGTCCAGTTCTCGTTGACCGTCAGCGGCGAGGTGACCACCACGGCCACCTTGTCGCCGGGCGTCGTGTGCTGGGAGAAGTCGATGCTCAGGTCTTCGTCGGCGAGCTGCGCGTGGGAGAACGGGTGCTTGCGCTCCACGTACCAGAGGTTGGTGGAGCAGTGGGCCCACAGGGCGTCGCCGCTGGAGAGCAGGAAGTTGAAGCGACCGTGTTTCGCGATGCGCGGTGCCAGCTCGCGCAGCGTGAGCGTCAGCTCCTCGACGCTGGGCGTGTCGGCGTGGGACTTCCACATTTCCTGCATCAGCCAGCAGAAGGCCCGCTCGCTGTCGGTCGTGCCGACCGGCCGGAAGTTCGCATGCAGGCGCGGCTCGAATCCCTGCAGGTCGCCGTTGTGCGCGAAGACCCAGTAGCGCCCCCACAGCTCGCGCACGAAGGGATGGCAGTTCTGCAGCGCGACCTCGCCCTGCGTCGCCTTGCGGATGTGCGAGATGACGTTGCGGCTCTTGATGGGATAGCGGCGGATCAGCTCGGCGACCGGCGATTCGCAGGCGGGCTGGTGGTCCACGAAGTGGCGCAGGCCCTTGCCCTCGAAGAAGGCGATGCCCCAGCCGTCCGCGTGGTGGTCGGTGCGGCCGCCGCGCTGCGCGAAGCCGGCGAAGCTGAACGTCACGTCGGTCGGCGTGTTGCAGTTCATCCCCATCAGCTGGCACATCACCCGATTATTGGGTACTTGGATCGCCTTGTGGGGGGCCCTTGAGCTGCCAGGCGGCCACCATCGCGATCGCGCAGATCACCGCGAGCATCAAAAAGGACTCGTTGAACGCCGCGAGCCGCTGCGTGCTGGTCGGCCCTGAGAGGGTGGCGCCGTGCACGGCCAGGCGCCACTCCAGCACGATCGCGCACAGGCTCACGCCTGCCGCGCCGCCCAGCATGCGCAGGAAGTTGATGAGGCTGGCGCCTTGCGGGATCTCGCCCTTGTCCAGCGGCCGCATGGCGCCCAGGTTCAGCGAAGGCAGGACGAAGCCGAGCCCGATGCGCCCCAGGATGGCCCAGGCGACCAGCAAGGTGAGGCCAGTCCCCAGGTTGACGGTGGGCATCAGCGCGAACGAGGCGGCCAGCAGCGCGAGGCCGCCGCTCACCATCACGTGCGTGGGCACGCGCCGCGTCAGCCGTCCGGCGATGCCGATGGTGACGGCGAGCACGAAACCCGAAGGCAGCAGGATGGTCCCGACGTGCGATGCGGGCAGTTCGAGGCCCAGTTGCATGAACACCGGCAGCAGGTAGGTCGAACCGTACAGCCCGATGCCGTAGATGAAGGCGACCAGGCTGCCGATCGCGTAGGCGCGGTGGCGGAACACCGCCGGGTCGAGCAATGCATCCCGACCTCGCGCCTTGGCGCGCCGCAGCCAGACCGCCATGGCGACGAACGCCCCGACGGCGAACAGCAGCAGGCCGATGGCGAGCCAGCGGTTGCCGCCACGGATTTCCAGCAGGCCGTTGAGCAGCGCCAGGGTCCCGCTCGCGCCCAGCAGCAGCCCGCGCCAGTCGAGGGCGGCGGCATGCTTGCCCGCTTCGCCGCCACCCGGCGCGTTCACCGGGATGTAGCGGTGCGCCAGCCAGATCGATGCGAGGCAGAAAGGGACGACCATGAAGAAGATGGAGCGCCAGCCCCACAGGTCCACCAGGATGCCGCCGATGCTGGGCCCCAGCGCCGGCGCGAGCACCACGCCCATGCCGAACATGCCGCTGGCGCGCCCCTGCTCCGAGGGCGCGAAGGCGCGCATCATGACGATTGCGGGGATCGGCTGGACCACGCCGGCGGCCAGGCCCTCGACGACGCGCGAGGCGAGCACCAGCGGGAACCAGGGCGCGAGCCCGCCCGCGACGCCGCCGAGCAGCAGCAGCACCATGGTGCCGTCGTAGGTGCGGCGGTAGCCGAAGCGCGCGAGCAGCCAGGGCGTCGTGAGCATGGACACCGTCATCGCCACCATGAAGCCCGAGGACACCCATTGCGCGCGTTCCTGGTTGAGCCCGAACGCGTGGCTCATGCCGGGGATGGCGACGTTCACCACCGTGGCCGACATCAGCGAGGCCATCGTGCCGACCATGACGGACAGCATCAGCAGCCAGCGGTAGCGCGGCCCGTGGCGGGCGCTCAGTTCGGCGATGCTGCTGGCGCCGCTCACGCGGCGGCGGCGCCGCGCGCGCAGTCCGGGCAGATGCAGGCGCGGTCTTTCGCCACCGCCGGAACCCGCGCGAGCAGTGCGGCGCCGAAGTCCGCCTGCGTGCACCAGCAAGGGCCTTGCGCCTGGCCGGTTTCGCGCTCCACTTCCATCGCGCAGCGGTTGGCTGCGCGGCACAGCGGGCAGCGCGTGGGCACGAGGGGGGCGGCTTCGTTCGGCACGGGCGCAGTGTAGCGCCGCCCTGCGGCCGCGTTGCGCGTTCAGGCGGTCGCGTGGTCCTCGCGTTGGACCTTGCGCGTGCCGACAGCAGGCTGCCCGTGCTGCGACAGCGTGGCGATCGCGCGCGGCACCACGGCGCCGGCTTCCACGGCGCGCAGCTGCCGTTCGCGCACGAGCCGCTCGAGGCTGCGGCGCGTCATGGTGTGCACCTCGCCGCCGTGGCTCTGGAACAGGAAGAGCGTCGCGCGCTGGCTCACCCAGGTAAGGCTGGCGCGGCGCCACTTGGCACGCACGTGCAGGTCCACCCAGCAGCCTTGCTGCAGGCCGGCGACCACCGCCGCGACATCGACGCCGTCCTGGCCACCGGCATCTTCCAGCGGCACGGGCGCGCTCGGGCGCTCCTCGTCGAAACCGGCGGCCTGCAGTTCGCCCGGCGTGAGCCAGGGCGCGCCCACCGCGGCCTTGGGTTGCTGCCGTTGCGTGGACAGCAGCGCCGCATCGAGCTGGGGCTCGGCGGCCACCGTGTGGCTCGCATGGCGCGTGCGTGCACGCAGCTTGAGCACGGGGCGGTGCAGTTTCTCCAGCGCGTTGAAGAAGGTCTCGTGGTGGGCCGGCTCCTGGCCGATCAGTTTCATCCCGCCGCGCAGGCGCTCCAGCATGCCCGGCACCGTGTTGAACAGGCGCGCCGGGTCGCGCAGCGTCTGCTCGGTCTTGACGCTCCACAGCAGCTCGGAGATGACGGTGTTCCAGCCGCCCGGGTCCACCTGCTTCTGCGGGTCGGTCAGGCGCGCATGCGCCATCACCAGCGCCCACGGGCCATAGAGGAAGTCCTGCACGACGGCCGGCACGCCGTCGAGGTCGGATCGCTTCGACAGGCTCCAGGCGATCTGCGCGGCTTCGGCCTCGCGCGCCTCGGCGAAGTGCAGCGCGTCGACGGCGACCTGGCGGCCGCGCTCCTCGACGCGGTCCTCGCCGGCCCAGCGGTCCTCCAGTTCGGCGAGCGCCTGGCCGAAAGGCTGGTCGTCCACCACGTGCTGTTCGTTGAGCGCGCGGAAGGTCGTGCGGACGTCGGCGAAGAACTCCTGGAACTCGCTGGCGAATTCGTCGTTGTAGCGGAAGCTGCGCTCGGCCACGCGTTCCACCAGGCGGCGGCCGGCGTGGTCCTCGTGGGCGAAGAAGCGCGGCGTGACCAGCGCCAGCTTCGCCAGCGCCGGCTCGATCGCCACGATCGCCTCGCGCACCGGCGCCAGCAGCCGCGGGTCGCGGGCGACCTGGTCCACCAGCTTGCGCACCACTTCCAGGCCCAGCACCTGGCCGACCTGGCGCGCCTGCTTCTTCAGCCGGGCGCGGTGCAAGGCGCGCTCGCGCGCCGGCGCCCAGCGGCCCCAGGTCGCGCCTTCCAGTTCGCGCGCGGTGCCGACGTCGCGGTGGCCACGTTCCACCGGCGGCAGGGCGCGGTTGCGGTGCACTGCTTCCGCGTCGAAAGGCGCGAAGTCCTCCTGCGCCGTCTCGATCCCCTGCAGCTGCGCGTCCACCTTGCCGTAGAAGGCCGGCGCCAGCGGCTGCGAGGAAGGCTGCGCGCGCGAGAACAGGAAGTTCTGGAACAGTTCATCGGCCAGCGCGTAGTGCGAGAGGTCGGCCCACGCCGCTCCGCCCAGGGGGCCGGTGGTGCCGAGCGCCTGCTCGAGGACGCCGGCCGCCCCGGCGCGTCCGTCCTGCCCACCCGGGACCCCTGCGGATGCAGTTGCCGGTGCGGCGGCAGAAGAGGGTGCGGGCGCCCAGACGGCAGGCTTGGTCGGCTGGGATGCGGAAGGCAGCACGCGGTAGCTCGCTTCGGTGAGGCGGGCCGCGCGCAGCAGCTTCAGCGCTTCGCGGTACAGGCCCGCGATTTCGCCCGCGAGGGGTTCGGCCAGGTGCTGGCTCCAGAGCCTGGGCCAGCCGGGTTGCGGCGCGGGATGCATCAGGGAGCGCAGGGCCTGCGCGAACACCTGCGGCCGCAAGGGATTGCGTTCGGGCTCAACGCTGCCCAGCCCGAGGGCGGTGCTCATGAGCACATCGACTTCCGCGAGCGGCTGCTCCAGGCGCGGCGCCAGGAGCTGCAGCAGGCGCGAGCTTTCGATCTCCTGCGCCAGCGCGTCCTCGTCCACTAGGCTCAGGTCGCCGGAGCGCTCGTCCGCCTGCGCATCACCCGCGAGCGCCGGGCTGACGGCCGCGGCCGTCGTTTGCGCCTCCCGCAGCAGTGCGGGAAGGCGGCGCGCCCAGTCGGCGCGGCGGCGCGTGAGTTCCAGCCAGGCGTCGGCGAGCTCGCGCCGCTCGGCCGCGTCGCTGCAGTGGCGCTCCTGCTCCTGCAGGATGGTCACCGCCCGGTCGATGCAGCGCTCCACCATCGCGGGCGCCGCCGCGAGGGCGAGGTCCATGCACTGGCGGGCGGGAGCGGACGGGGCAAGCATGAGCGGCCGAGTCTAGGCAGGCCCGTGAAGAACAGCCCAGCAAGTCTTCACGGGCGCCTCCTTCGTCACCGCTGTTACGAAGTGTCAAGGATGAAAGGTCGCCGGCGGGCGACGACCTGCAGGCACCGGGGCCTGCGCGGTTCAACGCTTGCCGGCTTTCACCTTCAGCCGCCAGGCATGCAGCAGCGGCTCGGTGTAGCCACTGGGCTGCTCCTTGCCCTTGAACACGAGGTCCAGCGCGGCGCGGTAGGCGGCGGAGGTTTCCCAGTTGCCGGCCATCGGCTGGTAGGACGGGTCGCCCGCGTTCTGCTTGTCCACGACCGCGGCCATGCGCTGGAAGGTCTCGCGCACCTGCTGCTCGCTGACGACGCCGTGCAGCAGCCAGTTGCAGATGTGCTGGCTGGAGATGCGCAGCGTCGCCCGGTCCTCCATCAGGCCCACGTTGTGGATGTCGGGCACCTTGGAGCAGCCGACGCCCTGGTCGATCCAGCGCACGACGTAGCCCAGGATGCCCTGGGCGTTGTTCTCGATTTCCTGGCGGCGTTCCGCGTCGCTCCAGTTCGCCTCGGCGGCCACCGGCACCGTGAGCAGGCCTTGCAGCAGGCTGGCGCGTTCGCCGTCGCCGCTCTTTTCCAGCTCCCGCTGCACCGCGGCGACATCGACCTGGTGGTAGTGCAAGGCGTGCAGCGTGGCAGCGGTGGGCGACGGCACCCACGCGGTGTTGGCGCCCGCCTTCGGGTGCGCGATCTTCTGTTCCAGCATCGCGGCCATCAGGTCCGGCATGGCCCACATGCCCTTGCCGATCTGCGCACGCCCGCGCAGGCCGCAGGCCAGGCCCACCAGCACGTTGTTCTTCTCGTAGGCCTGGATCCAGGCGCTGGACTTCATGTCGCCCTTGCGGATCATCGGCCCGGCGTGCATGGCGGTGTGCATCTCGTCGCCGGTGCGATCGAGGAAGCCGGTGTTGATGAAGGCGACCCGCGCGGCAGCCGCGGCGATGCAGGCCTGCAGGTTCACGCTGGTGCGGCGCTCCTCGTCCATGATGCCCAGCTTCACCGTGTTCTCGGGCAGGCCCAGCAACTGCTCCACGCGCGAGAACAGTTCCGAGGCGAAGGCCACTTCCTGCGGCCCGTGCATCTTGGGCTTGACGATGTAGACGGAGCCGGTGCGCGAGTTGCGCACACCGTTCGCCCCCTTGCCCTGCAGGTCGACCATCGCGATCGCGGTGGTGATGACCGCATCCATGATCCCTTCCGGAATCTCCTTGCCGCCGTCCCACAGGATGGCGGGGTTGGTCATGAGATGGCCCACGTTGCGCAGGAACAGCAGCGAGCGGCCATGCAGCCGCACTTCGCCGCCATCGGCACCCTTGTAGACGCGGTCCTTGTTCAGCCCGCGCGTGAAGCTCCTGCCACCCTTGTTCACCTGCTCGGTCAGCGTGCCTTGCAGGATGCCCAGCCAGTTGCGGTACGCCAGCAGCTTGTCCTGCGCATCGACGGCGGCGATGGAGTCTTCCAGGTCCAGGATGGTGGACAGCGCCGCTTCGACGACCACGTCCGCGACGCCGGCCGCGTCGGTCCGGCCGATGGCGTTGCCGCGGTCGACGACGACGTCCAGGTGCAGGCCGTTGTTCTTCAGCAGCACGGAAGACGGCGCGCTCGCCTCGCCCTGGTAGCCGACGAACTTCGCGGGATCCTTCAGGCCGGAGGACTTGCCGCCCTTGAGGTCCACTTTCAGCTGGCCGCCTTCGACCTTGTAGGCGGTGGCGTCGGCATGGGAGCCGCTCGCCAGCGGCGCGGCCTGGTCCAGGAACTGGCGCGCGCGGGCGATCACCTTGGCACCGCGCACTTCGTTGTAGCCGGGTCCCTTGTCGGCGCCGCCGTCCTCGGGGATCACGTCGGTGCCATAGAGCGCGTCGTACAGGGAGCCCCAGCGCGCGTTGGCGGCATTGAGCGCATAACGCGCATTCAGGATCGGCACCACGAGCTGCGGGCCGGCCTGCAGGGCGAGTTCCGCATCGACGTTGGCCGTGGTCGCCTTCACGCCCTGCGGCTGCGGCACCAGGTAGCCGATCTGCTCCAGGAAGCCGCGGTAGGCCGCCATGTCGCGGATGGGGCCGGGGTTCTTCTTGTGCCAGCCATCGAGCTCGGACTGCAGCCGGTCGCGTTCGGCGAGCAGCGCCGCGTTCTTGGGCGCCAACTCGCGCACGATCTGGTCGAAGCCCTGCCAGAATTTCGCCCGGTCGACGCCGACGGCGGGCAGCACCTGTTCGTCGATGAAGCCCTTCAGCGGCGTGTCCACCTGCAGTCCGTGGATGGTCGTTCTTTCGGTCATGGTTGTTCTCCGGGAGTTTTCAGGATGGGAAGAAGGCGAGCACGTCGCGCAAGGTGCTGCCGGTGCGGGTCGGTTGCGTGCCAAGCTCCTCGAAGGGAAGCTGGTAGCGGTTGACCCACAGCGTGCGGTAGCCGAACCAGGTCGCGCCCAGCGCGTCCCAGCCGTTGCAGCTGACGAAGAGGATCTGTGCCGGCGCCAGGCCGGTGGCCTCGGTGCCCAGGCGGTAGGCGGCGGGATGCGTCTTGTACTTGCGCACGGCGTCCACGCTCAGCACGTGATCGAGCAGATCCTCCAGTCCCGCGCTGCGCACGGCGATGCCCAGCATCTGGGGGTCCCCGTTGCTCAGGATGCCGGTTGCCACGCGCCTGGCTTTCAGGGCCTGCAGCACCTCGCGGTTCTCCGGAAAGGCCGACAAGTGCCGGTACTGGTTCATCAGCTGCTGTTCGCGTTCGGTGGTCAGCGCGAGGCCCAGGCGCTTGCAGGCATGGCGCAGTGCCGCGAGTGTGAGCTCCCAGAACGGGCGGTAGTGGGCGCCATCGTTGCAGGTGGTGACCAGGCGGGTGTACTCGATCTGCTTGTCGCGCCAGAGGATGGACAAGGCCTGGCCCTGGCCCGGGAAGAGCTGCTCGGCGAGCAGGCCCACGCTGTACACGTCGAACAGCGTGCCGTAGGCATCGAACAGGACGGCCCGGGGTTTTTCCATGCCGGCTACTGTATTGCGAACTTCGCGCGTAATTGATGGGCGCGAAGTGCGGTTATTGATGACTTCGGTGCGGGTAATGAGCGCCGACTAGGGCGTCCGGCCGGCAAATCCGCGCAGCACGTCCAGCAGCTCCCCGACCGCGCCGCGCTCGTCCTCGGCCAGGTCCAGGGCCAGGTAGGGTTGCAGGACGAAGCGCGCCTCCGCATGCACCGAGTCCCAGTGGTGGGGCGCCGGCACCCGTTCCTGCAGGTCGCGCAGCTCCGCCAGCACGCCGTCCAGGTTGTCCAGCAGGCTGCCGCCGGCCAGCGCCTTGAGCACCTGCAGTTCGGCGATGCCGACCACCGACCAGAAATCCGGCTCGGCGACGGCGGCCGTGCGCGTCATGCGCTCGACGGCCTCCAGCCGCTCCTGCGGCACCCGGGGCGCGCGGCGCGCCATGATGTCCGCGGCGATCTCGCAGATCAGGGCCGCGCGCGCCGGGTAGAACACGTCGACCGCGCCGGCCGCGGTGGCCCGCTCCTGCGCCTGCAGGTACCAGCGCGCGCCCTGGGAGGCGGCCTGCGCCGCCGCCTCGGCCTCGCCGCGGCGCCAGGCCACCATGGCGAGCCGCTTGCACGCCGAGCCGATGAGGCTCAGGCGTTCGCGGGTCGGATGCACCTGGGCCAGCCGCCGCAACTCGCGCATGCCCAGCCGGATCGTGCGCGGGTCGTCCGATTTCTCGGCACTGCGGGCGCGCAGGTTGGCCAGCTGTTCGGCGGCGCGCAGCGTGGCGCCCGCGTCTTCGGCGGCGACGGCGCGCTCCAGCCAGAGCAGCGCCTGCTCGGCCGCCTCGGCCGTCATGTACGCAAGGCCGAAGGCTTCGGCCACCGCACCCTGCGCGCCCCAGTGCGCACCGTGTTCGGCCTCCAGGCTGCGGATGCGGTCCAGCGCCGCCTGCGGCGTGCGCGAGCCGAAGCGGACCTCCGTCACGATGTTCTCCAGCGCCAGCTCCAGCCCGAAGGCCGAGGCAATGGGCCCTTCCTCGCGCGCCGGCCCGGCGTTGCGCACCTCCTGCGAGCGGCTCCAGCTCCAGGTGGGATCGCCGTAGCACTGGTAGGCAGCCCAGGTGTTGCCGCCGGGGTTGGCCTTCCACGCGGCCTCGCGGGCCGCGCCCACCGCGTCGATGAAGCGCGCCCCGGCCAGCAGCGCGTCGTAGAAGCGGGTGGCGAAGATCTCCGCCGGCCCGTCCTCCACCGCCCAGCCGGCGGCGATGACGCAGCGCACGCCGACCTCGATCAGCTTCTCGGCGATGTTGGCGGCGAAGCGCGCCCGGTCGTGCGCCCGGCCCAGGTCCTGCACGTCGCGGTGCGCGAGGTGGCAGCAGTTGAGGAAGACCAGCTCGGGCACCGTGCGCATCGCCGCCACTTCCTTGGCGCCCAGGAAGCTGTTGCCGGACAGGACGACGCCGCCGTCCGCGCCCGGCGCGCCGTGGCCCGCGACGTGGATGATGCGGTAGGACCGCGCGAACAGCTCGTTGATGACGGTGCGCGCATCGTTGCGCGCGACCAGCGCACTGACCGCCACCGGGGGGCGCTGCGCGTCCAGGTGCGCGATCACCGCTTCCGCTTCGGCCCGCGCGCCATCGAGCGCCGGGTAGTCGGGCGGGGCGGCGGGCTCGCCGATGACCAGCACGGCGTCGTCCGGCGTCGCGTCCATCACGCGTTCGCGAAAGGCGTCGGTGCGCAGCTTGCGGATCAGGCGGCTGCGCACGGCCCAGGGTCGGCTGTCCTCCAAGGTCGCATCGGGGTTGGACTTGAGCAGCTCCCAGGGGATGACGGCGGTGCCCGCATCCACCTCCAGCACCATTTCCGTGGTCCCCGCCAGGTAGGGCTCGATCTCCGCGGGCACCAGCAGGTTGAACAGCGTGCGGCCGATCAGCGGGTCGGTGTTCGCCTGGTTGGACGCGCTGGCCACCAGCTCCTGCACCAGGGCCGTCTGCGCGTGCTGTGCGCGCACTTCGGTGCGCGCCCGCCGGGTGTCGAGGTCGTAGGCGATGGAGATGTTGCCTTGCGCGTCGCGCTGCGACAGCGCACTGATGAAGTCGTAGGTGGTGCTGCGGTAGCCGGCGTCGAGCGAGCGCCGCATGCCGCCTTGTTCGACCTCCACCTGGCCCTCCAGCAGCAGCCGTCCGCCCCAGGCCGCCTGCTGCTGGCGCAGTGCGTGCCAGGCTTCCGTGGCGCGCTCGAGGAACAGCTCCACGAAGGTGAGCCGCACCACGCGCGGCCAGCCCGTGTCCGCCAGCTTCTCGTTGGCGTCGATCACGCCCTGGCTGACGTACTGCGCCGCCGTGCCCGGCGTGATGCGCAGGCCGCCGCTGCCGATCAGGGTGGCGCTGAGTTCGAAGGTCGCCGGCGCCGGCCCTGGCTGCTCCGCCAGCCGCTGCGCGTACGCGAGCACGGCCTGGCGCACGGTGAAGGCGAGCTTGTCCGCGCTGAGCTTGCCTTCCTCGCCGAGGCCCGCCACGACGGCGGCGGTCGGACGCGCCATCTGCAAGGGGTTGGCCGGATTGGGGCGTTCGTTGGCGAAGGCCTGGTGGGTGCCGGTCGCGTCCGGGTACAGGCCGGTCGCGAGCGAGCGCGACATGGCGCCGTCGACCAGCTTGTCGACCATCTTCTCCGAACCGGTCAGCTGCAGCGAACGGTAGTGGCCCACCAGCAGGGGCTCGGGCACGAACTGCAGGTCGCCGTTGACGACGCGCACCACCAGCGCCTGCGCGTTGGCGGGCCGCTCGCGGGCGGCGCCTGCATCCATCAGGTCGGACGGGCTCGCCGGCGGCGCGACGTCCTCGAAGCGTCGCGAGGGCCGGCTGTGCACGGGCGCGAGTGCCGCGCGCGGCGCGCCGCCGCGTTCGCGGGCCACCGGCGTGTGGGGGATGGGCTCCATGCGCGGCAGCCTTTGCGTGCTGCCTTCGGTGAGCAGCTCCAGGTAGGCGGCGAAGGCCTCGGCCGTCTCGGGCAGCTTGCCGTGCGGCGCGTCGACCTGCCACATGGCCACGCCGGGCAGCTGCGCGCTGCGGTGCGGCACGCGCCCGTCTCCCCCTTCGGGTGCCGCGACGTATTCCAGGCCCGCCTCGGTGAGCACGTAGCCGGCCGGCGTGAAGCCGGCGCGCCCGACGACGATGGCCATGCGGGAGGCGTCGGCGTGCAGGCTTTGCAGCTGTTCGTCCAGCCGGCTGCGCAGGGCGGCGGCGCGTTCGAGCACCTCCTGCGGCGGCGCCGACCAGCCGTACACGGCCTGCTGCGCGTCGGGCTGGTGCCAGGCGTTGTAGCGCGTGAGCGCGGCGATGTCCTCGTCGGCCAGCTTCTTCCAGGTGTTTTCCAGCCGCAGCTGCAGCTGCGGGTCGTTCAGGCCGGCCTGCAATTCCATCAGCCCGGGCAGGCCGGCGATCACCTTGCGCGCCGCCGCGTTGCGGAACAGGGAGCCGAACGCGACCAGTGCGTTGCCGAAGCCGTCGTCGCCGGTCAGCATCTGCATGGGCGCCCAGGAGCCGCCGTTGGGTGGGCCGAGCATCAGCAAGCGCGCGCCTTCGCGCCGCATCATGCGGTCCCAGGTCTCGCGCCGCTGCAGGCGCAGGGTGCGTGCCAGGAGCGCGCCCATGGAGTGCGCGAGCAGGCGCACCGGCTGGCCGGTGCCGTTGCGCGCGGTGAGTGCCGCATCCACCGCGTCGGCCAGGCGCGCGGCCTCGTCCTCGAGGGGACGACGCCAGTCGAACGCGAAGGAGATGACTTCGTGCGTGTCGGCCAGCCGCTCGATGAGGGCGTCGTACACGTCCGCCACCGGACCGTCGGCCTGGAAACGGTCCGCCGTGTCGGCGTTCCATTCCAGCTTCATCAGGCCGTCGACGAAGTTCCACGCCAGCCAGATCCTCTCGCCGTCGCGGCGGATGTTGGAGCCCAGGATGCCGGGCAGCACGAAGACGGCGGGGCGGCTGGCTGCCGGTGCCGCCGGCGTGCCGGCGGAGCGGCGCACGGCGCGCGCCGCGCGCGTGCCGCTCGCGTCGACGCCGGCCCAGGAATCGCGCCCGATGACGCCGAAGCCCTCGGGCACGTCCTGCAGCAGGGCGTCGACGACCGCCGTGGCCGTGCGCGCGTTGCTGAAGTAATTGAAGTGCGAGACCTTGCCGCCGCGGTCCAGCAGGAAGCGCGCATGGTCCGACTGGCCGACGGCGCCGCGCGGGACGCCGCCGTACATGGCGCGCGTGTGCACCACGAGATCGTTGTCGGTCCAGTAGAAGGCGTCGGCCAGCAGCGTCTTCACCCAGGACAGCATCGAGTCGCCTTGCACGTCGCCGGCCACGACGCGCAGGTCGCCTTCGATGGGCGCCGACTGCGAACCCAGCCAGCGGATGAAGGCGCTCTCCGGCATCATGGCATTCAGGCCCGGCAGCACCCGCGGGTCGGCGCGCTTTTTCGCGATGCCGTGCAGGAAATCGAGGAGGCCGCCGATCGCCGGCTGCCCCGCGAGCTGCAGTGCCCAGGTCAGGATGGACAGATAGGCGTCGAGCCGGCGCGAGGCGAGCAGCGTGCCGCGCGCGGGGCAGGCCACGCGCACCATGCGCTCGACGCGCAGGCCCTTGCGGCGCGCCTCGGCGAAGAGCTGCGCCAGGTCCGCCGCGTCCTCCGGGACCATCGCGTCCAGGTCCTTGCGCTCCGGCACCGTGCCGCTGCAGGCGCGGGCCAGCACTTCGGCGACCAGGCCGCCGCGCGAATGCGTCAGCAGGTGCAGCCGCGTGCCCGCGGGCAGCGTGGCCACCAGCGCGAGCGCGTTGCGCACGGGGCTGTCGCCGAGGGTCGGATGGTCGAAGGCATACACGTGTTCGCCGTAGCGGTCGAACAGGCGCCGCAGCTGCGCGGCCTGCGCGGTCCACAGCTTGCCGAAGGTGCTGTGGCTCTCGACGAAGGTGCCGTGGACCAGCACCAGGATCGCCTGGCCGTTGGCGGGGGCCTGCAGGTTCGCCACGGGTCGCTCGCCCGCCTGCTTCAGCGGCTGGTCGAAGCGGTCGGGCTGCATGCGGTACAGGCCGGTGTCGACCTGCGCATCCAGCTTCTTCGCGAGGTAGCGCGCCGCCTGGTCCTGCGCCAGGTCCAGGCCGAGGTCGGGCGCGACGTCGCCCAGCACCTCGAAGCTGTCCAGCGTCGCCTGGCCCAGCCACTCGGTGAATCCGCGCGTCGCTGCCGCGTCGGGACCGCGCCATCCGAGCTGCGGCGTCACGGCCAGCGTGCCGGACGCGTCCCGCCGTTTCTCGCGGCGCTGCGCCGCCAGCAGGTCGTGCGCGCTTTCGGGCGCGAGGATCAGGGTGGGACCGTTGGCGATCGTGAGCCGCACGACGTGCTCGCCCGAGCGGGCCGTGACGGTGACCGGCTTCGCATCGGCACGCGTGGTCGCCATGCGCACCGCCTGGCGCACGACGCCGCGGCCGCTGCCGCGCGTGGCCGCGGGGAGTTCCTCGCCGGCCAGCTCGAAGGTGAAGTCCCGGGCCGGGACCGGAGTCCCGGGCGCTGCGGGGCCGGGCGTTCTCGTGCTGCCCATGGCGCTCCTCCCTCGCGCCGTCGGGGCGCGCGCGCAGTATGGAGGAGGCTCCCCGCCCCAGTCAACGCAGGGTCAGGCCCTCATAGCGCGAAGATGCGCTGCGCGTTGGCGCTGCGGATGGCGCGGCACTGCGCCTCGGGCAGCGCGGCCGTGTTGGCGAAGGCGCCCTTGGTGTCGTGCACCCAGTGCGGCCAGTCGGTGCCGAACATGACGTGCTCGTGGCCGACGATGGACACGAGGTACTGCAGCGGCCGCAGGTCGTAGGTGATGCTGTCGTAGTAGATGTGGCGCAGGTAGTCGGTGGGCTTGCGCTTCATCTGGCGGCGCGAAGGCAGTTCCACCTCGTCGCCCTTCTCGAAGCGGCCGACCAGATACGGCAGGGTGCCGCCGCCGTGCGAGGCGATGATCTTCAGGTCGGAGTACTGGTCGAAGAAGCCCTCGAAGATCATGCGCGTGATCGCCAGCGTCGTGTCGAACATGAAGCCCACCGACCAGCTCAGGTCGAACTTGCTCATGTCCATGAAGTCGACGCCGGGCGGGTCGGTGGGATGCACCAGCACCGGCAGCTTGCGCTGGTCGATCGCCTTCCAGATCGGCGCGAACATCGGATCGGTGAGGCTCCTGCCGGCGACGTTGGCCAGCACCATCACGCCCACCGCGCCCCTGGCGCAGCTGCGTTCCAGTTCCTCCACCGCGCGCTGCGGGTACTCCCAGGGCAGCGAGGCGAACCAGCGGATGCGGTCCGGGTAGCGCGATTGCGCGTCGGCCACGTTGTCGTTGGCTTCGCGCGCCGCCAGCACGCTGATCTCTTCGCCTCCCCAGTAGACGTTGGGGCAGGTGAGGGAGACCACCGACACGTCGATCTTCGCCTGGTCCATGTGCTGGATGCGCAGCTCCCAGTCGAAGTGGCCCTTTTGCGGCAGCACCACCGGCGTGTTGCCGCGGAAGATCTCGCGCTGGCCGTCGGGACGCGTCTGGATGTTGTAGATGCCGCTTTTTTCCTGCAGCAGCTGCAGCCACTTGTGCGTGAACATGTGGGTGTGGACGTCGATGACCGTCACGTCTTGTCTCCTGGTGTCGTGCGCTCAGGGTGCGACCGGATGGCCGCGGCATCGGGCCTGCGCTACTCTTTAACATGTTAAATGATCGGCATCCCAGGAGACCTCGCATGAAACGCCGCCACTTCGCCGCGCTCGCCGGCGCCGCGCTCGCCGCCCCCGCCGTGCTGGCGCAGGACCGCACCATCCGCATCCTCGTGGGCTTCCCGCCTGGCGGTTCGGCGGACGTGATCGCGCGCCTGCTCGCGGAGAAAATGCGCGTGTCGCTGGGCCAGAACGTCATCGTGGACAACAAGCCGGGCGCGGCGGGCCGGCTGGTGCTCGGCGAACTCAAGCGCGCCGCGCCGGACGGCCAGACCCTGGTGCTCTCGCCCAGCGGCGCCATGGTGATCGCGCCCTGGCTTTACAGCAACCTGGCCTACGACCCCGTCAAGGACTTCACGCCCGTCTCGCGCATCGTCACCTTCGACTTCGCGGTGACGGCCGGCCCGGGCGCTCCGCAAGGCGACTTGAAGACCGTGCTGGCCTGGATGAAGGCCAATCCCGGCAAGGCCAATTACGCGACTTCCGGTGCGGGCACCGTGCCGCACTTCGCCGGGCTGCTGCTGGGCCAGGCCTCCGGCGTGCCGCTCACGCACGTGGCCTACCGCGGAGGCGCTCCCGCGGCGCAGGACCTGATCGGCGGGCAGATTCCCCTGATGGTGGACACCGCCTCGGAAACCATCGAGCACCACAAGGCCGGCAAGGTGCGCATCCTGGCCGTCACCGGCGAGCAGCGCTCCAAGGCGCTGCCGGACGTGCCCACCCTGAAAGAGCAGGGCATCAACATGGCGGCCGACGCCTTCTTCGGCCTCTATGGCCCGCCCGGCATGCCGGCGGACGTGGTGAACCGCATCGACCATGCCGTCGCCGATGCGCTGAAGGACCCGGTGATCCAGGAGAAGATCTACGGCTTCGGCCTGGTTCCCAACCATGCACCGGCGGCGGACCTCGCCGCGACGCAGGTCGCGCACCTCAAGCGCTGGGAAACGCCGATCAAGGCCTCAGGCTTCAAGGCGGAGTAGGCACCAGCCTGGGCCGCCCGCATGCCGCAGAATCGCGGCATGCCTGCCGATTCCGCTACCGACGCGCTGCCCTACGCGGGCATCCGCGTCGTCGAATTCACTCACATGGTCATGGGCCCCACCTGCGGGCTCGTGCTCGGCGACCTCGGTGCCGAGGTGATCAAGGTGGAGCCGCCCGGCGGCGACAACACGCGCCGGCTGCTCGGCTCCGGCGCGGGCTTCTACCCGATGTTCAACCGCAACAAGAAGAGCATCGTGCTGGACCTGCAGTCGCCTGGCGGGCGCGAGGCGGCGCTGCGCCTGGTCGCCACCGCAGATGTCGTGAGCGAGAACTTCCGCCCCGGCACCATGAAGAAGCTCGGGCTGGACCACGCAACGATCTCCCGGCTCAATCCGCGCGTGATCTCGGTGAGCCACAAGGGCTTCCTGCCCGGGCCGTACGACCACCGCACGGCGCTCGATGAAGTCGTGCAGATGATGGGCGGCCTGGCGTACATGACCGGCCGCCCCGGCGATCCCCTGCGCGCGGGCAGCAGCGTCAACGACATCATGGGCGGCATGTTCGGCGCCATCGGCGCGATGGCCGCGCTCGCGCAGCGCGAGAAGACCGGCCGCGGCCAGGAAGTGCAGAGCGCCCTGTTCGAGAACAACGTGTTCCTCGTCGCCCAGCACATGATGCAGTTCGCCGTCACCGGCAAGCCGGCCGCGCCCATGCCCAGCCGCATCTCGGCCTGGGCGATCTACGACGTGTTCACCGTCAAGGACAGCGAGCAGGTCTTCCTCGCCGCGGTCAGCGACAGCCAGTGGAAGGTGTTCTGCGATGCCTTCGGCTACGCCGACCTGTACGGCGACGCGCGCCTGAAGACCAACAACGAGCGCGTGCAGGCACGCGACTGGTTGATCCCGCTGCTGCGCGAGCGGCTGGCGCGCCATACCGCGGCCGAGTTGAGCGCCGTCTTCGAGCGCAACGGCCTGCCCTTCGCTCCGATCACGCGGCCGGAACAGCTGTTCGACGATCCCCACCTGCAGGCCACCGGCGGACTCGCGCCCCTGCGGCTGGAAGACGGCCGCGAGACGCGCGTGCCGCTGCTGCCGCTCACGCTCGACGGCCAGCGCCCGGGCCTGCGCCTGCAGCCGCCGCGGCTGAACGAACACGGCCCCGCCCTGCTGCGCGAACTGGGGTACGGGGACGAGGAGATCGCGCGTTTCTCCGGACAAGGCTAATCGCCGCCCGAGAGGGCTCGATTGCTGACCTGCACGCGCATAATCGGCGCGGCATGGACAAGCTCAAGCAGCTGGAATCCTTCGTCTCGGTGGCCACCAAGGGCAGCCTCACGGCCGCCGCGCGCGCCGAGGGCGTGGCGCCCGCGATCATGGGGCGGCGCCTGGACGCGCTGGAGGAACGCCTGGGCGTGAAGCTCCTGGTGCGCACCACCCGCCGCATTTCCCTGACGCACGAAGGCAGCGCCTTCCTCGAGGACTGCCAGCGCCTGCTGGCCGACATCGTCAACGCGGAAGCGAGCGTCAGCGCCGGTGGCGTCAAGGCCAGTGGCCACCTGCGCATCACCGCGCCCGCCGGTTTCGGCCGGCGCCACGTCGCGCCGCTGGTGCCGCGCTTTCGCCAACTGCACGCCGACGTGACGATCTCGCTGAACCTGAGCGATCGCGTGGTCGACCTGGCGGGCGAGGGCTACGACTGCGCCGTGCGCGTGGGCGACTTCCCCGATTCGGCGCTGGTGGCCGTGCGGCTGGCGGACAACCGCCGCCTGTGCGTGGCCACGCCGGAGTACCTCAAGCGCCACGGCAGCCCGGAGCACCCCAACGACCTGGCGCGCTTCGACTGCCTGACCCTGTCCAGCGACGCCTCGCAGACGCGGGGCTGGGCCTTCCTGCTGCCCGGCAAGAACGGCGAAGGGGAACTCACGCACTTCAAGCCCGGCGGGCCGCTGGACTGTTCCGACGGCCAGGTCCTGCACGACTGGTGCCTGCAAGGCTGGGGCATTGCGTGGCGCAGCACCTGGGAGGTGGAGCAGGAAATCGCCGACGGCCGCCTGGCGGAGGTCCTCGCGCCTTTCGCGGCCCCGCCCAACGGCATCTATGCCGTCTTTCCGCAGCGCAAGCACCTGCCCCTGCGGGTGCGGCTGTGGATCGACTTCCTCAAGCACCACTACGCCCAGCCGCAGTTCTGGCGGGCCGGAGCTTCCGCATGACGCAGGACGCCATCCTCCAGTTCCTCCACCTCTCCGCCATCCTGGCGCTGGTGGTCTTCATCTCCAGCGAGGCCGCGCTGTGCCGTCCCGAGTGGATGAACGCGACCATCGTCGAGCGGCTGGTGAAGGTGGACCGCATCTACGGCATCGCCGCCGGGGTCGTGCTGGCCACGGGGCTGGTGCGCATCTATTTCGGCGCCAAGGGCGCCGGCTGGTACTGGAGCAACTGGCTGCTGCACCTGAAGCTCACGCTGTTCGTGCTGGTGGGCCTGATCTCCATCCTGCCGACGATGCGTTTCATCCGCTGGCGCCAGGCGCTGCGGGCGGATGGGTCGCTGCCGGCGGCCGAGGACGTGCGCCAGGCGAGGAAGCTGGTGATGCTGCAGGCCCACATCATTCCGGTGATTCCGCTGGCGGCCGCGTTCCTGGCGCGGGGGTTCGGCGGGAAGTGATCGGTGGGGGTTCGCCGCACCCTGGGCGACCCGTGTCGGCTTCGTAAGGTGGCGCGGCGCAGCCGCGGCCGGCGAGCAACAGCGAACCCCGCCGTGAGCCCCCCGTAAAATCACCCGATGCTCCAAGCAAAACAAGACTTGCTCGCCGCGCTGGCGGCCGGGCTGGAACAGCTGTCGCCCGGGGCAGGATCCAAGGCCGCCTTCGAATTGCCCAAGGTGGCCGCGCACGGCGACCTGGCCTGCACTGCGGCGATGCAGCTGGCCAAGCCGCTGAAGAAGAACCCGCGCCAGCTCGGCGAGGCGCTGCGCGACGCGCTGCTGGCGACGCCCGCCTTCCAGCGCTGGGTGGACGCGGTGGAGATCGCCGGCCCCGGCTTCCTGAACATCCGCCTGAAGAACGCGGCCAAGCAGGAAGTCGTGCGCGAAGTGCTGGGCGCGCGTGCCGGCTTCGGCCAGCAGCCGCTGCACGGCCGGCGCCTGCTGGTGGAATTCGTCTCCGCCAATCCCACCGGCCCGCTGCACGTGGGCCACGGCCGGCAGGCCGCGCTCGGCGACGCGCTGTGCAACCTGTACGCCACGCAGGGCTGGAACGTCCACCGCGAGTTCTATTACAACGACGCCGGCGTGCAGATCCAGACGCTGGCCGTCAGCGTGCAGGCGCGCGCGCGCGGCTACAAGCCCGGCGATGCGCAATGGCCGGAGACCGCCTACAACGGCGACTACATCGCGGACATCGCCAACGATTTCCTGGCCAAGAAGACGGTGAAGTCGGACGACCGCGCTTTCACCGCCAGTGGCGACCTCGACGACCTCGACGGCATGCGCCTGTTCGCCGTGGCCTATCTGCGCCACGAGCAGGACCTGGACCTGCAGTCCTTCGCCGTGCGCTTCGACCAGTACTACCTCGAGTCCAGCCTGTACACCAGCGGCAAGGTGGACGCTGTGGTGCAGCGCCTGCGCGACGCGGGCAAGACCTACGAGCACGAAGGCGCGCTGTGGCTGAAGTCGACCGACTACGGCGACGACAAGGACCGCGTCATGCGCAAGGGCGACGGCAGCTACACCTACTTCGTGCCGGACGTCGCGTACCACATCACCAAGTGGGAGCGCGGCTTCACCAAGGTGGTCAACATCCAGGGCACCGACCACCACGGCACGATCGCCCGCGTGCGCGCCGGCCTGCAGGCCGCCGGCGTCGGCATCCCCGAGGGCTACCCCGACTACGTGCTGCACACCATGGTGCGCGTGATGCGCGGCGGCGAGGAGGTCAAGATCTCCAAGCGCGCCGGCAGCTACGTGACCCTGCGCGACCTGGTCGAGTGGACCAGCAAGGACGCGGTGCGCTTCTTCCTGCTCTCGCGCAAGCCCGACACCGAATACGTGTTCGACGTCGACCTGGCGCTGGCGCAGAACAACGACAATCCCGTGTACTACGTGCAGTACGCGCACGCGCGCATCTGCTCGGTGCTGGCGGCCTGGGGCGGCGACCCGGCCGGCCTGGCCGGGGCGGACCTGTCGTCGCTGGAGCACCCGGCGGCGTTGAACCTGATGCTGCAGCTGGCCCGCTACCCGGAGATGCTCGCTGCCGCCGCGACCGATTTCGCGCCGCACGACGTCACCTTCTACCTGCGCGAGCTGGCGGCGGCGTACCACAGCTACTACGACAGCGAGCGCATTTTGGTCGACGACGACAGATTGAAGACAGCGCGCCTCGCGCTCGTGGCTGCGGTCGCGCAGGTGTTGCACAATGGACTGGCTGTGCTGGGGGTGAGTGCCCCCGCCAAGATGTGAGCATGAAACTGAAGCAACGCGGCAACACCCTGGTCGGGATCATCATCGGCATCGTGCTGGGCCTGGCGGCCGCCCTGGCCGTTGCGGTCTACGTCACGAAGGTCCCGGTGCCCTTCCTGAACAAGGGGCCCAGCCGTTCCCCCGAGCAGGATGCGGCGGAGTCGCGCAAGAACCAGAACTGGGACCCGAACGCGCCCCTGTACGGCAAGAACCCGGCCAAGGCCCTGCCGCCCACCCCCGGCATTCCCGCCGCCAGCGCGCCCGCCCCCGCCGCGGTGCCTTCGGCCAAGGCCCCGGAGGCCACGATCCCCGACAAGCAGAAGGACGCGGCCAAGGCGCCCGAGGCGCCCGCGGTCAGCGGCCGCCCGGCGCCGGCCGACCCGCTGGGCGACCTCGCCGCGGCGCGCACCGGCGGCGGCAGCGATCCCTTCTTCTACTTCGTGCAGGCGGGCGCGTTCCGCACGCCGGAAGACGCAGAGGCGCAGCGCGCCAAGCTTTCGCTCATGGGCATCGAGTCCAAGGTGACCGAGCGCGAGCAGTCCGGCCGCCAGGTGTACCGGGTGCGCGTGGGCCCCTTCAACAGCAAGGACGACGCCGACCGCCAGAAGGAAAAGCTGGATGCCGGCGGCTTCGACACGGCCCTCGTCCGCGTCCAGCGGTAGCGGGGCGTCGCCGGGCGGCGGAACCATGCACGGGCTGGGCGCTCTGACCCTCTTCAAGGAGAAAACAGGAATGAATCGACGCGAGTTCTCGACGACCGCGGCCATCGTGCTGGGCGCCTCCGCGCTGGGCGTGCCGCAGCTGGCGCTGGCCCAGCGCAAGCTGGAAGAGGGCAAGGACTTCCGGGTGCTGGAGAAGAAGGCGCCGGTGGAGGCGCCGGCCGGCAAGATCGAGGTGGTCGAGTTCTTCTGGTACAGCTGCCCGCACTGCAACGCCTTCGAACCGAAGCTCGCCGCGTGGCTGAAGAAGCTGCCGCCCGACGTGTCCTTCCGCCGCGTGCCGGTCGCCTTCCGCGACGACTTCGTGCCGCAGCAGCGCCTGTTCTACACGCTCGAAGCCATGGGCAAGGTGGAGGACCTGCACACCAAGGTCTTCAACGAGATCCACGTGAACCGCCAGCCCACCAACCGCGAGGACCTGATCCTCGCCTTCGTGGAGAAGAACGGGGTCGACAAGGCCAAGTTCCACGAGCTGTACAACTCGTTCTCGGTCTCGACCAAGGCGCGCAAGGCCAAGCAGCTGCAGGACCAGTACGAGGTGGATGGCGTGCCGGCGCTGGGGGTCAACGGCCAGTTCTACACGGACGGCACCCTGGCCGGCAACATGGACCGCGCCCTGCAGATCGTCGACTACCTCGTCGCGGAATCGCGTCGCGCCAAATAGGGCGGCGGCCGTCAAAATCCGCACGGTCACCCTTCGGGTGGCCAAGAAAAAGCCCGCCCGCGCGGGCTTTTCCGTCTGTGCTCGCTACAATGCCAGCAAGAATCGTGCCTCTATGAAGAACACCACCGCACTGCTTCCCCTGGCGCTCGCCCTGGCCCTGGCGGCCGCGCCTGCCGGCGCCGAACGCGCGGACCGCAACAAGCCCATGAACGTGGAGGCGGACGCGCTGCGTTACGACGACCTGCACCAGACCAGCGTCTTCACGGGCAAGGTGGTGGTGACCAAGGGCACGATCGTGATCCGCGGGGCCAAGATGACCGTGCGCCAGGACCCGGAGGGCTACCAGTCCGGCGTGGTGACGGCGGAGCCGGGCAAGCAGGCCTACTTCCGGCAGAAGCGCGAAGGCGTGGACGAATTCATCGAGGGCGAGGCCGAGAGCATCGAATACGACGGCAAGGCGGACAAGGTGCGCTTCATCGGCCGCGCCGAGATGCGGCGCCTGCGGGGCGCCACGGTCAACGACGAGACCAGCGGCTCGGTGATCACCTACGACAACACCAACGACCAGTTCACGGTGGATGGCGGCACCACCGCCGCGACGCCGTCGAACCCGGGCGGACGGGTGCGTGCCACGCTGGCTCCGCGCGCTGCCGCTTCCGCGTCGGCCGGTTCGGCCTCCGCGGCCGCCGCTGCCGCCTCCGCGCCGCGGCCCGCGGCATCGGCGCGGGCGCG
>NZ_JBYNTT010000023.1:0-59957 GCF_057784995.1 Ramlibacter sp. G4-7
GCGCTGAACACGGGTTGCCCCCCGCGGCGAGCGTTCGTCGCCAGCGACGCCCGTCGCCGTGGACAACCCTGCGCAGCGGCACGCCTACGCAGACGAATGTCAGGAGGGTAGTCCAGTGAGCACCGCTGCCCTGCCCGCGTCCGCTGCCACGCAGAAGATGCTGCGCGGCCCCGTGCTGCCCACGCTGCTGCGGCTGGCGACGCCCAACGTCCTGGGCCTGTTCGCGAACACGGTGGTGATCGGCTTCGACGGCTACATCGTCGGCCGCCTCGGCGCCGACACGCTGGCCGGCGTGGCCGTGGTCCTGCCGCTGGCCATGCTGATGCTGCAGATGTCCGCCGGCGGCCTGGGCGGCAGCACGACGGCCGTGGTCGCACGGGCGCTGGGCGCCGGCGACGCGCCGCAGGCGACGCGGCTGGCGCAGCACGCGCTGCTGCTCGGGCTGGCAGCGTCGCTGCTGTTCACGCTGGTCGCCGCCAGCCCCGCCTTGTACTCGGCGATGGGTGCGCGCGACGCGGTGCTGGCACAGGCGAGCAGCTATGCGGCGGTGCTGTTCGCCGGCGCCGCGGCGATCTGGTCCGTGAACGTGCTGGCCGGCGTCGCGCGCGGCACCGGCGACATGGGCGCGGCCGCCCTCGCATTGATCGCGACCACCGTGATGCACCTGCTGCTGTGCCCCCTGCTCGTGTTCGGCACGGGAGCGTGGCCCGGCCTGGGCGTGGCGGGCGCGGCCACCAGCACGGTCACCTGCAATGCGATCTCCGCGCTCGGCCTGCTGGCCTGGCTGTCGCGGCCCGCACGCGCCGTGCGCATCCTCGGCCCGCGCTGGGCACTGCATCGCGCCAGCTTCCGCACCATCCTGAAGCTCGCCCTGCCCTCCGCCCTGAGCCCGATCCTGAGCAACAGCTCCATCGCGCTGTCCACCGCCTATGTCGCCACTTTCGGCAGCCTGGCCGTCGCGGCCTACGGCATCGCCGCGCGCCTGGAATACATCCTGGTGCCCATCGCCTTCGGCTTCGGCGGCGCCCTGACGGCCATGGTCGCGACCAACCTCGGCGCGCACCAGGCGGTGCGCGCCAAGCGCGTGACCTGGACCGGTGCCAGCCTCGTGTGGGCGGTGACCGGCCTCATCGGCGTGGCGGCGGCGCTCTGGCCGCAGGGCTGGATGGGCCTGTTCTCCAGCGACGCGGCGGTGCGCGAAGCGGGGAGCACCTACCTGCGCATCGTCGGCGGCTCCTACGGCTTCTTCGGACTGGGGCTCGCGCTGTTCTTCGCGTCGCAGGGCGCGGGCCGGCTGGCGTGGCCCTTGACGGCGAGCACGGCACGGCTGGCGGTGGTGGCCATCGGGGGGTGGATCGCGCTGCGCGTCGCGCCCGGTTCGCCCGACGTGCTCTATGGCGTGGTGGCGGTCAGCCTCGTCGTCATGGGCGTCACGCTCGCCACGGCCACCTACCTGGCCGACTGGGCCGCGCGCGGCAACGACGCGTGAGGGCCTGCGTCCGCGCGGCTCAAGTGGGCGGCGCGGCGCGACGCGCCTGTTCCAGCAGCCCCGGGATCTTCGCGGCGTCCAGGGAGGCGCCGGCACCGGGCGAGCCCTTTTGCCAGACGAAGAGCGACTGGCCGTTGCGCATCGCCGCGTAGCCTTCCGGTGCGGGGAACGCCACGAGCTCCCGCGCCGGACCGGGGACGCGCAGGCGGATCACCGCCACCGTCACCTCGTACCAGGAATCCGGATGCTCTTCGCCACGCCTTTCGCGCACCGAGTAGCGCACCTGCACGACGGCCCAGGGAACGCCGCCATCCTCGCCCTCGATGGCACGCGGGCACTGCAGCTCGCCATCGCGTGACCACTCGGTCCACGGCGCGGGCACGCCGAAGCGCGCAAGCCCGGCGCAGGACGGACCGCTTCGGAAACTGCCTTTCAGCCGCCCTGCCGCGTCCTGCCAGGCGGCGTCGCGGCCCGACTCGATCCCCCGTCCGACGAAGAACAGCAATCCCGCACCCGCCAGGGCCAGCACCGCTGCCGGAATGCGCAACCCGCGCGACCACAGGAACACGGCTGCGGCGAAGCAGGCGAAGACGACAGGAACGAGCCACGGCATCGCGCGATGCTAGCCGAGCGGGTGGCGCCGTCGCCCGCGCCAGCCGCTCAGGGCTGCTTTCTCGTCTGCAGCTGGTGGTAGCGGTGCTTCTCCCGCGCCTCGCGCAGGCTCATGCCTTCGCGCACGCTGGCGCGGATCGCGTCCTCCGCCGCCTGGATCTCCTCCGCCGCGGCCAGCACCTTCTCTTCGAACGCCGCCGGCACCACGACCACCCCGTCGGCATCGCCGCGGACCAGGTCGCCGGGGCAGACGCGCACGTTGCCGATGTTGACGGGGATCTGCGTCGCTTCCACCTGCACGCGGTCCTTGCCGGTGCGCATCCAGTGGTCGCGGCTGTAGATCGGGTAGTTCAGTTCCAGGCACAGGGACACGTCGCGGTTGATCCCGTCGATCAAGGTGCCGGCAATGCCCTTGCGGCTGGCGATCTCCGTGAGGATGTCGCCCCACACGGTGCAGTCCTCGCGGCCGTTGTTGTCCAGGACGATCACCGTGCCCGCCGGCAGGTCGTCGATGTAGTCGCCCACGGTCCCCGGCGGCTGGCCCGCGGGGCCGTACTTCAGCGTCCAGGCGCGCCCGGTCATGCGAAAGCTGCTCGAACGCGGCTTGATCCTGTAGCACTGGCCGACCACGGCGAGGCGATCGAGCGCGTCGCTCAGGGTGGCGGTGTCGAGCCTGGCTGCGCGCTCGACGTTCCGGTCGCTCATGGAATGTCTCCTCGTTTCCTTACTTGAGCATGTGCTCGTAGTCGGCGCCCATCACTTCGCTGATGCGCTTGCCGGCGCGCAGGGCAGCGGCCATGGCCGCCTCGCGCGCGACGATCATCTCGGCAGCCTGCAACACGCGCTCGATGTCGGCGGCGGGGATGAACACCACCCCGCTGGCATCCGCGATGGCGTAGTCGCCGGTGGCCACCGTCACCCCGCCGATGTCGACGGGTTCGCCCGTATCCAGCTCCGCGACGCGCCCGCGTGCCGTGCGCGCGGTGAGGCTGCGGCAATACACCGGGAAGTCGTAGCCGCGCGCCTCGTCGATGTCGCGCACCGGCCCGTCGGCGATCACGCCCGCGACGCCGCGCACCTTCGCGCCCAGCGAGAGGATGCCGCCCCAGCTGCCCGCGTCCAGGCCGGTCTTCTGCTCCACGACGATGATCTCGCCCGCCTGGGCCATCTCCACCGCGGTGGTGCCCAGGTGGCGCGGCGGGCCGCTGCGCCGCGGCGCCGCATCGGCCGTGACCATCCGGAAGGTCACGACCTTGCCGGCGATCCGGCGGGTCGTCGAGCGCTGCTCCAGGCCCGAGACGGCGGGCGGAAGGCCCAGCTTGTCCATCGCGTCCGAGACCGCGCAGCAATCCAGGCGCGCGAGCCGTTCGACATGGTTCTTGCTCATGGGGCCTCCGGCCTGTCCTGCACGACCGCGATCGCCTCCAGCTGCAGCAGCATGCCCCCGCGCAGCTCGTGCACGAGGGTGTGGCGCGCGGGCCTGTCCTGCGGGTCGGGGAAGCACTTCACCCATTCCGCGTTGATGGCGTCGCGCACCGATTCGTCCTTGACGAACACCGTGACGTGGCCGACGTCCTCGAGCGTGGCGCCCCCGTTCTGCAACAACGTGCGCAGGTTCTGGAAAGCGAAGCGCGCCTGCTCCGCCGCCTCGGCCGGCACCTTGTTGGTGGCGGGGTCCTTGCCGGCGATGCCGGAGGAGAAGAGCATGTTCCCCACGCGCGCGCCCATGGGAATGGGCACGTTGCCGTGGTTGACGCCGGGAACTTCGATGGAACGGGGTCTGCGTGCGGTCATGGGAATGGCGTGGGCTCCAGGGAGGTGCGCGGGATCATATATTGAATTCAATCTGGCATTCAAAGGTGGAAAGCACGAATTACAATGCGGCACAGCCATGCAAGACGCCGATCCCGCTACCGATACCGTCCCCGTCCAGCCACGCGTCGGGGTGGCCATGGCCACCGCCCTGCAACGGCTGCGGCACATGATCGTCACCGGCGAGCTCACGCCCGGCGAACAGATCCGCCAGCAGGAAACCGCCGACCTGCTGGGCGTCAGCCGCGTGCCGCTGCGCGAGGCGATGAACGTGCTGGCCAACCAGGGGATGCTGCTGCACCGGCCCAACCAGGGCTACTTCGTGGTCAAGCGCGCGCCCGGCGAGCTCGCGCAGATCCGCCGCATGATGCACGCGCTGGAAAACGAGCTGGTCAAGACGGCGGAGTGGCCCGACCGCAAGGCGCTGGCGCAGTTGCGCGCCCTCAACGCCAGGATGCGCGACACGGTGCGCAAGGCGGAGTGGACCCAGCTGGCGACGCTCAACCGCGATTTCCACTTCGCGATCTACGCCTTGTCGCCCGACAACCTGATCCTCGCCGAAGTGCAGCGGCTGTGGTCGCTGGCGGATCCCTTCATCCTGGTGAAGTTCGAGAGCATCGAGGCGCGCGCGCGCACCGTGGACGAGCACGAGGAGATCATCGACGCGCTGCAGGCGCAGGACCGGCCCGCGCTGCGCCGCGCCATGGACCACCACCGCGCCAGCAGCATGCAGGGCGTGACGAGCGCCATCGGCGCCGGTCCCGACCCGCACGGCCTGCGGCGGGTGCAGGGACGCTGAAGCCGCCCCCGGCGCCGCCTCACTGGGCGACGATGTTGGCGCCCTTGACGACGGCGGTCCAGCGCGGGTAGTCCTCCTGGATCGCCCGGGCGAAGGATTCGGGCGTCCCCTTCATCGGCTCCAGCCCGCGGCTGGTGATCGCCTCGCGGATTTCCGGCAGGTCCAGCACCTTGTTGAACTCGCGATTGAGGTAATTGACGATCGCCGGCGGCGTGCCGGCCGGGGCCACCATGCCGGACCAGGATTGCAGCGTGAGCTGCGGCAGCCCGAGTTCCGTCACGGTCGGCACGTCCGGCAATCCCGGCAGGCGCGTGGGGCTGGTCGTCACCAGGGGCTTGAGCTTGCCGTCCTTGAAGTGCGGATCGAGCATGAACAGCTGGTCGAAGAACAACTGCACATTGCCCGCCAGCAGGTCCTGCACCGCCGGTGCTGCGCCCTTGTAGGCGACGTGGACCATCTTCACGCCCGTCTCTTTCTGGAACATCTCGCCGATCAGGTGCGGCGTGGTGCCGACGCCGGGCGACGCGAAGCTCAGGCTGCCCGGCCGGGCTTTCGCCAGCTGGATCAGCTCCTTCAGGTCCTTCGCCTGCACGCCGGCGTTCGCGGCGAGCACCAGCGAGAACGAGAGGACCGGCGCAACCGCGGCGAATTCCTGTGGCGGGCGGTGCATCACCTGCGGCGCGATGTTCAGCGTGCTCTGGTTGGCGTAGAACAGGGTGTACCCGTCCGGGGCCGAAGCTGCCACCTGCTGCGAGGCGATCTGCCCGCCGGCGCCCGGCGTGTTCACCGGCACGACCGGCTGTTTGAGGTTCTCGCCCAGCTTGTTGGCCACCAGGCGCGCGATCACGTCCGAAGGGCCGCCCGGTGCGAAGGGCAGCACGAGGCGGATGGGCTTGTTCGGATAGCCGGCCGGTTGCGCGGATACGCCGGCCGCGGCCAGCGCCACGGCGGCTGCGATCAGCGATCGTCTGCGGATCATGTCTTGTCTCCTGTGTTCGGTCAGTAGCCGGCCTGTCGGTCGATCGCGTGCAGGGGCTGCGCGCCGGAGCGCACCCGCTGCAGGTTGTCCAGGAACTGCGCGACCGCCCCTTGCACCGTGGGCTGGGCGGCGATGTGCGGCGTGACACTGATGCGCGGGTGCTGCCACAGCGGGTCTTGCGGCGGCAGCGGCTCGGTCGCGAAGACGTCGAGTGCCGCGCCCGCCAGGTGGCCCTCGTCCACCAGGGCGACCAGCGCGGCTTCGTCCAGGATGCCGCCGCGCGCCGCGTTGATCACGAACGCGCCGGGCTTCAGGCGGCGCAGCAGCGCGCCATCGAGCAGGCCGCGCGTGGCGGCGGTGAAAGGCAGCAGGCACACCAGCGTGTCCGTCTGGCCGAGGAAGGCCCCCAGCTGCTCCTGCCCCGCGTACATCGCGTGCATTCCGTCCACGCCCTGCCCCGAGCGGCTCCAGCCGGTCACGCGCAAGCCCAGCGCCAGCAGCGCCTGTGCCACCGCGCCGCCGATCTCGCCGACGCCCATCACGCCGACGGTGTGCGTGCGCCCATCGGGAAGGGGATGGCGCTGCCATTGCCGGTCGCGCGCCTGTGCCTCATAGCGATCGAAACCGCGCAAGCGCCGCAGCACCTGGTAGGCGACGTACTGCGCCATGCTCAGGCCCAGCCCGGCTTCCACCACGCGCGTGACCCAGACGTGCGGCGGGATGTCGCCCGCCGCCAGCAGCCCGTCCGCGCCGGCGCCCACCGAGGCCACCAGCTTCAGGTTGGGCAGCCGCGGCACCAGGCCCGGCGCGAGCTTGAAGGCGAACAGCGCATCGATGCGCGCCGGGTCGCAGCCGTCCAGGCTGGTCACCACCTCGAGTTGCGGCGCCGCCTCGCGCAAGGCACGGTAGCGGGACGCGACCACCTCCGAGCTGAGCAGCATCAGGACGGCCGGCGCGCTGGAAGCGGCGGCGGGAGGGGTCGGGGCGGGTGGCTCGATCACGGCCGGACTCTAGGGGATGGAAGCTCCTTCCACGCGGTCGGAATGAGTCGGGACTTACCCGAATGCCTTCACGATTGAATTCAATCTAGCATTCACTCCCCTGATTTCGATCAACGACCGGGAGACTTCCATGCTGTATCGCCAGCTGCGCCGCCTCGGCGCGGCGCTGTGTGCCGTTGCCGCCATCGTGGGCGGCGGTGCGTCCGCCGCGGACGACCCGGCTGCCTCCTATCCCAACAAGCCGATCCGCATCATCGTGCCCTTCGTGGCCGGCGGCGGTACGGACATGACCGCGCGCCTGCTGGCGCAGAAGCTCGGCGACAAGTTCGGCCAGCAGGTGATCGTGGACAACCGCCCCGGCGGCAACACCGTGATCGCCACGCAGGCCGTGGCCAGCGCCGCCCCCGATGGCTACACCCTGCTGCTGGCCAACAGCACCTTCGCGATCAACCACCTGATCAGCCGCAACCTGCCGTACGACACCTTCAAGGACTTCACGCCCGTGAGCGGGGTGTCCTCCGGCCCCTGGCTGATGGTGGTGCATCCGTCGGTGCCGGCGAACAACCTCAAGGAGATGCTGGCCATCCTGCGCGCCGCCAAGCCCGGCGAGTGGAACTTCGCCACCGTCGGCAGCACCGGCATCGGCCGGGTCGTGGGGGAAACCTTCGCGGTCGACGCCGGCGTGAAGCTGCAGCACATCCCCTACAAGGGAGCGGCGCAGGTGTCGGCGGCCCTGCTCGCGGGTGAAGTGAAGTTCACCATCGACCCGCCCGGCCCTTACATCGAGCACATCCGCGCCGGCAAGGTGAAGGGCCTCGCGGTGAGCAGCAGCAAGCGCCTGCCCTCCCTGCCCGACGTGCCCACCTTTGCCGAGCAAGGCATGCCCGAGTTCAACCTGCAGGCGTGGAACGGCCTGCTGGTGCCGGCCGCCACCCCCAAGGCGATCGTCAACAAGCTCGCCGCGGCGGTGCAGGAGGTGCTCGCCAGCCCCGAGGTCAAGGACAAGCTCGCGGGCATGGAGACCGAAGCCATCGGCTCTTCCCCCGCGCAGTTCGCGACCTTCCTGCGTTCCGAGTCCGACCGCTTCAGCCGCGTCGTCAAGGCCGCCAACATCCAGCCCGTCAACTGAATCCGACAGAACAGGCGCCCAGCGCCAGAGGACAACGCATGATCATCGACTCCCACGCCCACGTCGTCATTCCGGGCTACAGCCACAAGTTCCTGGCGGAACTCGTCGGCAGCCGTGCCAACCCCGTACGCATGCCGCAGCACACCGAAGAAGGCGTGCGCAAGGCCGCGCAGTCCATCATCGACATCATGGACACGGTGGGCACGGACATCCAGTTCATCTCGCCGCGCCCCTACCAGCAGATGCACTCCATCAAGCCCGCACGCGTGACGGCGCTGTGGACCAAGCACATGAACGACCTGATCTTCGAGACGGTCAAGATGTTTCCCAAGCGCTTCCGCGCGGTCGCCGGCCTGCCGCAGTACCGGGACGAGAGCCCCGTCAACTGCCTGCCGGAGCTGGAGTTCCGGGTCAAGGAACAGGGCTTCATCGGCTGCCTGCTCAATCCGGATCCCACCGAAGGCGACGGCGCGCCGCCGCCCGGACTGGGCGACGAGTTCTGGTATCCGCTCTACGAGAAGCTGTGCGAGCTGGACGTGCCGGCCCTGGTGCACTCGGCCGGCAGCTGCTCGCCGCGCGAGTCGTACACGCTGAAATTCATCAACGAGGAGAGCATCGCGATCATCTCGCTGCTGGACTCCAAGGTGTTCGAGCGCTTCCCCAGCCTGAAGCTGATCATCCCGCACGGCGGCGGCGCCATCCCCTACCACATGGGCCGCTTCCGCTCCTGGTCGGTGCGCCGGCCCGGCCAGGAGTTCTTCGACGACAAGCTCAAGCGCCTGAACTTCGACACCTGCACCTACGACAAGAACGCCCTGGAGCTGCTGTTCAAGACGGTCGGCGCCGACCGCGTGCTGTTCGGCACCGAGAAGCCCGGCACCGGCAGCGGCCGCGACCCGAAGACGGGGCGCGACTACGACGACCTCAAGCCCGTGATCGAGAGCATCGAGTTCCTGTCGCCCGAGGACAAGCGCAACATCTTCGAGTGCAACTGCACCCGCCTGTACTCGCGCTTCCGCAAGGACGAGTGAGCGTGGCCAAGATCGTCCTGGGCGTCGGCACCTCGCACACGCCGATGCTGAACCTGACGGCGCAGCAGTGGTCGCATCGCGCCAACGTCGACTACAACAATCCCAAGCTGGTCATGCCCGACGGCCGCCAGCTCAGCTACCCGCAGGTGCTGGAGGAGCTCGGCCCGCGCTGCCAGGACGAGATCGCCATGGACGTCCTGCAGCGCAAGGAACAGGCCTGCCATGCGGCGCTGGACCGGCTGGGCGATGCGATCGCCGAGGCGCAGCCCGACGTCGTGGTGGTGATCGGCGACGACCAGCAGGAACTGTTCGACGCGAACAACCAGCCGGCCTTCGCGGTCTTCCACGGCGAGGAGATCGTGACCACCACGGGCCGGTACGCCGAAGGCGCACCCGACTGGATGCGCCAGGTCGGCCGCGGCTACCTGATGGAGGACGTGCACCGGCTGCCCGCGAACCCGCAGTTCGCGCTGCAGATGATCGAAGGCCTCATGGAACGCGACGTGGATGTCGCCTCGGTGGCGGGCGTGAAGGATCCGGCCAAGGCCGGGTTCGGCCACGCCTACGGCTTCATCGCCAAACGCCTGTTCCGCCGCGCGATCCCGATGGTGCCGGTGCTGCTGAACACCTACTTCCCGCCCAACGTGGTGAGCGCCGGGCGCGCCTACGACATCGGCCGCAAGATCCGCGAGGCGGTCGAGGCGATGCCGCAGGACCTGCGCGTGGCAGTGGTCGCGTCCGGCGGGCTGACCCACTTCGTCATCGACGCGGAATTCGACCTGCACGTGATCGATGCGCTGCGCCGCAAGGACGTCGCCGCGCTGCGCGCCATCCCGCGGGAGCGCCTGAAGTCGGGCACGTCCGAAACGCTGAACTGGATCATGGCCGCCGGCGCCGTGGACCACATGGATTTCAGGTGGGCCGAATACCAGCCGCTGTACCGCACCGCCGCCGGCACCGGCACCGGCGCGGCGTTCTGCGTCTGGTCCTGAAGACAGAGGAGATCGCTCACATGCTGACCGAAGAAAAGAACAGGCTGCTCACCCGCGTGGGTCCGGGCACGGCCATGGGCGACTACATGCGCCGCTACTGGCATCCGATCGCCGGCACTTCCGAGTTCGACGAACGCCACACCAAGCCGGTGCGCCTCTTCGGCGAGGACCTGGTCCTGTACAAGGACCTCTCGGGCACCTTCGGCCTGATCGACCGCCAGTGCCCGCACCGCCGCGCCGACATGAGCTACGGCATCGCCGAACAGGACGGCCTGCGCTGCAACTACCACGGCTGGGCCTTCAACGAGTGCGGCACCTGCGTGCACCAGCCGTTCGAGGACACGGCCTACCCCGAGAAGAACACCAAGCGCAACATCAAGACCAAGGCCTACCCCGTCGGGGTCAAGGCCGGCATGGTCTGGGCCTACCTCGGCCCGCAGCCCGCGCCGCTGCTGCCGGACTGGGAGCCGTTCTCGCGCGAGAACGCGTTCGTCCAGGTCGCGCTGGCCGAGATCCCCTGCAACTGGTTCCAGTGCCAGGAGAACTCGATCGACCCGGTGCATTTCGAGTGGATGCACGAGAACTGGGGCAAGCGCCTGCGCGAGGGCACGGACGTCACCTACGGGCCGAAGCACCTGAAGCTGGACTTCGACGAGTTCGAGTACGGCTTCGTCTACAAGCGCGTGCGCGAGGGCAGCGACGAGTCGCATCCCTTCTGGACGATCGGCCGGGTGGCCCTGTGGCCCAACGCCTTCTTCCTGGGCGACCACTTCGAATGGCGCGTGCCGATCGACGACGAGCACACGCTCAGCGTGCTGTGGAAGCTCACGCACGTGCCCAAGGACCGCGAGCCCTACGTGCAGCCGTCGATTCCCACCTGGCACGGCCCGGTGCGCGACGAGAAGGGCCAGTGGATCACCAGCCACGTCATGAACCAGGACTTCCTGGGCTGGGTGGGCCAGGGGACGATCGCCGACCGCACGAAGGAGAACCTGGGGATGAGCGACCGGGGCATTGCGATGGTGCGCCGCCGGTTCTTCGAGGAACTCGATCGCGTCGCGACGGGAAAGGAGCCCAAGGGCCTCATCCGCGATCCGGCGAAGAACGTGCGCGTGCAGCTGCCGGTGGCCAACCAGGACACCAGCCTGCGCGGACTCACGATCGCGCAGATCATGGACCACCCCCGCCGGCGCCAGCACCTGACCAGCTTTCCGCTGCAGGCCGGCCAGCCGGAGTCGGTGCGCAAGATGCAGTCCGAAGCCATGGGCGTGGAGATCGGCGAATTCCAGGGGCTGGCGCCGCAGTTCCCGGTGCGGCCGCAGGCCGGGAAGGGGAGCTGACATGCACGCACACCTGAATCGCCGCGCCGCACTGGCGCTGCTGGCCGCAGCCACCGCACCCGCGATCGCGCAGCCGCAGGGGCAGGCGATCCGCATCGTGGCGGGCTACGCTCCGGGCGGCAACGTCGACGTGCTCGCGCGCACCTTCGCGCGGTTCCTCTCGGACGCGCTGGGCCGCCCCGTGATCGTCGAGAACAAGCCGGGCGGCGGCGGACAGTTCGCCGCCGAACTGCTGAAGAACGCGCCGGCCGATGGCAGCGTGCTGATGATGGCGCCCGACGCGGCGGTGGTGGTGCGTCCCGCCGGCATGAAGAAGCCGCCGTACGATCCGCGGCGCGACTTCACGGCGGTGGCCGAAACCGGCGCGCAGGACTATGCGTTCGCGGTGCCCGCCAGCCTGCCCGTGAAGGACCTGCGCGAGTTCGCGGCCTGGGCCCGGGCCCATCCCAAGGAAGCGAACTACGGCTCCGCGGGCGTCGGCGGCATCACCCACATGGGCAGCATCCTGATCGCGCGCGCCCTCGACGTGCCGCTGCAGCATGTGCCTTACAACGGCTCGGCGCCAGCGGTCGCCGCGCTGGTGGGCGGCCAGATCACCTCCACGTTCCAGCCGGTGGGCACCCTGGCCGCCCAGGCACAGGCGGGCAAGGTCAGGCTGCTCGCCGTGTCGGGCACGAAGCGCAACGAGCTGTTTGCCGACGTCCCCACGTTCTCGGAACTGGGCCATCCCTCGCTGCGCATCGTGACCTGGTTCGGGTTGTTCGCCCCGGCCAGGACGCCGCCGGAGATCGTCCAGCAGTACAACGGGATCGTCCTGAATGCGCTGCGCCAGCCGGCGATCCGCACGCAGATGAAGACGATGGGCCTGGACGTGCGCGAATACACGCCCGCGCAGTTCCAGGACGAGGTCAAGGGCGACATGGAGCGCTGGGCCAGCGAGATCCGCGCGGCCGGCATCCAGCTCGATGAGTGAGCCTGCGCGCCGGGGACGGCTTGCCGGCGACGGCGGCATCGGCATCGGCATTTCCTGAAGGAAACGACATGGACCTCCACCTGGCCGGCAGGCTGGTGCTCGTGACCGGTGCTTCCAAGGGCATCGGCTACGCCGTGGCGCGTGCCTTCGCCGAGGAAGGCTGCCGCCTGCGGCTGGTGGCGCGCTCGGCCGATGCCCTGGAGGCGGCCGCCGCGACGCTGCGCCGCGAGCACGGCGTGCAGGTGGAAACGGTGGCGCTGGACCTGGCCGCCGCGGCGGCGAAACCGCGCCTCGCGACGCTGTGCGCCGACGTGGACATCCTGGTGAACAATGCCGGCAGCATCCCCGCAGGAACGCTGGGCGAGGTCGACGAGGAGCGCTGGCGCGCCGCCTGGGACCTGAAGGTCTTCGGCTACATCAACCTCAGCCGGGCGTGCTATGCGGCGATGCAGGCGCGCGGCCAGGGCGTGATCGTGAACGTGATCGGCACCACGGCGGAACGGCTGGACAGCGGCTACATCGCGGGCAGCAGCGGCAACGCGGCGCTCGTGGCGTTCACGCGCGCGCTCGGCTCGACCAGCGACGCCGCGGGCGTGCGCGTGCTGGGAGTCAGCCCCGGCCCGGTGCACTCCGACCGGCTCGAGGGGCTGGTCAAGCGGCGCGCGAAGCTGCGCTTCGGCGACGAGAGCCGCTGGCACGAGATCCTGGCCAACATGCCATTCGGGCGGCCGGCCAGGGCGGAGGAGATCGCGGCGTCGGTCGTCTTCCTGGCCTCGGACCGCTCCTCGTACACCACCGGCTGCGTGCTCACCATCGACGGCGGCCTGGCAGCCCGGGGACCGGCCACGTGACGCAGGCCTGGATGGCAAACGCCGGCGACGGCGTGCGGCTGCACATCGAGGAGCGCGGAAACACGGCCGGGGTTCCGCTCGTGTTCGCGCACGAGTTCGCCGCCACCTGCCGCAGCTTCGATGCGCAGGTCCAGGCGTTCGCGCGCACGCACCGGTGCATCGTGTTCAACGCACGCGGCTATCCACCCTCGGATGTCCCGACGCGGCCGGAGGCCTATTCCGAAGAGCGCGCCGCGGCCGACGTCGACGCCGTCCTCGCGGCGCTGGGCGGGCAGCCGGCCCACCTCGTCGGCGTGTCGATGGGCGCGGCGGCCGTGCTGCAGGCCGCCCTGAAGAACCCGCGCCGCGTCGCCTCGCTCACGCTGGCCTCCATCGGCAGCGGCTCGGACCGCAAGCCGGAGGAAGTGCGGGCGAGCACCGAGGCGAATGCGCGCACCGCCGAGGAAGGCGGGACGCGGGCACTCGCCTTGCAGATGGCCGATTCGCCCACGCGCCGGCGCCTGCGCGAAAAGCAGCCGCAGGCCTGGAACGCGTGGATCGAGGAGTTCGCCCGCGTTCCGGGCGAAGCCGCGGCATGCACGATGCGCGGCGTGCAACAGCGCCGGCCTTCGCTGTACACGCACGCCGAGCGCATCCGCGCGCTGCAAGTGCCCATGCTGGTGCTGGCCGGCGCCGAGGATCCCTCCTGCGTGCGCGCCGGCGAGTGGTTGCGGGACACGGCCCCTGGCGCGCGGCTGGTGGTGTTCGAGAACACCGGCCACGCCATCCAGCTGGAGGAGCCGGAGCGCTTCAATGCGGTGCTCGCCGAGTTCCTGGCCGGCCTGCAACGAGCCGCGGCCCAAGCATGACCGGCGTTTCGCGCCGCAAGGCTGCGAGCCTCGCCCTGGAGCCCTGACATGTCCAACACCGGAGGAGACACAATGAAGCCTTGGTCCCGGGTCCTGGCCGCCCTGCTGGCCGCGTCCTTCGTCTTCGTCGCGCTCGGCGCGCGGGCCGAGTACCCGGAGCGCCTGGTCCGCATCATCGTGCCCTACCCGCCGGGCGGGGGCATGGACAGCGTCACGCGCACCATCGCCGCCAGGCTCACCGAATCGCTCGGCAAGGCGGTCGTGGTGGACAACCGCGGCGGCGGCGCCGGCATGATCGGCATCCAGGCGATGACCAATGCGCCCGCGGACGGCTACACGCTGATGACGCACGCCCTGGGCTTCGCGATCAATCCGGCGGTGTACCGCAAGCTGGCCTACGATCCGGTGAAGAACATCCAGCCGCTCGCCATCGTCGGCTTCTCGCCGGTGTACATCGCCGTGAATCCCAGGCTCGAGGCGAAGACCCTGCAGGAATTCGTGGAACTGGCGAAGAAGCGGCGCCTCAAGGGTGCCACCTTCGGCTTCGGCGCCAGCCGGCTGATGATGGAGGAACTGCGCCTGAAGGGCGGGTTCGAGCTGGACTTCATCCCCTACAACGGCACCGCGCCCGCCATCCTGGCCACCATCGCGGGCGACACCGACTTCGTGATGATGGATGCGCCGTCCGTGCAGCAGCACATCGCCTCCGGCGGCTTGCGCGGGCTCGCGGTGGCCAGCGAGAAGCGCTCGCCCGGCCTGCCGGACCTGCCGACGACACGCGAAGCGGGCATGCCCGGGCTCGTGGTCGATTTCTGGTACGCAATGTTCACCCGTCCCGGAGCGCCGCCCGAGGTGCTGCACAAGCTGAACGCCGAGATCAACGAGGCGACCCGCTCGCCCGAGGTCGCGCAGCGCATGGCGGCGATCGGCATCGTGCCGAACCACCTGGGCCTGGAGGAATCCACCCGCTTCTACCTCTCGGAAGTGGAGCGCTGGAAAGGCGTGGTGCAGAAGGCCAAGCTCGAACCCGTGGACCAGTGACATGCTCAGCCGCGAAGACAACGAACTCCTGACGCGCGTGGCCGGCGACGCGCCCATGGGCGCGATGCTGCGCCAGCACTACTGGGTGCCGGCCCTGCGCGCGGGGAGGCTGGAACGCGACGGTGCGCCGGTGCACGTGCGCCTGTTCGGCAAGGACTACGTCGCCTTCCGCGCCACCGATGGACGCGTGGGCTTCTTCGACGAGAAGTGTCCGCACCGCGGTGTCTCGCTCGTGCTCGCGCGCAACGAGGACTGCGCGCTGCGCTGCATCTTCCACGGCATGAAGTTCCACGTCGAGGGCCGGGTGGTGGAGGCGCCCACGCAGACCGTGAACCCGCAGGCCTTCACCCAGTCCATGAAGCTGAAGCACTACCCCGCGCGGGAAGCAGGCGGCCTGCTCTGGGTGTGGCTGGGGACGGGCGAGCCGCCGCCGCTGCCCGAGCTGGAATTCATGGGCCTGCCGCCGGAGCACCTGAACGTGCGGCTGCACAAGATGCGGGCCAACTGGTTCCAGGGCATCGAGGCGACGATCGATTCCTCGCACGTCGGCATCCTGCACCGCAACTGGGTCGGCTCGCTGGGCGAGCTGAACCTCACGGCCGACAACACGGCCCCGCGCTACGAGGTGCAGGTGCAGCCTTACGGGCTGCGCGCCGCGGCGCTGCGCGGGCTGGAAGGCGGCCGCACCTACGTGCGCGTGACCGAACTGGTGTTCCCCTTCGTGAGCTTCATCCCGCCCTCCTCGATGCAGTCCGGGGATCGCCTGACCATCATCACGGTGCCCATCGACGACGAGAACTCGATGCAGATCTTCGTGCGCTACAACATCGCACGGCCGATCCGGCATGACGACTGGCAGGCCCTGCCCGATCCGGACGCGTTCGCGCCCGTGCAGGGCAGCGTGGACAACGCCTGGAACCAGGACCGCCGCGCCATGGACGATGGCAACTTCAGCGGCTTCGACAACCTGCAGCTGGAAGACTTCGTCACGCAGGTGAGCATGGGCGCGATCGCCGACCGCACGCAGGAGCAGCTGTGCAATGGCGACCAGGTGATCGTCCGCGCCCGGCGGCTGTACCTGCAGCTCGCGCGCGACTTCCGGGAGGGCAAGGCGCCCGCCGCCCTGCCGCAGGCCGGGAGCAGCCAGCGGCAGGTTCGGTCCTGGTCCTTCGTGACCCCCACCGACGCCGCGACGCAGTGGGCCGACCCGCAGCTGCGGGAGTCCGCCGGCGTCGCCTGAGGAGCGGGCGCGCGCCCTCCCCTTGGCACGCCCAGCCGCCGGTCAGCCCTTGCCCCGCCCTCGCGCATCCTCGCGCAGGATCTCGAGGAAACGCTTCGCGAGCGGCGGCAGCGCCTGCGCCTTGCGGGTGAGCACCCCGATGGACCGCGGGAACCGGGCCTCGGCGAACGGCAAGGGCGTGAGTCCTTCGCCGCCGGGCCCCAGCAGCATCGCCTCGCTCATGAGGGACACCAGGTCGCTGTGCACCAGCAAGCGGCTCAGCTGGGCCGCCGTGTTGCTCACCTCCACGGCCACGCGCGGGGGCGGCAGGCCGGCTTCGGCAAGGCGCGCCTCGACGCCGCGGCGGCCCGACACGCCCGGGCCGGGCAGCATCCACTGCGCGTCCACGAGGTCCTGCAGCCGCACGCGCCGGCGCGACAGCAGCGGGTGGTTCTCGCGCACCACCATGCACAGGTCGTCGTCCATGAGGGACAGCGCCTCCAGGTCGTCCGGCAACACCCGCGGGATCGCATTGATGGTCAGGTCCAGGTCGCCCAGGCGCAGCGCCGCGAGCAGCGCGTCGTTCAGGTTGATGTTCACGCGCAAGCGCGCCGCCGGCCGCTGCTGGTGCAATTGCAGGCAGGCGGGCACGAACAGCCGCTGCGCATAGAGCGGCGACACGCCCACCCGCAGCAGGCCCATGGAGCCCAGGTGCAGGTCGGCCGCCTCCTTGATCGCGTCGCCGAGGCTGCTGCGCAGGGTGCGGGTGCGGAGGTGGAACTGCTCGGCCACCGGCGTCAGCGTCATGCCGCGCGGGCCGCGTTCGAACAGCGGGAAGCCCAGGTCCTTTTCGAGGCGCTGCAGCCCCTTGGTCAGCGCCGGCTGGGACAGGCCCAGGGCGCTGGCGGCGCGCCGCACCTGGCCATGTTCGGCCACCGCCAGGAAGTAGTCGATGTCGTCCAGCCGCACGGCCATGGCGCGTCCTCCGTGAAGATTCCCGCTTGGCACGGGAAGGGCCGCTGCGATAACCGCCCGTTATCGCAAACGGCCGCTGGATTATCCGCGGGCGGGGCCTGCTTTCCTAGACTGCGTGCCAGCCACCCAAGGAGACAACGCGATGACGCACCAGCCTGCCCACAGCGGGGCCCGCCCATGAATCCCGGCATGTACCTGGCGCGCAGCGCGCGCTTCTGGCCCGAGCGGCCCGCCGTCCTGTTCCGCGACGGTGCGCTGAGCTACCGCGCGCTGGAGCAGCGCTCGAACCGGCTCGCCCACGCGCTGAAGGCCCTGGGCCTGCAGCGCGGTGACCGCGTCTCGGTGGTGTCGCCCAACCGGCCCGAGATCGTGGAGCTGGAATGCGCGCTCTACAAGGCGGGCCTGGTCAAGGTCGCGCTCAACGCGCGGCTGGCGCCGCAGGAGCTCGCGGATGCGCTCGCCAACGCCGAACCGGCAGCCTGCCTGGCAGGCCCCGAGCACCGCGGGATGGTCGACGACGCAGCCGCCGGCGTCTCCTCGCTGCAGCACCGCATCGCTTTCGACCCGGCCGGCGCCGGCGCGGGCTGGCTGTCGTACGAGGACCTGCTGGCCCGCTCCCCCGACACCCACTTCCACGAAGACCTGCAGGCCGACGAACTCGCCGTGCTGCACTACACCTCCGGCTCCACCGGCAAGCTGAAGGCGGCGATGCAGACGGTGGGCAACCGGATGGCGTCGCTGCGCAAGGTCAGCATGGGCCGCATGCACGCCGGCCCCGGCGACGTGCTCCTGCTGTCGGGCCCGATCACGCATGCCAGCGGCATGTTCATCCAGCCGATGCTGTTCCAGGGCGCGACCATCCTGCTGCTGGAAGGTTTCCGTCCGGCCGACTACCTGGCCGCCATCGAGAAGCACCGCGTCACCATGGCCTTCCTGGTGCCCGCCATGATCCATGCGCTGCTGGCCGAGCCCAGCATCCGCACCCGCGACCTGTCCAGCCTGCGCCTGGTGAGCTACGGCGCGGCGCCCATGTCGCCGGCGCGCATCCGCGAAGCCTGGGCCGCCTTCGGGCCGGTGCTGGCACAGGGGTACGGGGCCGGCGAGACGACGGGTGGCGTCGTGGGCCTGAGCATCGCCGACCATGCGCGGGCCATCGAAGGCGACCGCCCCGAGCTGCTGTCCGCATGCGGCCGGCCGCTGTGCGAATCCGACGTGCAGGTGCTGGACGACGAGGGCCGACCCGTCAGCGGCGACGCCATCGGCGAGATCTGCGTGCGCGGCCCGGACGTGTTCGCCGGCTACTGGCGCGCACCGGAGCAGACGCAGGCGGCGCTGGACGCCAACGGCTGGCTGCGCACCGGCGACCTCGCCCGCGTCGACGAGGAGGGCTACATCTACATCGTCGACCGCAAGAAGGAGATGCTGGTCTCCGGCGGCTTCAACATCTACCCCAGCGAGATCGAATCGGTGCTGGCCCAGCACCCGGCGATCTACGAGGTGTGCGTGGTCGGCGTGCCCGACGACCACTGGGGCGAGACGGTGAAGGCGGTGGTGGTGCTGCGCGAGGGCGCCAAGGCGCAAGGCGAGGAGATCATGGACTTCTGCCGCGGCCGGCTGGCCGATTTCAAGCGGCCGCGCTCGGTCGACTTCGTGCCGCAGCTGCCCAAGAACGGCAACGGCAAGCTCTCACGCAAGGACGTGCGCGAGCACTACTGGCGCGGCCGCGACCGGCGCGTGAACTGAGGATGCCCATGGACGCCACCGTCACCCCCTTGCGCGCCCCGCTGCCGCCCTTCGAGGGCTCCGACACGGCGCGCGAATTCATCGCGCGGCTGGACACCTTCCTGCGCGAGGAACTGCATCCGCTGGCCGCGCAGCATGGCATCACCAGCGAGAACGGCGCGCCGCGCGCGCTGCTGGAGCAGGTGTGGAAGCGCTCCCGCGACCTGGGCTTCTACGGCATGACGCTGCCCAAGGCGCTCGGCGGCGCCGGATTCAGCGTCGTCGACCACGCGCTGATCAAGGAGTTCATCTATGCCAGCGGATCGCCGTTCGCGCCGCACGTGCTGGGCGAGCTGACCGGCCCGCCGCGCGTGGGGGCGCTGGCCAAGCAGGCCACGCCCGACCAGATGGAGCGGTTCATCCTGCCGGTGGCGCGTGCCGAGAAGGCGATCTGCTTCGCGATCACCGAGCCCGAGGCGGGCTCGGATGCCGGCGCGCTGCAGACGCGCGCCGTGCGCGACGGCGACAGCTTCGTGCTCAGTGGCACCAAGCGCTTCATCTCCGGCTCGCCCTTCTGCGACTTCGCCGTGATCATCTGCTCCACCAGCGACGACCCGGCGGTGCGGGAGACCACGGCGTTCTACGTCGAACGCGATCGCCCGGGCTTCGCCATCGAAGCGGGCTACAAGACGATGGCGGGGCAGTCCCACACCGGCAACATCGTGCTGACCGACTGCCGCATCCCGGCCGCCAACCAGATCGGCGAGCGCGGCCGCGGGCTCGCCCTGGCCCTGGGCCGCATCACGGTCAACCGCCTGCTGCATTGCCCCGCGATGCTGGGCCTGGCGCGACTGGCGCTGGAAGATTCGCTGGCGCATGCGGCGCGGCGGCGCCAGTTCGGCCAGCCCATCGGCGCCTTCCAGGCGGTGCAGCACCTGCTGGCCGACATGGCGACCGAGCTTGCCGCGGCGCGGGCGCTCATGCTGAGCGTGGCGCGCACGCTGGACCAGGGTGGCGAGGCGCGCGCGGAAGCGTCGATGGCCAAGCTGTTCTGCTCCGAGACCGCCTTCCGCATCGCCGACCGCGCCGTGCAGGTCCACGGCGGCGAAGGCATCGTGCAAGGCAGCCGGGTCGAGTTCCTGTTCCGGCTGCTGCGCATGTACCGGGTGCTGACCGGCACGAGCGAGATCCAGCGCAACACCATCGCGCGCGAACTGCTCGGCGCCGCCATCCGCTGAAACCGACAAGCAAGGAGACAACGAACATGCAGGCCCTCCGCAGACGCAACCTGGTGCTGGCAGCCGCCGGCCTGGCGCTGGCAAGCGCCGCCGTCGCACAGGACACCTTCCCCTCGCGCCCGATCCGGTGGATCGTGCCTTACCTCGCCGGCACCGCGCCGGACATCACGGTGCGCATCACCGCCGAAGCGATGTCGGACATCCTCAAGCAACCGGTGGTGGTGGAGAACAAGGGCGGCGCCGCCGGCAACCTCGGTGCGCAGATCGCCGCCCGCTCGCCGGCCGACGGCTACACCTGGGTGTACTCCGCCACGCCGATGGCGACGAACATGCGCATGTACCGCAAGCCCGGCTACGACGTGATGAAGGACTTCATCCACGTCGGCGGCATCACCCGCTCCGACGTCGTGCTCGTGGTCGCGGCGGACTCCGGCATCCAGAGCGCCAGGGAGCTGATCGAACGCGCCCGCAAGCAGCCGGGCAAGCTGTCGTACGCGTCGGGTGGCGTCGGAACGCCCGCGCACATGGGTGCGGAACTCATCCTCAAGAGCACCGGCGTGCAGGCCCTCCACGTGCCTTACAAGGGCGCCTCGGAGTCGGCCAATGCGGTGCTGGGCAAGCAGGTGGACTTCGCGCTCACCATCAGTTCGGTGTCGCTGCCCCACATCGCGGGCGGCAAGCTGAAGGCCCTGGCGGTCACCGCGCCCTCGCGCAATCCGCGCATGCCCGACGTGCCGACGCTGGCGGAAGCGGGCATCCCGGGCGTGACGCTGGTGTCCTTCGGTGGCCTGTCCCTGCCGGCCGGCACGCCCGCCCCCATCGTGCAGCGCGTGGGCGAAGCACTGCAGAAGGCGCTGGCCGAGCCCTCCGTGCGTGCCAGGCTGGAAGCCAACGGCGCCGCCGTCGTGGCGAGCAAGGCCGACGAGTACGCGCACAGCCTGCAGTCGGAAATCGCGCTGACCGAAAAGATGATGAAGGTCGCCGGCATCGCGGCGCAGTGAGCCGGCGCCGGTCGCCGCTGCGCCGGCAGGAAGCCGCGGACCTCAGGTCTTCGCCGACTTCTTCTTCGCCCTGCGCGCGGCGTCCATGGCGGACGCCTTCGCCGCGCTTTTCTCGGCGCGCGTGGGCCCCTTCTTCCCGGGCTTGGCGTCCTTGTGCTCCTTGTGCTCCTTGGCTTCCTTGCTCGCCTTGGGCTTTTCCTTGGCCTCCGGATGGTGCGTCCGCACCAGCTTGTCCAGGGCGCTCGGGCCGGGCTGCAGGGCGCGCTCCTGGCGCCTGGCCCGTTCTTCCTTGAGCAGGCGGCGCTCCTCCACCAGCGCCTGTTCGGCCTCCGATGTCGCGCCGTCCGTGGCCTGGGCGTGCGTACGCGCGCGGTGCAGCATGGCGCCGTTGTTCGCGATGCGTTTGCTGAGCGATGCGATGCGGATGGGCATGGGATGGATCTCCGGAAGTTCGTCCGGCCAATGTACGGGCAGGCGGCGGCGGGACGGCGCTATGACCATGAGGACCTGACGACTATCGCAGCCGCTGCCGAGCTAGTCTTGCACGGCCGGCAGCGAAAGCCGTTCGCGCCTCAGCGCTGCACCTTCCACAAGCCCGCTGCCTCGAGCCGCGTGCTGCCCGGGTCCGGCACCAGGAAGTCGGCCTCGACCTCGTCCCCCGGCTTCAGGCTGTCCAGGTCGAACAGGTCCGCGTTCACGTGCACGACGCCGATGCGCCCGCTGTCATCGCGCAGCCGCAGCGTGTCCGCCTTCGTGTCCACGGCGTCCACCACGTACACCCCCGGCAGCGGCCCCGCGGCCACGGCCGCCTCCGGACTGAAGCGGCCCGGCACCAGCGGCCTCGGTGGCCGTGGGCGGGCGATCGGCTGCGTCGGACGCTGCGCCCAGGAGCGGGAGCCCACGCCGATGGCCGCCGCGATGCACGCACGACCCAGCCCGAACAAGACGATGCGCCGCTGCAGCATGTCGACCCTCCTGCCGTTGCCCGCGCGGGCATTGTGCCCCTCTCCGCGCCGAATCGTCGCCGCCGCCGATCGCTCGCCGGCGCAGGGCTGCGCGCGACTAGGAAGCCGGACCGGGCGAGAGCGTGAAGCTGAATCGTGCACCGCCGTCGACGCGCGATTCGGCCCAGATGCGGCCGCCGTGCCGGGAGACGATCCGCAGCGCGTTCGCCAGGCCGATGCCGGTCCCCGCATACTCGTCTTCGGAGTGCAGTCGCTGGAAGGTCCCGAACAGCTTGCCGGCCCACTTCATGTCGAAGCCGGCGCCGTTGTCGCAGACGCAGTAGACCGTCTCGCCGGCGGCATCCACGGAACTGGTGAACGAGATCCGCGCTGCATCGCGGCGGGCGGTGAACTTCCAGGCGTTGCCCAGCAGGTTTTCCAGCAGCATCCGCAGCAGCCGGCTGTCTCCGCGCACCCGCATGGCCGGTGCGATGGTGCAGCACAACACACGTCCCGCCTCGCGTGCCTGCAACTCCTCGATCACCGTGGCGGCCAATGCACTGAGGTCCACCTCCGACAGGCTCACCGCCGTGCCGGACGTCTGCGCCACCGACAGCAGTGCGTCCACGTAGTCGTCCATGCGACGGGCTGCAGCCTTGATGCGCGCGGCGTAGTGCCCCACCCGTGCGAGGTCCCCGCTGGCGACTGCAAGGTCGAGAGCGTCGCTGAAGCCATGCGTCGCCGCGATCGGCGCCTTCAGGTCATGCGCCAGCGCATGGGCGAAATCCCTGAGCTCGGCGTTCGCCTGCTCCAGCTCGCGCGTGCGCTTGCGCACGCGCTCCGTCAACGCCTGGTTCCTGCTGGAAAGCTGCTCCCCCAGGGTGCGAAGCCGCTCCCGGTCGTCCTTGCTCGCCGTGATGTCCTGGGCCGCTCCCTGGATGCGCAGGGTGTTGCCGTCCGCCGAGCGCGCCGGCTCGCCGATGAGCCGCATCCACATCGGGCGGCCCGTCGTCGTGAACATGCGCAGTTCGCGATCGAAGGCGGTGCCACCCTGGACGCAGGCAACCCAGGCGTCGTGCACCTGCGCTTGCTGGGGACGGTGCACGAGTGCCAGCACGTCGCGCACGGAGGGGCACGCCTGCGCCGGGAACTCCAGCAGCTCCAGGAAATCGCCGGACCAGGCCACCCGCAAGTCCGGCAGCTCCACGCTCCAGGCGCCGACCCGGCCCAGGCGGCTCGCCAGCTTCAGCAGGGACTGCGCCTTTTGCGCCTCCTCCTGTGCGTTCTTCAGCTCGGTCACGTCCATCGCGGTGCCGCGGTAGCCCGTGAACCGACCGTCCTCGTCGTACACCGGCACACCGGTGGTGGAGATGTAGAGCGCGTCCGCGCCCTGCCCCACGCGGAACTCGAAATCGCGAAAGGGCTTCCTGGCCTCCAGCCAGCGGCGGTGGTCGTCCCAAGTCCCGCGCAAGGGCACCGCAGCCGACGATTCCCAGCGGCGCCTGCCGATGATCGAGCCGCCCTTGGGCTCGACGTTCCGGCCACGCACGTCCATGGTGTAGCGGAACTCCGCGTCCTGCTCCCACAGCCAGACGGAGGACGTGTCCTTCACCGTCCGCAGCTGCTCGTCCTGGCTCGGGAGGGCGCGCTCCAGCCCTGGCCGGCCGGCCCCCTCCTTGTTCACGGTCTCCACTGGTGTGCTCACTGCCCTGATGCTGTCGTTGGCCCGATCGAGTTCGGCGAGGCGCGTTTGGGGAGCGCCTGCCGACTCGGCTGTACGTATTGTCGTTGGCGGCCGGGCGGCAATCCTGCCCGGCCCCGGCGAATGCCGCCCTTGCACGGCTTTCGGAACAAATTCACGGCGACCGCCTGCCAGGGCCGGCGCGCCGAGCGCCGCCGAGACCGGCTCAATCCTCCGCCGTGAAGCCCGTGGAGCGCACCACTTCCCGGTACTTCTCCCAGGTGGAACGGTAGATCCCGGCGAATTCCTCCGGCGAGTTCACGTCCGCCTCGACGCCGATGTCGACCATGCGCGCCGCCACCGCGGGGCTTCGCACCACCTCCGCGACCAGCGCATTCACGCGCGTGACGATCTCCCTCGGCGTCCTGGCGGGCGCCACCAGCCCCGACCAGTCCTGGAACACGACGTCGTAACCCAGTTCCTTCATCGTCGGAACCTCGGGCGTGAAGCGCGTGCGCTGGCCGGTCGTCGTCGCCAGCATGCGCAGCTTGCCTTCGCGCGCGTGCTGGATCACCTCCGGGATCGGCGTCACCACGGAAGCGATGTGGCCGCCGAGCACGTCGATCACGGAGGGTGCGCCACCCTTGTAGCCGATCATGCGCAGCGGCACGCCCGCACTGCGCGCGAACAGCACGCCCGCGAAGTGCTGCCCGCCGCCGGTGGGCGCGCCGAAGGTCGCCTTGTCCGGGTTGGCCTTGCACCAGGCGACGAAGTCCGCGGCGGTCTTCACGCTCGCCGGCACGGCCGGGCCGACCGAGAGGACGAACGCGCCCTTGCCGGTCGTGGCCACCGGCACGAAGTCGGCCAGCGGGTCGTAGGGCAGCGTCCGGTAGATGTGCGGAAAGATCGCCATCGGGAACGCGGGGCCGAACAGCATGACGCTGCCGTCGGCGGGCGCGTTCTTCACCGCCACGGCACCGACCCGTCCGTTGCCGCCCACGCGGTTGTCCACGATCACCGTCTCGGCGTACTTGCCGCGCAGCCCCTCGGCCACGAGACGCGCGACCTGGTCGGTGGCGCCACCGGCCGGGAAAGCGACGACGATCGTCAGCTGGCGGATCGGCGGCTGCTGCGCCCGCGCAGCGCTGGCCGCATACAGCGCCGGAATGGCCGCACCGGCGGCGAATGTCTTCAGGATGTCGCGTCGCGTCTGCATGGCTGTCTCCTCGTCTTGGTGTCCGTTGACCCTCAACCGGCCGAAACCACGTGCTCCGGCGGCTCGCCCGCGATGAACCGGCGCAGGTTGTGCGCGACGCCCTCGGCCAGGCGCTGCACGCTGCGCGGGCTGCCCGAGCCGGCGAAGTGCGGCGAGACCAGCACGTTCGGCGCGTTCCACAGCGGGTCGTCGGCCGGCAGCGGCTCGGGATCGCTCACGTCCAGGCCCGCTCCGCCGATCTGGCCGCTGCGCAGCGCACGCACCAGCGCCGCCTGGTCCAGCACCGGCCCGCGCGCCACGTTCACCAGCAGGGCGCCGCGCTTGCAGGCCGCGAACTCCTTGTCGCCCAGCAGGTGCGTGGTTTCCGGCGTGAGCGCGATCGCCACGGCGATCACGTCGGCCTGCCAGAGCGCGGCATGCAACTGCGACAGCGGCAGGGCCTCGTCCACGTTGTCCTCCTTGCGCGGCGTGCGGGAGACGGTGAGCACCCGCATGTCGAAGGCGCGCGCGCGCCTGGCCAGCTCGCGGCCGATGTGACCGTAGCCCACGATCACCAGCGTGCCGCCTTCCAGCGATCGCGCCTTGGGCGCGATGAGCGTGCGGTCCCAGGCCTTGCGGGCCATGACCACGTTGACCATGTCGGGCACGCGCCGCCCGAGCGCCAGCATGAGCGCCATCGCGTGCTCCGCCACCGCGGGGGCGACGCCGCCACCGGCATAGGTCACCACGATGCCCGGCGGCCAGCCCAGCTCCTCGTAGCCTTCGCGGCCGGCGGAGATGAAGTGCATCCAGCGCACGGTGTTCTCCCTGGAGCGCAGCGCGGCGAAGACCTGCTTGGCTTCGTGCTGCGGCCCGTGCACCAGCACCAGGGCGTGGGCGCCGGGCAATGCCGCGAGCGTTTCCTCCAGGGTCTGCGTGACGATCAGCTGCACGCCGGGCACGGCCTGCACGGCCTCGATGATCTGGTTGCGGGCCAGCTGCAGCTTGGCCCAGTAGACGATGCGCAAGGTGGTCTCCCGTTGTTTCAGCGGCCGCGCGCCGGGTGGGCACGCAGCGCGATCTCGTCGATGTCCGTGCCCCACCCCGGCCGGTCCGGCACCAGCATGTGGCCGTTTTCCACCACCGGCGGGTGCGTCAGGTAGTCGCGGGTCCAGGGCGCCTCGTCCACGCGCAGTTCCATGATGCGCAGGTTGGGCGCGGCCGCGGACAGGTGCAGGCTCATGAGGCTGCCCAGGTCGCCCACCGGGTTGTGCGGCGCCATCGTGGTCTCGTACGCGTCGGCGAACGCCGCGATGCGCGCGGACTGCCACACGCCGTTCCACATCGGGTCGACGATGCAGGTGTCCACGGCCTGCCCTTGCAGGAAGGGCCGGTACTGCGCGATGCCGTGCAGCGACTCGAGCGAGGCGATCGGCACGCGCGCGTGGCGGCGGATCAGCGCCAGCGCCTCGGGGTCGTTCATGTCCAGTTCCAGCCAGGCCAGGTTCAGCGGCTCCAGCCGCTGCGCGAGCCGCAGGTAGCCTTCGGTGCGCTGGCTGAAGCTCATGTCCAGCATCAGGCCGACCTCGGGCCCCACGGCCTCGCGGTACGCGGTCATCTGCTCCACGATCTGGGCGAGTTGCCGGTCGCTCATGGAGCGGTCCAGGAAGCCGGGCGCGGGCCGGAAGCCGCCGTTGAAGAAGTAAGGCTTCTCCTTGTCGAAGAACACCGGGTTGGTCTTCACGGCGCGGTAGCCCTGCTTCACCGCCTCCTTCGCGACGGCCACCAGGTCGTCCAGCGTGCGGATCGGGTCGTAGCCGAGCGAGGTGTAGAAGGCCTCGCGCGGGCCCACGCGGTAGCTGCCGCAGTGCGTCCAGTACACCGGGACCTGGTCGCGGAGGGGTCCGCCCAGCAAGGTGTGCACCGGCACGCCCGCCGCCTTGCCGGCGATGTCCAGGCAGGCGTTCTCGATGGCGGCGACCGCCTGCTGCGCGAGCCCGCCGGACGCCAGCCGCGTGGTGGCGATCAGCGTCTCGCTCACGCGGCCGACCTGGCGCGGGTCCATGCCGATCGCCGTGCGGGCGAAGTCCTGGATCAGCGGGTCGATGCGCGCGCCGGAAAAGCTGTCGTAGAACTCGGACCAGCCGACGAGGCCCTCGTCCGTGGACAGCTTCAGGTAGGAGCAGCTGCGGTAGCCGCCGTCGGCATGGAAGGTGTCGGCGCGGGTGATCTTCATCGCGGTGTCTTCCTCGTTTGCAAGGCGGCCTGCAGCTTCTTGACCGCGCCGTAGAAGACGACGCGCTCGGCGGGGTCGAGCACCTGCATCAGCTGCTCCTGCGCGGCGCGCGCCTGCGGCAGGATGCGGCGCGCGAGGGCGCGGCCCTTGGCGGTGATGGCCACGATCAGCTTGCGGCCGTGGTCCGGGTCGGTGCTCACGCTGATCAGGCCCTGCGGCTGCAGCGTGCGCAGCAGCCGGCTCACGTAAGCCTTGTCCATGCCGGTCTCGCGGCAGAAGTCGGCCAACTGCATTTCGCCCTGGGCGTTCAGGCGCGCGAGCATGCGCCACTCGGCCACCGAGAGGCCGTGCGCCTTGACGTAGGTGGCACTGAGCTCCTGCTGGATCGCGTTGGCCAGCCGCATCAGCATGGTGCTGGGGTAGTCCTCCAGCGGCAGTTCGGGTGCGAAGCGGCCGTCCGCATGCCAGGGGCACGCGGGGCGGCGGGGGGCGGGGACGGCACGCAATGTGGACATGTCCACACTGTCGGACCACCGGGCCCGTCGGTCCGTTGGGACATTCCCTTAGCACGGGAGGTGCAATGGGCGCCGCAAGGTTCCGCGGCGCCCACCCGATGCGCTACTATGGGACCGACACGCGCCGCGGGCCCCAGGGGCCCTCCCCGACAGGCGAGCGCGGCCTGTCCACAAGGAGAACAGCATGCCGAAACCCAACTACGGGTTCGAGAAACGCCAGCGCGAACTCGAGAAGAAGCGCAAGAAGGAAGACAAGGCGGCCCGCAAGAGCGCACCCGCGCCCGCGCCGGCCCCCGCGAGCCCGCCCCCCGAGGGGGAGCAGAGCTAGACGGCGGCCCCCATGAAGGACGACGTCAAGACCAAGGTCCGTCCGGGTGGCCTGCGCTACGAGTCCAAGTCCGGCGGGACGGACTTTCCCGGCCCCTATGGCGGCACGATGAGTTGCTTCGTCTGCGGCCGCCACGTTCCCCGTTCGCGGCTGACCACCTTCCGCGTGGCGGGTGCGCAGCAGCTGCGCTGCCGCGAAGGCTGCTGACCGTCCGGGGGCAGCGAGCCCCCGGCCGCCTTCGCCCTCCTCCTGGGCACGCGAACCCCACCGCCCGCGCCGTCACTTCCCCCAGCGCAACACCAACGGATCCAACCTCCGCGCCTCGGCCAGCAACCCCTCCCGCACCGCCGGCTGCATCGGCGGGAACGGATGCCGCGGCGCTTCACACTCGATGATGCCGCCGGCCTTCATCAGCGCTTTCGCGGTGAGGATGCCGCCCTGCCGGTTCTCGTAGTTGATCAGCGGCAGCCAGCGGTAGTAGGCCTGCGCCGCGTCCTCGCGCCGCCCCGCCTGCCACGGGTCCAGGATCGTGCGGATGCCATCCGGATAACCGCCACCCGTCATCGCGCCGGTCGCGCCGGCTTCCAGGTCCGGCAGCAGCGTGATGCCCTCCTCACCGTCCCACGGCCCTTCGACCGCTTCGCCACCCAGGCGGACCAGCTCGCGCAGCTTGGAGGCCGCGCCCGCGGTCTCGATCTTGAAATAGGCGACGTGCTCGATCTCGCGGGCCATCCGCGCGAGGAAGGCCGCCGACAGCGGCGTGCCGGCCACCGGCGCGTCCTGGACCATGATCGGGATGGCGATGCGGTCGGACACGCGGGAATAAAACTCGTGGATCCTGTCCTCCCCCACCCGCAGCGTGGCGCCGTGGTAGGGCGGCATCACCATGACCATGGCGGCACCCTGCTCCTGCGCGCGCCGGCTGCGCGCGGCACACACCTCGGTGCTGAAGTGCGTGGTCGTGACGATCACGGGCACGCGGCCGGCCACATGCTCCAGGATCGCGCGCGTGAGCAGCTCACGCTCGTCGTCGGCCAGCAGGAACTGCTCGGAGAAATTGGCCAGGATGCACAGGCCCGCGGAGCCGGCATCGATCATGAAGTCGACGCAGCGCTTCTGGCTGGGAAGGTCCAGCGTGCCGTCCTCGTGGAAGGTGGTGGGCACCACCGGGAACACGCCTTGGTAACGGGTGCCGTGCATGGCGTCCTCAGATGTGGATGAAGCGGTAGAGCGTGGTGCTGCGGAAGGTTTCCCCCGGCCGCAGCAGCGTGGACGGATAGTCCGGGTGGTTGGGCGAATCCGGGAAGTGCTGCGTCTCCAGGCACAGGCCCGCCCGGTGCCCCAGGCCGCCGACGCTGCCGTCCAGGAAATTGCCGGAATAGAACTGCAGGCCGGGCTCGGTGGTGTGCACCTCCATGTGGCGGCCCGAGGAGGGATCGTCCAGCCGCGCCACCCGCCGCAGGCCTTCGCCGTCCAGCACCCAGTTGTGGTCGTAGCCGCCGGCGCGCTGCAGTTGCGGGTGCGTCTCCGCGATGCGGTCGCCGATGCGCGTGGCCTGGCGGAAGTCGAAGGGCGAGTCCGCCACGGGCGCGATGTGCTTGGGGATCAGGCCCGCGTCGACCATGCAGTAACGCTCCGCCGCAATCGCGAGGGTGTGATCGAGGATGTCGCCGCTGCCCGCCAGGTTGAAGTAGGCGTGCTGGCTCAGGTTCACCACCGTCGCCCGGTCGCAGCGCGCCTCGTAGTCGATGCGCCATTCGTTGGCAGGCGTCAGCGTGTACTGCACGCGCACCTCCATGCGGCCGGGAAAGCCCTGGTCGCCGTCTTCGCTGGTGAGGCGCAGCTCCAGCGCGGACGGGGACAGTGCCGCGATGTCCCACATCCTCTTGCCGAAGCCGTGCGGCCCGCCGTGCAAGGTGTTGGCGCCATTGTTGATCGGCAACTGGAAGGTCTCCCCGTCGATCGTGAAGCGCCCGCGCGAGATGCGGTTGGCGAAGCGGCCGACGATGGCGCCCAGGTTCGGATGCGGGTTCGCGTAGTCCTTGGGGGCGGGCAGGCTTAGCAGCACGTTGGCGACGCGGCCCTGCCAGTCCGGCACGTCCAGCGCCGTGACGATGCCGCCCAGGCCGATGGCGGAGAGCGACAGCCCCGCGCCGTTGCTGATCGTGAAGACCTTCATGGCGCCAGCCGGAAGCGCGTCTCCGGGAGCCCGCGCCAGCGCGTGGCCGCCGCGAAGACGCCGCCTGCGTGTGGCTCCTCGCGCAGGCGCTCCTTGCCCAGGCCGCCGCGCGCCGAGGTCACGTACAGGACGTCCAGCGCCCGGCCGCCGAAGGCCGGACAGGTCAGCCGCGACACCGGCATGGCGATGCGGTCGGTCTGCTGGCCCTCGCGGTCGTAGCGCACCACGCAGCGCCCCTCCCACTGCGCGTTCCAGAGTCCGCCCGCGGCGTCGATGCAGGAGCCGTCGGGAAAGCCCTCCTCCGCGCCCAGCCGCACGAACACGCGCGGCGCCCCGATGCGCCCGTCCGCCTGGTAGTCCAGCGACCAGATGGTGCGCGTGGGCGAATCGGCGTAGTACAGGGTGGCGCCGTCCGGGCTGAAGCAGATGCTGTTGCCCACCGCCGCCGGCGGCAGCGCAAGCCGCTCGACCCGCAGGTCGGCATGGACCCGGTAGAAGCCGCCGATGGCCTCTTCCCGGGGGTTGAACATCCCGAACACGAAGCGGCCCTGGCGGTCGCAGCGGCCGTCGTTGATGCGCGTCGTGGGCTGGTCGGCCTCGACGGGGACGACCGGCGAGAGGGATTCGCCGGCCGTGTCGAACACGGCGATGCCCGACGCCAGGCCGAGCAGCAGCTTCGTCTCGCTGCCCGCGCAAAACGCGAAGCTGCCCACGCGCTGCGGCAGCGTCCAGGTGCGCACGCTCCCATCGTCCTCGAGCCGGCAGATCTTCGAGCCCTCGATGTCCGTCCACCACAAGTGGCTCCCATCCCAGAGCGCGCACTCGCCCAGGCGGTCACCCGCGTCGACCAGCAGGCGTACCGCGCTCAAGTCCAGCCTCCGTCGACGATGAAGTCCTGGGCCGTGCACATCGCACTGTCGTCCGCCGCCAGGAACAGGGCCATGTGCGCGATGTGCTGCGCCAGCAGCGGCTGCTTCAGGCACTGGCCGCGCGCGATGTCGGCCTTGCCCTCCTCCGTGAGCCAGAGGCGGATCTGCCGTTCGGTCATCACCCAGCCCGGCACCAGCGTGTTCACGCGGATGTTGAAGGTGCCGTAGTCGCGCGCGAGCCCGCGCGTGAGGCCCTGCACCGCCGCCTTGGCCGCCGTGTACGCGGGCATGCCGCCCTGCTTGAGTTTCCAGCTGACCGAGCCGAAGTTCACGATGGCGCCGCCGCCCGCCTCCTTCATGTCCGTTGCGACCTTGCGCGCGGCGAAGAACTGGTGCTTCAGGTTCACTGCCATCGCCGCGTCCCAGTACTCGGGCGTCGTGTCCTCGATCCTGTGGCGCGTGTCGTTGGCCGCGTTGTTCATCAGCGCGCCCACGGGACCGAAGCGGTCGCGCACCGCGTCGATGGCGCGCTCCAGCGCGGCGATGTCCGTGATGTCCGTCTCGACGAACATGGGCGCATGGCGGCTGCCCTCGAGCGAACGCGCCAGCGCGCTGCCGGCCTCGCGCGCGATGTCGATGAAGCCGACCTTGGCGCCCTGTTCCGCGAACTCCTGCACGAGGCTGGCGCCGATGCCGGTCGCTCCTCCGGTGACCAGCACGACGCGGTCGGCAAGGCTCGGATAGCGCGCGAACGGGCTCATGGCGGCACCCCGGTGCAGAGGAAGGACGCGATTATTAGTCAGACTTGATCCGCGGAACAAGCAGCCTCAGCTGCGGGTTTCGCCAAGGGGTGCGCGTCTCGGCGCCAGCGCGCCGGCGTCATCCGCCGCCCGCGCATCGACTGGCACCCGCCGGACCCGGACGTGCTGTACTGGCTGATCCAGTCGCAGCCCACGGGCGAGTTCGTGGGAACGCTGATGACGGTGCGGCGCATCTTCGAACCCGCCGCCGCGGCGCTGGCGGCGCGCGTGGCAACTAAGGAACAGCTGGAAGGCATCGCCGAAGCCTACGCCGGCATGGAGGCGGCGCACACGACGCAGGAACTGCTGGAGCCCGACCTCGCCTTCCACCGCCGCATCGCCGAGGCCACCGGCAACGACCTGCTTGCCTACATCGGCAACATGCTCTCGCTGGCGCTGCGCGAGTCGATCCAGCTCTCCAGCAAGCTGCCGAACACGCACTCGCTCTCGCTGCCGCGGCACAAGGCGATCCTCACGGCGATCCTGCACCGGGATGCGCTGGCGGCAAGGCAGGCGACGCTGGTGCAGCTGGAGGAGACGCGCGGCGACATCACGCGGGTGCTGGATTCGGACATCCAGGTCGCTTGAGGGCTGGAGCGCAGCTGTGCACCGGCCGAGGCTCGGTGCGCGGGCCGGGGGTCGTCCGGCACGACGACGGCGCGACGCGCCCCAGACTGACGTTCCCGCCGCTCCGCCTGCCATTCCCGCCAGCGGGCGCACGTCACCCCGGTGGATTGCACTTGACCTGGTACGAGCCTTGGACGATCAGGTACTTGTCCCGGAGATCCGGAGCGAGTTCGACCTGCTCGAAATTGTTCCTGCGACCCAGCTCGCGCCAATTCGGCACGAAGCGGTATGCCTGTCCACCGCGCGGCAGTTGCGCCGGCAGACCGACGAAGGCACTCACGCCGAGCCGGTCGTTGTCGCCTGGATCGACCACCCGCACGCGGAGTGTCGTCCCCACGTCCGCCTGCACCCCACCCGGCAACACGGCGAGGCTGTCCCACCAGCCGTCGGTCATCACGGCACAACTCACGCCCACGACCCGCCCCGCATCGATGTCGACATCCTTCACGCCTGCCGCCTGCAAGCCGGCCAGTTCCCCCGGGTTCAAGCGGCGGCCGCGCTGGTCTGCTTTTCCGAACACCTGCCAGACCTGCACGGTGACCACGTCGTTCTTCCCAGGCATGGACCCGCAGCCCGACAAGTGGGCCGCCAGGACCGTGACCAGAACGGGCGTGCGCAAGTTCATCGTCTCGAGCATGCGCGATTCTTCCACGCGCCAAAACGCCACGACGCCCCAAGGCTTGCACACACCGGCTGAGCGGAGCAGACAACGCTTACACAAGCCTGCCGCATTCTGCGCAATAGTAGGCGGCCTTCGATCGCAACCAGGAGAAGCATCATGAAGAAGCTGACTGCGCTACTGTTGATCGCTGCCACTGCTCTGCTGGGAGCGTGCAACAAGCCCGGGGACAGTTCCAGCGGCGCCGCCAGCGGCTCCAGCGCGCCTGCCTCAGCGTCGAAGTAGCAGCAGGCAGGGGCCATCCGGCTCTGAAAGAAGCGGATCCCGCATGGCACGGCCGCTTCTGGCCGACCTCTGCCCAGGCTCGCCTCTGCAACAGGACAGCAGCGCGGCGTGAGCACCTACGCGGCCCCAGCCAGGCGCATCCGCAGAATCTGTTCCGATGGAAGGCGTTTCCGGGTCCACCAGAGCCGAGCAGGTGGCTGCAGCAGCAGCCGAGTTCGCGCGCGCCACAGCGGACAGCGCAAGTCCTGATCTCTATGGGCCGCTGACCTTCTTGCTGACGCAGGTGCGCCGCAGCCTGGGCATGGACGTTGTATTTGTCTCGCGCTTCATGGACAAGGAACGCGTCTTCGAAGTGGTGAGCGCCGAAGGTGAGGCGGCATCGACGGTGGCGCCGGGCCGCTCGGACCCGCTGCTGGACACTTACTGCCAGCGCATCGTCGACGGCCGCCTGCCCGTGATCATTCCGGATACGCAGAATGCGCCGGAAGCCGCTGCGCTTCGCATCACCCAGGTGCTGAACATTCGCGCCTACCTCAGCGCCCCCGTCGTGCTTGCCAACGGGCAGGTGTTCGGCACCATCTGCTGCATCAGCCATGCCGCGCGCCCCGACTTGCGCGAAGCGGATGCAGCGGCAATCGCGGCGGTCGCGCGGGCGGTTGCAGCGAGCCTCACACCTGCGGGCACGATCAGGTACGCCAGCTGGACCCCGGGGACAGATTAGCAATTGCCCGGTCACGTTCGGTTGCTGGCCAACTTCTCCGACGAAGGCGGCACGTCCCACGTCAACGCAAAAACCCATGGCGCCTGCCTGATGGAGGCGTGTTCCTATGCAGCCGTCGCGCGCCCCGACAGGACGAATGCCACGACCTCGGAGAAGGAACGCACGACCAGGTCCACCGGCCCTCGCACGAGCGTCTCGTCGGCCAGCCCTTCCTCGTAGGGCGGCCGCACGGTCAGCACCATCGCAAACGGGAACGCGTCCCGGACCCGCAGCGAGAGGGACTGCCACAACTCGTGGTCCTCCTGCAGCGGGTAGGCAAGAACCACCGTGGACACGAGCTCGGAGCTGCCCCAGCCGTTCGATGCGACCACCGCGCCCAGGCCGTAGTCCGAGCCGACGTCCAGCGAGAGGCTCCGCGCCTCGATGCCTTCGTCGCGCAGCGACTGCTGGAGCAAGGCATTGAGCAGTTCGTCCCGCCCGGAACCGAGCCCGACGCAGACCACGAGCGACGAATGCAACGCCGCGGCCGGCCCCGCCCACAGGCGGAGGCGTTTCTCGCGCACTTCCGCGAGATGGGCCCCGACATCCGCGTCGAGCAGCGACGTGGAGCGGCGGCGCCGGCTGGCATCACCAGTCGACGGGATCCGGGCGAGCACCTCGGTCGCCTCCCGCATCGCGAGACGCACCCTCTCGTGCTGTTCTGCGCCGATCCGCGACTGCCGCGCGTCGGCCGACGCCAGCGCCAGGGCCGGCAGCACGAACTGGTCGCAGTAACGGGCGAAATTGCTGCGTCGCAAGTACCGGCGCGCTGACGCGATGATGTTGTGCGCGTCCCCCGACAGGGCCTGCTGGTACAGGCGCAATCCCTCGGTCAGACCGGGCGTCTCGCCAAAGATGACGGTGATGGGTTCGAGTGCGCGCACATGTCGCCCGGCCACGACCAGGCAGAGCGTCATGGGGGTGGAGAGCAGCAAGCCCAGCGGCCCCCAGATGGCTCCCCAGAACAGGGCGGAGACGATCACGCCCAGCGGCGCGAGACCGGCACTGTGTCCATAGACCTGCGGCTCGACGAAATGGGCAACCACCACCTCCAGGACGAGATAGCAGCCGATGCTCCACAACATGAGGGACCAGCCCGGATCGACCGCTGCCGCAAAAGCGGCGATCACGACGCCTGCGCCCAGCGCGCCGACGTAGGGGATGAACCTGGCCACGGCGCCCAGGGCGCCCCACAGCGCCGCATGCGGGATGCCGACCAGCCACAGCGCCAGCGCCAGCACCAAGCCGAAGGTGGCATTCACCACCAGTTGCGAGAAGAAGAAGCGCGCGACGCCCTGCGCCGCGTCTTCCATCGCCTGCATGGTCCGGCCCACATCGGCTTCGCCCGCGAGGCGGATCATGCGCTCGCGCAGGGTCTCGTGGCCCAGGAGGATGAAGACCAGCAGCACCAGCACGATGCCTGCCTTGGAAACGGGGCGCCACAGCGAGGACAGGACGATGGCCGCAGTGCTCCCCTGCGGCGGCAGCGCTTCCGGCGGCGCAGGGGCCCGGGACGCCGGAGCGCCCGGTCGCGCCTGGGCCCGCCCCGCGGCCGAGGCAGGAGCTTGCGGGACGACGCCGACGATCTCCGAATGGATTCGCTCCAGCGGGCGAATCGTCAGGTCCATCACATGCTGCAACTTGCCGCGAACGGCTTCCTTGTAGCGCGGCATGTCCGTGGCGACGGCAATGAACTGCGACGTGATGAAGATGACTGCAAGAGCGATGCCCGCAGCCGCAACGAGGAGGGAGAGCCCGGCCCCGGCGGCCTGCCCTATCCCGCCGCGTGCCAGCTTGCGCTTGAGCGGTGCCAGCACCAGGCTGAGGACGCTGGCCAGCGCGATGGGGGCGAGGATCTCGCGCCCGGCGTACAGAAGCGCCAGGACGCATGTCGCAGCGATGATCCGCAAGGCGGCTGATGACGGGGCTGAAAATATGGCGGACATCCCTGGCCGGGCGATCGCGGCGCGGTGCACGGATTATGACGAGGGAGCTGGTCGAGATGCCCGCTCTCCACGGCATTCCACGAGCTGATGACCGCCCCTACGCGCTCTGCACCGTGCACAATTTCCCCACCCCGTTGGAGACACCGGATGAGCCAGCGCCCTCCACCGCACCTCCAACGCGCAGAAGATGCGGGAGTCCAAGCGGCGCATCCCGCACTTCAGGGACATGCAGGAGTTCGACCTCACGGAGCTGGAGCCGACCTCGCCTTCCACCGCCGCATCGCCGAGGCCCCCGGCAACGACCTGCTCGCCGACATCGGCAACATGCTCTCGCTGACGCTGCGCGAATCGATCCAGCTTTCGAGCAAGCTGCCGAACATACGGGTCGCTTGAGCCCTCGCCAACTGGCGCCGTCGTAACGGACCAGCCAAGGCGCACGCGGGGGTTCCCTGTGGGCCGGCACGCCCCATCCCCGAACAATGGCCCCTCCGATCCGACAGGGGGAACAAAGATGCGTTTCGGCCGCGGGCGCGAGCTGAACCGCCTTTGGCGATGACATGTCTGCTTCTGGCAGGCCTTGCATGCGGTCGCTTCAGAGGGCCTTGGCACCGACGGCAGCTCCTGGCCGCGAGAAGACATTCGCGCGAATGCACTTAGCGGCCTTTTGGCTGCCGCTCCTCGCGACATGGAGAACGCCTCCTTCGCAGCGGGAGCGGTCGGTGGCCGGTGAACGACGAGGTCACGGTTTCGAGTCCAATGCGGCCATTGAGCCGCCGTGCGCTATGGAAGCGCACGGACGGCAACGGGTCGAACGCGGACATCCCAACTCTGACATATGGCCGCTTAACTTGAGCAACACGATGTCAGTATCTTCCACGGTTGGTGAATGCCGCCACGATCAGCCCTGCAGCTAGCGCACCTAGAAGAGCCTCAGAGACACAAAGTAGTTGGAGCGGTCCAGGCTGAGGGCTGATGTCGCCAAAGACTAGCGACGTGAAGCTAGTTAGGGACAAGTACAAGAACTCGCGCCATCCGGGGCTACTTACGCCGGCAGCCTTTATGTCGGCAGGAAACTGGGAATAGATTGCGGCATAGATGGCGATCGCGGTGAGCGATGCGGCGAGAACTCGTGCCGGGCGCTCACCGTAGCCCCAGACCGCCCACTCTACGACCGACGTCATCCACTTCAGTTTTAGCGAAAGGAATTTCAGCCCTCGCGGTGGCAAAACGAGAAAGACGTAGAACTTCAAAAACCGCAGCACTCGTTTCCTCAGTGCAGTATGGTCCAGAATTCCCAGCCTGTAGTCTCGGATAATCTCTCTAGCAGTTCCGCCGTAGTCCGGGATGCGCGATCCATCTTCCCGATAGGGCGCCCAGGATGCTTTTGTCTGCTGTACGCGCTCCTGATAAAAGAACTCAGAAGCTTCGTGACGTAGGCCGTTTGACTGAGCAGCGACCCTCAGCAGCCGGAACGTCTCAGCGTTAGCCCTGTAATGACTCGCTCCGCGTAAGGGATCAAAAAAGACAGATTTGATGTCCGAGTCCTCAAACATGGGCAGCACAGAGGCGCCGCGAAAAGACACACGGTAGATGCTGCAGCGGCGAAAAACGACGCGTCCAGCGGACAAGTTCCGATAATGATGGTCCTGCACCCGGCAGCTCTCATATTCGGTATCCAGGAGCACGCACTCATCCAACCCCAGAAACGGAAAATTTGAGTTGGAAATTCTTAGATGCCGAACGCTCGCGAAGCAGGCCAGGGCAAAGCGTGAGTTGCTCTGAAAGTTGTCGAGCGTGAGGTGGTCAAGGTCGGCGAAGTCAAGGTTTCGGCCCCCGAGCTCCACCCGGCCCGTGAGCGTCAGGCCTCCTAGCTTGAGAACGGGGATCTTGCCAAATAGGTACGCTCGACTCCGTTCGGGAAGATTAACTGCTTCCCACAGAGTGAACCGAAAGCTTTCGGCGGACTGCTTGTTCCGTTCATCGAACGGGATCGTAGCGTGCGCTCCGAACTGCGCCCGCAACCAAGGGAAGTAAGGCAGAAAGCGAGCTTCGTAGGTGAGAGGTTCTGGCCGGTTGGGGTTGTTGGCAACTTCCGCGCTGTATGGCTCGAGCAGGTCCCCGGCAATCTCGTCGTTCGAAGCGCGGACGAGCAAAATCTCCTCAGATTTGCTTGGGGGAATGAGTCCGCGATACAGAATCTCGTTGGAAACCTGAACGCCCTTAAATACTGAGCCGGTGGGCACAACTTGGCGCAGAACATCAAGGGATAGGCCATGTGTCGCCATCCAGTCCTCGAAGTGAGGTAGAAACTCTGCTAGCCGTGCGAGGAGCTCCGGTATATCGTTTTCGGCTCGCCATCGATTGAACTCTCTAGGCGACATTTGCCAAAGATCGCCAGGTGCTTTTCTCTCCATCAGTGCCCTCCTCGCGCGCGATGGTAACGCTGCTGTCTGAATACCCTCCTTTGTTGCCTGTTATAGCGCCGAGAAGTAAGGGTCTCCTGGGTCGGGTGAGGCGAAGGCCGTGCCAAGTTACGGCCCCTATTCGCCGGGCTATACCTGATGCAGCCGACGAAGCTGTTCGGCTTCGAAGGCTTCATCGATCTGCTCTACAACTTCTACCGAGGCAAAGACGGCGACCCGTGCATCGCCCGCACAAGGTATCCCTCGCGCCAATTCTGGCGAGCTCCAGCGCTTTGACTCCGTCCGAGGTGCAGGACCGGCATGTCCGCTTTCTCCCATTCGCGCTCACTCACCGTGCCTGTCGGCCCAACGACGGTTTCGCCGACCGCTGTCATTCGCGCGGCCCGCCCTGGCCGACCGCCCCAGTCTTGACCTGCCGTTCGGGCAATAAAGGCCGGGTGTGCAGCGGTTGCGGTCGGTGGTCGGTGGTCGGTGGGCGCCGAGTTAACGGTCTCGGACCAAACCTCCGGACGAAAATGAATCGGGCCACCTGGGTGGCCCGATTCATTGAGGACGGACACATCGGTTGTTTCAGCTCACACAGGCCACGCCGGTTGCGAAGAAAGAGAAAGGAGCATCCATATCGCGGCCATTGCTGCTGGGTAAGCTATTGCATTATTGGATCATCTTCTTCGCCCTGAGCACTCCGGGGACTTGGACGACCAGCCATGACCCACTTCACCATGCACTGGTCCACAAACGTGAGGCGACTACCCTTCATGAGCTTCGCAAGCCACTTCTCCCGCTCGTCTTGCGACAACAGGGAGGACGCCAGAATAATCGACCGGCGATCCCAGTAGGCATAGTGCAACAGCCGGGTCTTGTGCTCCTTGATCCACGCTTCACTTCGTAGCGTTATCGCGGCCCGAGCTTGCGGGCGTAAGCTATTACTCTCAAAAACGAAAGATCGAACGCGCGAGAGTCTTAGCAAGCTTTCGTGGCGTGAGAAGTACCACTCCATCCACATGCGGATCGCGCGAACATCCATTGCATCGCTGTCGCACAAACGCTCGAGAAGCTCGTGATGCTCTTCCACGAACTCTGCATCAGTAATGGAATCCAGATACAGTGCCACATCGTTCATCGCCGGCGACAGGAACTCCAAGTTTGAGAGTACCGCCCCGCCCAAGCGCGACATCAGACTAGATCGCGCCTTCCGTAGAACCTTTCTTGCGAGGCCAAGATCGAGATTTCTGCTCCCTAGCAAATTGTCCAACGTGCTCTCGAGCAGATCCGCAGCTTCGTCAGAATAGTCACTGTCTTCATCTTCCTCGTAAGCGTCGTCGCCGACGTCATAAGGGTCTGTATCCTCAATGTCTGCGAGAGTTTGGTTCCTACGGGCTTCGCCCGAATCACGTAAACGGCCGATGAACGTTGCCGTAGATTCGATGAACGTTTTCTCTGGATTGAGAGCAAGGCGTTGATTCTCGTGCAGATAGACTGTTAGTTGCTGAAGCAGGACGTTCAGCGCGTTCCGCGAGTTCGAGAAAATTCGAACGTCATCGACGTAGCGCACATGCTTGACGCCCTTATTGAACAAGAACTGGTCCACATCGTTCAAGGTCACTTCAGACATCACGACGCTCGCCGACGGACCTACAGGTACCCCCTGAGAAGCGCCTGTATTCAGCGTCATAAGGAAGTGCTCGACGCATTTCGAGACGGTGGCTCTCTTCGATGCGGCTAACTGAATCGCATTCTGGAGGCGATGCAAATAGATGCTGTTGTAGAAGTCGGCAATGTCTGTGCTCAGAACGAAGGAATGCGCCCGCGCCAGCGCTTCACACCTTTCAGTGAAAACGTCGTACCCGGTGCTGCGACCAAAGAAGCTGTCCGCGCTTTCGGAGTACCGATACGAGCAAGCCACGTCTCGCGGTGCGCGGGATGCTTCTACGTCAGAAGCAATTTCCCGTGCCAGCGCGGTGTAGACAACTGCGTCGAGTGGTTCAAGGCGGTGGACAACTCGGAAGCCTCCGCGCGCCTTTGGCCAAGGCTCAGCTAGTGCAGCAGCCCCGAGGACCTCAGCAGACTCTGAGGAGAGCAGGAACCTCTTCACTTCATTCCAACAATGAGCTAGTGCAAGAAACTCTTCCGCACGTGGAAAGAAATCAGAATCGTAATAGCGTGTGATGTGTGACAGCGCGAAGTCGAGGCTTTCCTCAGAAAGGAAGTCCTTGATCTCCCACTTAGTCTTGTCACGCGGCTGCTCCGGCGCTCGGCTAGCGGCCGCTCTAAGCCGGGTGAGGCTCTTCACCTTTGCTCGCACCTCCCGCGTCGGGGCTTCGGCTTCGACGTAGTAGAGGCGGTGATCAAGATCGAGAACTAATCCGAGGTGGCGGAGGCGATCTGCGTGCCTCTCGTCGACCAGAAAATTTCCTATCAGATCGGCTTCAGGAGGTAGTCCCAAGACCTTTTGTAGTTGCTCCTGGGAGATCTCAAGCGGCCTCTTGTCGGCCAACGCCTCAGTGTCGCGGTCGTATGCGACGAGATAGTGCAGAAGACTCATGGCTTCACCTTCCTGCCAGAATCCGCGGGGCTGACCTGATCGCCGTCAAGAGAAAACTCCCCCAAGTGGTTTCCTTGCGGCGAGTACTGCTCGAATCGTCCGTGCATGTAGTCCCATTCGAGGATGCGTCCCGTGGCGTCCTTCCAGCGTTTCCGGAGCTTGCCATGCCCATTGAAAGGCGTCTTTGCCGGAGCAGACGCAAACCCCCGGAAGCAGTCCGGGACGTCGCTTGGTGGGGGCACGTAAGACATGTCGGCAGCCAACGCATGGGCAACCTGCGATCCTAAGCCCTTATGCGCCCCTCGGTTATTGCTCAGCTTATCAGGTCGATGCACCCTCGCGACAGAGGGGAGTACGCGCTCTCTGTCACCTTGATCGTTTGCATGGGCGTGTGAATTTGCACATTGGGCGCCCCGCACCACATGTAGGTCTCACCCAAGCCTGCGCCCACTCATCTCAACTCAGGGATTAAGACCGCTAGAATGCGCTCCGTCCCGCAGGCGTCGTTCAATGGCAGGACCTGAGCTTCCCAAGCTCACGACCTGGATCGCAGCTTCCGGCCAATCGTGCTCTGTCTCTGCGTACGTCAGCCAATGTCAGGTATCGGCGGCCGCCGCCATCGGGTCGGCCTAAGCCGACCGTCCGCCCCCAGTCTTGACGCGCCGTTCGGCCAACGAAAGTCGGCAGTGCAGCGGGTGCGGTCGGCCGGCGGAGGGCGCCGAGTTAACGGTGCCTGATTCAGGCAGTTAGTCCCGCTGCCAGCCGCGCCAAATGACCTTGGTTCTGCGCCAAGGGTCGTGGGCGTGCAAACGGCACCGCAGCACGCTTCGGGCATTCCGTAAATGGCAGGCCAAAGGCCAGACGCTCCCAGGGAGGAACTGCCGATGACGGCTGCTCTACCTTAAAGTCTTGGTATGTCGTCGCATCCCGATTCTTTCCTGGCAGCCCTGACAAGTCTCTCCAAGGACCAGATCAAGCAAGCTGGGCAGAGGTACACACCAGGCGTTGATCCGAACGCGCCGAACCTCCGGATCGAATCACTCTTCACCGCCATTGAGAACGTCGCTTGCGGCGCGGGGGCGCGCGCGCGGTTGGACGGTGTCCTGGATGCGTTCTCGAAGGCGTGGGACAGCGCGAAAAACTGCAGTCAGCGGCGCGACGCAATTCAAACGCTGACGGACGAGGCGCGCAAATTATTGCCATCGATCGTGAGCCGATTGCGGGCGGGGGATGCCCGGGCGGCGGACGAGTGGTCTGAGCAACTTGGGCGCCTCCAATCCGATCTTGAAGCCGATATGGATCACTGGCGCGCCGAGGACGCCAAGCTGCCGCCGACTACAGGGGATGGCGGCTACTCCTCCGAACGCAATACCGTCCGCGGCAACATGAACTCCATTGGACGGTGCTTGGGCGTCGTGCGAGACGAAAGAGAATTCGTTCAGAGCGCAGCGTTCAAGGTCCTGTTCGACCCGCTACTACTGGTCAGCGGCGAGTGGGGCACGGGCAAGACGCACCTGCTGTGTGACGTCACGCAGATGCGGATGGCGCGAGGCGAAGCCACCGTCCTGGTCCTGGCCAAGAACTTCGAAGGGCGTGTCGTCGCCGAGATTTGCGGTCGCATCGAAGCGGGCCGCAGTGAAGATGAGATTTTCGACCAACTTCAGGCGCTGGCCGACGAGCGAGGGGAGCGCGCAGTCGTCATCGTGGATGGCGTCAACGAAGGACGTCGGAGGGAGTGGCGCGCAGCTGTAAGCACCCTTCAATCCCTCGTTGCATCGCGCCCAAGTGTCGGGTTGATCGTCACGTGCCGGACACCGTTCGAGTCAATTGCGATGGAGCAGAACGACTTGGACAAGTTCCACAAGGTGACGCACCTCGGATTCGACGATCAGGAGTTCGATGCCCAGGCGGCCTTCTTCGAGTATTACGGCCTTCCGCTGCCCGAGGTGCCGCTGCTTGACCGCGAGTTCTCGCGGCCCCTCACGCTGAAGTTGATCTGCCAGTCGCTGCAGAACCTCACCGGCAAGAAGCTGGCCAAGGGATTCGCTGGGATTGCCTCTGGACAAAAGGGGATGACCTTTGTGCTCGAATCGTTCGTTAAGCGCATCGGCGAGCCGATCGAGAGTGAATTCGGCCTGAACGCCAAGGGATGCTGGTTCTTGCTGAAGGGTAGCGATCAAATCGCTGACAGGCGCCTCGCCGGATTCGCACCATGCATGGCGGTCAACTTGCGCGGCTATGTTCGGCCCGCCGAGGCGGATCGCATCATCGCCGCAAATTGCCCGGCACTAAAGCCGGCGCAGCGACGTCAACTTCTGGAGGCACTGCGCACGAATGGTCTGATCGAAGAAGACGCGATTTGGTACTCGTCCCGATCCGGCTTCAAGTCCCGCGTCGTCTTCCGCCTGCCTTACCAGCGCTTCAGCGACCATTTGGTCGCGCGGCACTTGCTGAAGACGCACCTTGACGTGTCTTCAGCGGCCACGATCAGGCGCAGTTTCTCGGCCAAATCGCCGCTCGCCCGAATCTTTCGGACGGCGAGCCGCTATCAGCGTGAATACGCAGAGCCAGGCTGGGCGCAGGCACTGATCACGGAATTTCCGGAGCGTGTGGGCACGCGGCTGCCGGGGAAGGAGTGTGAGCTGTTCTTCGTGCTGCCCAAACGAGCCCAGAATCTGGATGCGTACTTCGACCCGTTCATCGAGGGGATTTTCTGGCGCGACCCGGCGGCGTTTACCGAGGGAACACGGGCTGTCATCAATCAGTATTTGAACGCGGGGGTCCAAGCATGGGAGCGAGTGGTTGACGCACTGGCCGCCGTCTCGACCAAACCGAAGCATCCGTACCACGCCCGGCGCTTGTATGACTTCCTTGCACGCTTTCCGATGTCGGATCGGGATCTGCAGTGGTCCGAGTACGTTCGGCGGCGGTACGCATCGCCCACCATTCACAGGCTGCTGACGTGGGCACAGAAGCTGAGCACGGCGAACATGACCCCGCAGTCCGCCAAGGAGCTTGTCATCCTGCTCTCGCTCGTCCTGACGACGGTCGATCGCGCCGATCGCGATATTGCGACCAAGGCGCTCGTATTGATCGGCGAGCGGTTCCCCGAAGTGCTCTTCACCCACCTTGAGACCAGCCTTGCGTTCAATGACCCGTATTTGCCGGAACGGATGCTGGCGGCCGCCTACGGAACAACCTTGTCGCTCGTGGACTCCGAAAACGCCACGACGTTTCGATCTGTGCTCGGGTCGTTCGCCAAGACGTTGTACCGCAAGATGTTCGCACCCGGTGCGAAGTATGCGACCCACCACACGCTGATGCGAGACTACGCGCTGGGGATCATCGAGATGGCGCAGCGGGCGAAATGCGTCGCACTGCCCAAAACCGCAAGCCGCAACCTCGCGCCGCCTTATCCGAACACGCCTACGACCTTCACGAGCAACGGCACACCTGATCCCAAGGTAAAAGACGCCATCGGTCATGCGATCCAGATGGACTTCGGCAACTACACGATTGGGCGGTTGATCCCCCAGCGCTCGAACTACGACGACAAGCATCCGGGCTACGTGCAGGTTCGTGCGAAGATCGAACGTCGCATGTTCGACCTGGGGTATCGCGAGGAGCGCTTCAGGAATGCTGATCGCGAAATCGGAAACGCCTCCTGGAATGCACGTGACCAGGACAAGGTGGACCGGTACGGCAAGAAGTACTCGTGGATCGCATACTTCGAAATGTGGGGTGAGCGCGAGGCTGCGAGGAAGCTGCCGGATTGGCGCCTCGGCGAGAGGACGTCCGACTGCGGCGTGGATCCAAGTTTTCCCAAGCGCCCACCCCAATGGACGCCGCCGATCCCCGACCTGTTTGGTGACTGGGGAGGAGACACCGACGCGTGGGTCGGAGGTGGTTTCACACCGAGCTGGAATTCACTGCTCGTTGTTCCGGAAATCAATAGGCACCCGGGTGAGTGGGTTCTTATTGAAGGCTTCGCCCGCGGCCTTGACGCGAGTACCGATCGCGATCTCTTTGCGTTTCTGCGAGGCTTGTTCATCGCACGCAAAGACGTCCAGGCCCTCCGTTCGAAGTTCCTTGCGATTGAGTACCCGGGTAACCACGCGATTCCTAAGGGGGCGACCGAGACTTACCTCTACGCCGGTGAGGCTGGGCGCCGCCAGAACTACGTGCGACGACTACGCCAGCGGGACGGAACGTACCGCCGGCAGACTGGGGAGGCGTTTGACAGCTACGAGCGGGTCTACACGAAGCGCAAGACACCAGCACGAACCCTCACGATCAAGTTGGTCTCCAAAGATGGAGTGGAGTCAGAGCGTTCGCTTGTGCGGTTGCTCGAACCAACGTATGAAATGCGGCGCGTGCCGGGCATCCGCATCGAGGTTCCCTCCATTCAGTTTGGCTGGGAGTCGTACCACTCGACGCAGAACGATTTCTCGGGCTTTGACCTTCCCGCGCCGAAACTGATCCAGCGACTTGGTCTGGCGAGCAAGAATCGCGAGATCGACTTCTACGATGCGGCGGGCAATCCTGGAAGTCTTTATCGCGAGGCCGGCGACGGATGGAAGGGAAATCGACACAGCCTCCTGTATGTCCGCGCGGATCTTCTTCGCCGTTACCTCGCCGAGACACGCCAAGTCCTCGTCTGGTGCAATTGGGGGGAAAGGGAGTGGCTGAACAAGATGGAAGGCCACGATGTGATCCGTACCCCCGCAAGGCAGCGGATATGGGAGTCTCACAGCCACATTCACCGCTCGTTTTCGGAATGGTCAGCCAAAGACTCGACCATCAAGTAGACCTCACCTCCTCAACAAGGCAGACGCCTGGTTCGCGCGTGCTGGGCCATGTGCCAGTCCGGCATCAATGTCTTGCATCTGCAGCCTTGTTCGGCCCATGGGCGGCTTTCGACCAATCGCGGTGTGTTTCCGCGTGCGTCGGCAAATGTCAGGTATCGGCGGACGCCGTCATCGGGGCGGCCCAATCCGACCGACCGCACTCAGTCTGAAGCGGTCATCCACCGACGTTGCATCTCGCCTGAAAGGATCTACCAGCGCAGTAGCAGTGTGATCTTCGGACACGATCCCGCAAATGCCAGACATGCGTGCGGAACGGTGACACGGCTGCTCCTGGCCAAGCAAACATCTGGCGTTCGATGGCGCTGGCCGGTGGTCTCCCCCGATTGCGATCCTCCCTGCACAATCTCCAACACCGTCACGGAGACAACGGATGAGCACGCACCCTCCCCTGCGCCTGCACGTCCCGGAGCCCTCAGCCCGCCCCGGCAACCTGACTGACTTCTCCTACCTGCATCTCTCGCAGGCCGGCGCGGTGCGGCGGCCCCCGGTCGACACCTCCCACTTCGACACCGCGGACCTCGCCTACGACCTGATCCGCGTCCTCGATCCCGAAGGCAAGGCGGTCGGCCCCTGGGTCCCCGAGGTCTCGCCCACGCAACTGCGCCGCGGCCTGCGCGCGATGATGAAGACGCGCATCTTCGACGCCCGCATGCTCGTCGCGCAGCGGCAGAAGAAGATCTCCTTCTACATGCAGTGCCTCGGCGAGGAGGCGATCGCGGTGGCGCACGCGCAGGCGCTGGAGGCGGGCGACATGTGCTTTCCCACCTACCGCCAGCAGGGGCTGCTGCTCTCGCGCGACGACATCTCCCTGTCCGAGCTGATGTGCCAGCTCATGTCCAACGAACGCGACCCGCTCAAGGGCCGGCAGCTGCCGGTGATGTATTCGTACAAGCGCGCCGGCTTCTTCTCCATCTCGGGCAACCTCGCCACGCAGTTCATCCAGGCGGTGGGCTGGGCGATGGCCTCGGCGATCAAGGGCGACACGCGCATCGCCTCGGGCTGGATCGGCGACGGCGCCACGGCGGAGGCGGACTTCCACACGGCCCTGACCTTCGCGCACGTGTACCGCGCGCCGGTGATCCTCAACGTCGTCAACAACCAGTGGGCGATCTCCACCTTCCAGGCCATCGCCGGCGGCGAGTCCACCACCTTCGCGGCGCGCGGCGTGGGCAGCGGCATCGCCTCGCTGCGCGTGGACGGCAACGACTTCCTGGCGGTGCTGGCCGCCTCGCGCTGGGCAGCGGAGCGCGCTCGCTCCAACCTCGGGCCGACGCTGATCGAGTGGGTGACCTACCGCGCCGGCGCGCACTCCACCTCGGACGATCCGTCCAAGTACCGGCCCGCCGATGACTACCAGCGCTTCCCGCTCGGCGACCCGGTTCAGCGCCTCAAGCAACACCTGGTCGCCATCGGCGCCTGGTCCGAGCAGGAGCACCAGCAGGTGCAGGCGGAGCTCGAAGCCGAAGTGGCGGCGGCGCAGAAGGAGGCCGAGAGCCACGGCACGCTGCTGGACGGCCACATCCCGAGTGCGTCCACCATGTTCGAGGACGTGTACGCCGAGATGCCCGCGCACCTGCGGCGCCAGCGCCAGCAACTGGGGGTCTGAAGATGCTCACCAAGACGAAGCAGGTCCCAGACGACAGCGCCGCCGGCGAAGTGCGGCAGATGACGATGATCCAGGCGCTGCGTTCCGCGCTGGACGTGGTCATGGCGCGCGACGACAACGTCGTGGTGTTCGGGCAGGACGTGGGCTACTTCGGCGGCGTCTTCCGCGTCACCGAAGGCCTGCAGGCGAAGTACGGTTCTTCACGCTGCTTCGACGCGCCGATCAACGAAGGCGGCATCGTGGGCGCGGCCGTGGGCATGGCGGCCTATGGCCTGCGGCCCGTGGCGGAGATCCAGTTCGCCGACTACTTCTATCCGGCCAGCGACCAGATCGTGTCCGAGGCCGCGCGCCTGCGCTATCGCTCCGCCGGCGACTTCACCTGTGCCATGGTGATCCGCATGCCCTGCGGCGGCGGCATCTACGGCGGCCAGACGCACAGCCAGAGCCCGGAGGCGCTGTTCACGCACGTGTGCGGGCTGCGCACCGTGATGCCCAGCAACCCGTACGACGCCAAGGGGCTGCTGATCTCCGCCATCGAGTGCGACGACCCGGTGATCTTCCTGGAGCCCAAGCGCCTGTACAACGGTCCCTTCGACGGCCACCACGACCGGCCCGTGGTGCCATGGTCGAAGCACGACCTGGGCAACGTGCCCGCGGGCCACTACCGCGTGCCGCTGGAGTCCGCCGCGGTGTTCCGCCCCGGCTCGCAGGTGACGGTGCTGGCCTACGGCACCATGGTGTGGGTGTCGCAGGCCGCGGCGGAGGAAAGCGGCGTCGACGCCGAGATCATCGACCTGCGCTCGCTGTGGCCCATGGACCTGGACACGGTGGTCACCTCGGTGCAGAAGACCGGCCGCTGCGTGATCGTGCACGAGGCGACCAAGACCAGCGGCTTCGGTGCCGAGCTCTCCGCGCTGGTGCAGGAGCACTGCTTCTACCACCTCGAAGCGCCGATCGAGCGCGTGGCCGGCTACGACACGCCTTACCCGCACGCCACCGAGTGGGCCTATTTCCCCGGGCCGGAGCGCGTGGCCGCGGCGCTGAAGCGGGCGATGGAGGCATGACATGGGCAGCTACACGATCCGCGTGCCCGACATCGGCGAAGGCATCGCCGAAGTGGAACTGGTCGCCTGGCGCGTGCAGCCCGGCGACACCGTCAAGGAAGACCAGGCCATCGCCGACGTGATGACGGACAAGGCGACGGTGGAAGTGCCGTCGCCGGTGGCGGGGACGGTGACGTCGCTCGGCGGGCAGGTCGGGCAGGTGCTGGCGGTGGGGTCGGAGTTGATCCGGCTGGAGGTGGAAGGCGTGGGGAACGTGAAGGAGTCCGCGGCGGCGGCTGCGGTGATCACGCCTGCCGCCGTCGAACGCTCCGCGAATCCTCCCTCGGTCCCTCCCCCTCTCCCCCTGGGAGAGGGTCGGGGTGAGGGCACGCCACGGCCCGTGCAAGCGCCGCAGCGCTCCGAGCGCCCCCTCCCCAGCCCTCCCCCAGAGGGGGAGGGAGCAAGAAAGCCCGGCGAGAAGCCCCTCGCCTCCCCGGCCGTGCGCCAGCGCGCCTGGGACCTCGGCATCGAATTGCAGTTCGTCCACGGCAGCGGCCCGGCCGGGCGCATCACGCACGAGGATCTCGACGTCTACCTCGCCTCGCGCGGCCAGCCCAGCGCGGCGCGCGCCACCGGCCTGCGCCCGCGCCAGGGCGAGGAAGCCCTGCCCCTCACGGCGCTGCGCCGGCGCATCGCGCAGAAGATGCAGGAGTCCAAGCGGCGCATCCCGCACTTCAGCTACGTCGAGGAGATCGACGTCACCGAGCTGGAGACGCTGCGCGCGCAACTCAACGAACGCTTCGCCGGGCAGCGCGGCAAGCTGACGCTGCTGCCCTTCATCGCGCGCGCGGTGGTGGTCGCGCTGGACGACTTCCCGCAGATGAACGCGCGTTTCGACGACGACGCCGGCATCGTCACGCGCTACCGCCCCGTGCACCTGGGCATCGCGACGCAGACCGATGCGGGCCTGGCCGTGCCGGTGGTGCGGCACGCGGAGGCGCAGGACCTCTGGGGCCTGGCAGCCGAGATCGCGCGGCTGGCGGAGCTCACGCGCGGCAACAAGGCCACGCGCGAGGACCTCAGCGGCTCGACGCTCACCATCACCAGCCTCGGGCCGCTGGGCGGCATCGTCACCACGCCCGTGATCAACCATCCGGAGGTGGCCATCGTGGGCGTCAACCGCATCATGGAGCGGCCGGTGTTCCGAGGCGGCGCGGTCGTGGCGCGGCAGCTGATGAACCTGTCCTCCTCCTTCGACCACCGCGTGGTCGACGGCATGGATGCGGCGCGCTTCATCCAGGCCGTGCGCGCGCTGCTGGAGCAGCCGGCGCTGCTGCTGGTGGAGTGAGGCCATGAAGGAACGCGACACCACCCTCCTCGTGATCGGCGGCGGCCCCGGCGGCTACGTTGCCGCCATCCGCGCCGGCCAGCTGGGCGTGCCCACCGTGCTGGTGGAGGAAGCCGGCCTGGGCGGCACCTGCCTCAACGTCGGCTGCATCCCGTCGAAGGCGCTGATCCACGCGGCGGACGCGTTCGAACGCGCCTGCGGCTACGCCAGCGAGTCGCCGCTGGGCATCCGCGTGCAGTCGCCGCAGATCGACCTGGCGCAGACGCAGCGCTGGAAGGACGGCATCGTCGCCAGGCTCACGGGCGGCGTCGGTGCGCTCTTGCGCAAGGCCGGCGTGCAGGTGCTGCAGGGACGCGCGACCATCCTCGATGGCAAGACCGTGGAGGTGACGGCAGCCGACGAACCGGTGCGCGTGCGCTGCGAGCACCTGCTGCTTGCCACCGGCTCCGAGCCGGTCGCCCTGCCCGGGCTGCCCTTCGGCGGGGCCGTGATCGGGTCGACGGAGGCGCTGGCGCTCACGCGCGTGCCGCGCCACCTGGTCGTGGTCGGCGCGGGCTACATCGGCCTGGAGCTGGGCATCGCCTTCCGCAAGCTGGGCGCCGAGGTCGCGGTCGTGGAGGCGACCGGTCGCGTGCTGCCCGCCTACGACGAGGAATTGACGCGTCCGGTGCTGGCGAGCCTGAAGCGGCTCGGCGTGACGCTGCACCTGGACTGCCAGGCCGTGGGACTCACGGCGCCGGGCAACGGCCTGCGCATCCGCAGCAGCAACGCGGACGAATACGTGCTGCCGGCGGAGCACGTGCTGGTGGCCGCAGGGCGTCGTCCGCGCACCTCCGGCTTCGGCCTGGAGTCCCTGGGCCTGGACATGGACGGCCGCGCGGTGAAGGTCGACGCGCAGTGCCGCACCTCCATGCGCAACGTGTGGGCCATCGGCGACCTCACCGGCGAGCCCATGCTCGCGCACCGCGGCATGGCCCAAGGCGAGGTGGTCGCCGAAGTGATCGCCGGCAACCGGCACCGCTTCGAGCCCGTGGCGGTGCCCGCGGTGTGCTTCACCGACCCCGAGGTGGTGGTGGCGGGGCTGTCCCCCGAGCAGGCCACCGCGCAGGGCATGGAGGTGCTCGTCGCCCAGTTCCCCTTCGCGGCGAACGGACGCGCCCTGAGCATGGAAGGCGGCGAAGGTTTCGTGCGCGTGGTGGCCCGCAAGGACAAGCACCAGGTCCTGGGCTGGCAGGCCGTGGGCCGCGGCGTCTCGGAACTGGCCGCGGTCTTCAGCCACTCGCTGGAGATGGGCGAGCGGCTGGAGGACGTGGCAGGGACGATCCACGCGCATCCGACGCTGGGTGAAGCGGTGCAGGAAGCGGCGATGCGGGCGCTGGGGCGGGCCGTGCACGTCTGAGTCCGTGGAGTCCCGTGATGCACGTGATCGAGCGAAAGGTGCCGCTTCCCGACGGGCACGTGATGCACGTGGAGGAGCACGGAAACGCGGCGGGCATCCCCGCGCTCGTGCTGCATGGCGGCCCTGGCTCGGGCTCGTCGCCGCTGCAGCGGTCCTTCCTCGACCCTGCGCGCTACCGCATCGTCTGCCCCGACCAGCGCGGCACCGGACACAGCACGCCGCGCGGTGCCATCGAACACAACACGCTGGCCGACCTGCTGGCGGACCTGCGCCTGCTGCGCGAACACCTGCGCGTGGAGCGCTGGCTCGTGGTGGGCGGCTCCTGGGGCGCGACGCTCGCGCTGCTGCACGCGATCGACCAACCGCAGGCGGTGGCGGGACTGCTGCTGCGCAATGTCTTCCTCGCGCGGCCGCAGGACATAGCCCGCTTCTTCGCCGACGCGGGTTGGGCCGGGCTGCAGCGCCAGGCGGCCGCCGCGGGCCGCGCCTTGCCGGACTTCCTCGCGGACCTGTTCGCCAACGGCTCGCGGGCCGCGAGACGCGCGGCGGCCACGTGCTGGTGGGCGATCGAGCAGTCGCTGTCCGGCGCTGCGCCGTCGGCGCCGGGCGACATCGGCGTGCTCGTGGACCGCTACCGCATCCAGAGCCATTACCTGCGCCACGGGTGCTGGCTGGCCTCGCCCGGGCTGCTTGCGCGGTGCGAGGCCCTGCCCGACGTGCCCATCCTGATTCTGCAAGGGGCGGAGGACCGGGTCTGTCCGCCCGAAGGCGCAGCGGCACTGGCGCAGGCGCTGGGCACGCGCGCGGACTTGCGCCTCATCCCGGGCGCCGGGCACGATCCCGGGCATCCCGCCATGGCGCGGGCGATGCGTGAGGCGCTGGACGCGTACGCTACCACGGGCGTCTTCCAGGGCCCCCCTGCTGGGTGATCGTCGCAACGGAGAGGCGATGTCGGGTGTCTTCATCAACTACCGGCGGGAGGACAGCGCGCCCTACGCAGGCCGGCTGTACGACCACCTGCGCCAGCGCTTCCCCGGCGCGAAGGTGTTCATGGACATCGATGCCATCGCGCCCGGCGAAGACTTCGTCGATGCCATCGACAGGACGCTTGCCGCGAGCAAGGTCGTCCTCGCCGTGATCGGCCCGAAGTGGGAAAGCGCCATCGACGCGACAGGCGAGCGCCGATTGATGCGATCCGATGATTTCGTCGCGCAGGAGTTGCGCGCCGCCCTGGCCGGTGACGTGCGCGTCATCCCCGTGCTGGTCGCGGGCGCGAGCATGCCGCAAGCCGCGGCGCTGCCGCCCGACCTGCAGGCGCTGACCCGGCGCAACGCGATCGAGGTGTCGGACTCCCGGTTCGCGGCGGACGTGGACCGGCTGTGTGCCGCCATCGCCCCGGCCCTCGGCCAGGAGCCCAGGTCGGGCAAGGACGCTGCGGACACGCAGGCCGCGGACGCCTTCACGCTCTTCAAGGCCATGTTGTGGACGCTGGTGGCCCTGAGCATCGTCTCGGTCCTGTTCGCCTCCACCCGGCCGCGCGAGGGCTACCTGTACGGCATCGCCCTGGCGCTCCTGGTCTTCCTTCCCCTGACGATCTGGCTCTACGTGAAGATCCTCCAGGGCAGGAACTGGGCGAGGATGGTGTACGTTGCCATCACGCTGCTGACCGCCCCTTACCCGCTGTTCGAGTGGAGGGAGCAGATGGCGCTGGAACTCGCGACCAACGTCTTCTCCTCCGCGCTCTCGCTGTGGCTGGTGCGCGTGATGTTCACGGACCCGATCCGCAGGATGTTCGCAGTGCGCCCTTCGGATTGACTCCCTCCCCCCCGGGGGGAGGGAAACGTTTCTACTTCGCCTGCGACACCATGTAGTCGACGCCCGCCTTCACCTGGTCGTCCGGCAGCGTGGTGTTGCCGCCCTTGGGTGGCATCATGCCCTTCTTGCCGGTGAAGCCCTGGATCGCGTGCTGGTACAGCGTGTCGTTGCCTTGCGCGATGCGCGGGCCCCAGTCGGCCTTGTCGCCCAGCTTGGGCGCGCCGGCGACCCCGGCGCCATGGCAGGCGACGCAGGTGGCCGTGTACACCGCCTGCCCTCCGGACGCGCCGCCCGCGCCCGCGCCTGCCGCGGCCGTGGAAGTCGCCGCAGGAGCAGCCGCCGTGTCGGTCGTCGCGGGCGCCGGTGACGGCGCTGCCGCCGGCGCGGGGGCCGGTGCTGGCGCAGGGGTCGGCGCCGCGGCCGTCGTGCTGGAACTGCCCGAGCCGGTGCTTGCCGTGCCGGTGGAGCTTGCGCTGTCGGTGTTGCGGCCGCAGCCCGCGGCGGCGGCGGCGAAAGCAAGTGCGAGTGCGATCGTGGTGGTGCGCATCGTTGGAGTCTCCTTGTGGAACGAAGGGGTCGTCAGCGGCCGCTGGCTGGCGCAGCGGCGGGTGTCGGGGCCGTGGTCGCGGCGGGGTTGCCCGTGGAGGCGCTGTTCGTCGCGCCGCCCACGCCGGCGCCTTGCCCGCCGCCAGCCAGGGGGGCGCCTTGCTCCGTGCCGGTGGCGGCACCGCCAGACGCAACGCCGGCGGACGCCGGCGCGGCGGCCGCACGCGGACCGGACACGACGGCTGGCGCGGCACTGCTGCGGGCGAGCGCCATCGTCTCCGCGTCGATGGAGCCCGTGCGCGCCGGCTGCGCCGCGTAGTAGGCCGCGAGCGCCTCGATGTCCTGCGACGACAGCGCGCGCGCGATCCAGGGCATCTGCCCCGTGGGATCGTTGTTGCGCGTGCCGTCCTTCCAGGCCTCGAGCGTCCGGGCGAGATAGCTCCCGTGCTGCCCGGCGAGGTAAGGATAGGACTCGCCGGCGCCGATGCCGCCGGGCCCGTGGCAGTTCACGCAGCCCTGGATCCCCAGCCCCTCATCGCCCAGGTCGGCCAGCTGCCGGCCGCGGCCACCCGCACTGTTGCCGCCGCCCGCGGTGGCTTTCCCCTTCGCGCCGGACGCCGCCGGGGCAGCGGCAGGAGCCGCCGCAACCGCAGATGCGGAAGCACTCGCAGCACTTGCCGCCGCCGGCGCAGTTGCAGCACTGGCAGGCACGCCCGCTGCCGACGCTGCCGCCGCACCCGACATCGCGGTGGCGGGCGCACCCGACACCGCCAGCGACGCGTAGTGCGCGGCAGCGCCCACGCGCTGGTCCGCGGACAGCGCGGTGGCGATCGGCGCCATGATCGGGTTCTTGCGCGAGCCTTCCGCATAGCTTTGCAGCTCGTGCAGCAGGTAGGCATGGGACTGTCCGGCGATGCGCGGGAACCCGGTCGCGGCATTGCCTTCCCCGCTCGCGCCATGGCAGCTGTTGCAGGCAGCCACGCCATTGGCGCCCTGGGCCGCCAGCGTCGCGCCCGCCTGGCGCTGCGCATCGGTCGGCTCGGTCACGGCCACCGGGGCAATCACCGGCCCGCTCGCCACCGGCGCGGGGGCGGATGCAGCCGCCGTCGCACTCGATGCGGCCGGAGCGGGCGCCGCGGCCTGCTGCTCGCGCTGGCAGGCGGCCAGGCTGCACGCCAGGGCCGTCGCCACGAGGAGGTGCGCCGCGGCGTTCATGCGATCAGCCCCGGCGCCTTGAGGTAGCGGTTGACGATCGCATCGGCCGCCCAGTACGCCAGCGCGCCCACGGTGTCGGTCGGGTTGTACGACGCGTTCTGCGGGAAGTTGGAGGCGCCGATGACGAACACGTTGGGCACGTCCCAGCTTTGCAGCCAGCGGTTGACGACGCTGGTGTTGCGGTCCGCGCCCATGATGGTGCCGCCCGTGTTGTGCGTGGTCTGGTACTGCGTGATGGTGTAAGGCCCCTTGCGCGGGCTGCCGGCCACCTGCTTGCCGCCCATGGCGCGGCCGATCGCCACCGCCTTCTCGGTCAGGTGCGCGGACATCTTCAGGTCGTTCGCCGGGAAGTCGAAGGTGATGCGCAGCAGCGGCAGCCCCCACGCGTCCTTGTAGGTGGGGTCCAGGTCCAGGTAGTTCTGGCGCGCCGCGCAGGAACTGCCGTGGACGCCGACGACGCAGGTGTGGTTGTAGTGCTCGGTCACGGCGCGCTTCCACGCCGAGCCCCAGCTGGGCGTGCCCGGCGGGGTGGGATGGAACTCGATCGGCCGACCGTGCGACATGGTCTCGCCGATGAAGCCGCCGCCGAGGAAGCCCAGCGGCCCGTGGTCGAAGTTGTCGCTGGCGAAGTCGGAGATGACCGTGCCGCTCGCGCCCGAACGCGCGAAGGGGTTGATGTTGACGTTGCGGTCGAAGAAGACCTGCGCGGCGCTCGTGGTCTGGTATGCGTAGCTGCGGCCCACCACCCCGCGCCCCGTGGCCGGGTCGTAGGGCGTGCCGATGCCCGAGAGCAGCAGCATGCGCACGTTGTTGAGCGCGAACATGCCCACGATCACCATCTTGGCGCGTTGCTCGAACTCGCGCCCCGACGCATCGACGTAGGTCACGCCGGTGGCGGTCTTGCGCGTGCTATCCAGGTTGATGCGCAGCACCTGGCACTGCGTGCGCAGGGTGAAGCGTTGCTCCTTGACCAGCACCGGCAGCAGCACCGTCTGCGGCGAGGCCTTGGCGAAGTGCTCGCAGCCGTAGCGCTCGCAGAAGCCGCAGAACATGCAGGTGTTCATGCGCAGCCCCTCGGGGTTGGTGTAGGGCTGGCTCAGGTTGGCGGATGGCTGCGTGTACGGGTGGTAGCCCATGCCGGCCGCCGCCTTGCGGAACATCGCGCAGCCGTAGGGCTCCTTCTGCGGCGGATTCGGATACTCGCGCGAGCGCGGGTCCTCGAAGGGGTTGCCGCCCTCCACCTTGGTGCCCTTGAGGTTGCCGGCCTTGCCGCACACGCCCAGCAGGTACTCGAAGCGGTCGTAGTAGGGCTCCATGTCGGCGGCGGTCACGCCCCAGTCCTGCACCAGCAGGTCCGGCGCGATGATCTTCTCGCCATAGCGCTGCACGGTGCGCGAGCGCATCTGGAAGTCGGTGTCCTGGAAGCGGTAGGTCTGGCCGTTCCAGTGCACGGCCGCGCCGCCCAGGCCCGTGCCGGGCAGGAAGCCTTCCCAGCGGCGGATGGGCAGCGCCACCTGCTGCGCCGTGTTGCGGAAGGTCATGGCCTCCCGCGCGTTGTCCTGCATGAGGGCCTTGCGCACCGAATAGCGCAGCTCGTCGTGCATGGCAGGGCCCTGGAAGTCGGGCACGGTGAAGCGCGGCTCGCCGCGCTCCAGGCCCACGACCTTCAGGCCGGCCTTGGTGAGTTCACGGCCCAGGATGCTGCCCACCAGGCCCACGCCCAGCAGGACCGCGTCGACTTCGGGCAGGCGCGTCGCGGCCATCTCAACGCCCCTTGTGTCCGTGGCCGGCCGTGCGTGCCGGCGCGGTGGCGGGGATCGCCGGGTCCACGTGCACCTGCCCGGCCGCGTTCTGCGCGAGGCTGCGCGGCGGATGGTCGAAGCGCGCGCCATGCTGGCCCACCAGGTCGTAGTACGCGCCGTAGGCCCCGGGGAAGCCGATCATGGACCACGCGGCCATGCCGCGATTGCCGCCGTACACCGGGTCGCAGAAGTAGCCCTCGATGGTCATGGCCAGCAGCGAGTCGAAGAAGGTCTTGGCGGGAACACCGCCCAGGTCCGCGGTGCCGGTCTGCAGCTGCGTGAGGTACGCGTCCTGCTCCTCGCCCGGGAGCGTCTCGAAGGCGCCGCGTCCGCTGGCTTCCAGCTGCGTGCGGATGGCCCGCAGCGCGGTGCGGAACAACTCCGCCGGCGTGAGCGGCAGCTGGTAGCCCTGCGACGGCGTGCCGGGCTGCCAGGGGCCGCTGCGGTACAGGCGCTCGCCTGCGCCCCAGGCGCCGTGCAGCTGCCGGTCCATGAAGGTCGGCACGCCGGCCTCCAGCGCGCTCGGTCCGAGCTCGTCCGGCGGGATCAGGCGCACCACCGCCGCCTCGATGAAGGCGGCTTCCGGGGCGTTGAAGAACAGGTAGCCGCCGCTCTCGGCAGCGCCTGCGCCTGCGGCTGGCGAGGTGGGACCCGCGGGGGACGTCGGCGCGGCCGCGTCGGCCGCTACCGGCACGAAGGCCGCGGCCCCGGAGAACTGCAGAAAATTCCTGCGGGAATACCTGGCCATGCGCATCTCCCGAACGAAGCTGCACCGTGCCAATGGACGCGCAGGAAGGAGCACGCCGGCGATGCAGGAGGGGTATTTGCCTGCCGCGTCCCCCCGCCCCTTGTAGGACGCCGATGGACAGGTGAGTAGGAAACGCCGAAGCCGCGCAGGCGGCGCGGCCACGCGCGCAAGGCTGGCGCATTGCTGCGCATTGCTGCGCATCTGTACCGCGGCGACACACCCGGTGCGGCGGCGCTGTCCGGATGCCAAGGGATAACCCCGAGGACTTCGCGCCCGCGGCGCGATGCGTCGCCTGGCACATGGCTTGCCCCTTCGGAAAGGCGATGCGTTTCCAAGCGGGCGCTGCACGTCCGCACGCACTCGCCCCCACGAGGAGACAGCCCCATGCGAGCGAGATTTGTGTCCACCCTGGTTGCGCTGGCCTGCGCCTGCATGGCCGCCGGCGCCGCCGTCACCGACAAGATGATCGAGGCCAGCCCCGGCAATGGCGGCGAGGTGCTCTCCTGGGGCCTGGGCACCCAGGGCCAGCGCTACTCGCCGCTGCGCCAGGTGCAGCCCGGCAACGTCGCGCGGCTGGCGCCCGCCTGGGCGTTCTCCTTCGGTGGCGAGAAGCAGCGCGGCCAGGAAGCGCAGCCGCTGGTGCACGGCGGCAAGATGTTCGTCACGGCTTCCTATTCGCGCCTGTTCGCGCTCGACGCGAAGACGGGCCGCAAGCTGTGGAAGTACGAGCATCGCCTGCCAGAGGGCATCATGCCGTGCTGCGACGTGGTCAACCGCGGCGCGGCGCTCTACGACAAGCTGGTGATCTTCGCCACGCTCGATGCGCAACTGGTCGCGCTCGACCAGGACACCGGCGACGTGGTGTGGAAGGAAAAGATCGACGACTACGCGGCCGGCTACTCCGCCACCGCGGCGCCCATCATCGCCGGCGGCCTGGTGCTCACCGGCGTGTCGGGCGGCGAGTTCGGCATCGTCGGCCGGGTGGAAGCGCGCGACGCGGAGACGGGCCAGCTGGTCTGGTCACGGCCGACCGTCGAGGGCCACATGGGCTACACCTACGACGCCGACGGCAACAAGAAGGACAACGGCATCTCCGGCACCACCGGCCAGTCGTGGCCGGGCGACCTGTGGAAGACGGGCGGCGGCGCCACCTGGCTCGGTGGCACCTACGACCCCAAGACCGGCCTCGCCTACTTCGGCACCGGCAACCCGGCGCCCTGGAACAGCCACCTGCGCAAGGGCGACAACCTGTACTCGTGCTCCACCGTCGCCATCGACGTGAAGACCGGGCGCATCGCCTGGCACTACCAGAACACGCCCAACGACGGCTGGGACTTCGACGGCGTCAACGAGTTCGTCACCTTCGACCTGGACGGCCGGCGCGTCGGCGGCAAGGCCGACCGCAACGGCTTCTTCTACGTGAACGACGCGCGCACCGGCCAGCTGCTCAACGCCTTCCCCTTCGTGCGCAAGATCACCTGGGCGAGCAGCATCGACCTGAAGACCGGCCGGCCGGTGTTCCTGCCGGAGAGCCGCCCGGGTGACCCGACCGCGGCGGAGGATGGCAAGAAAGGCAAGCCGGTGCTGTCCGCACCGTCCTTCCTCGGCGGCAAGAACCAGATGCCGATGGCCTACAACCCGGACACGAAACTGTTCTACGTGCCCGCCAACGAATGGGCCATGGAGATCTGGAACGAGCCCATCGCATACAAGAAGGGCGCGGCCTACCTGGGCGCCGGCTTCACCATCAAGACGGTGAACGAGGACTACATCGGCGCGATGCGCGCGATCGACCCGAAGTCCGGCAAGATCGTGTGGGAGGTGAAGAACGGCGCGCCGCTGTGGGGCGGCGTGCTCACCACCGCCGGCGGCCTAGTGTTCTGGGGCACGCCCGAGGGCTACCTGAAGGCAGCCGACGCGAGGACCGGCAAGGTGCTGTGGGAATTCCAGACCGGCTCCGGCGTCGTCGCCCCGCCGATCACCTGGCAGCAGGACGGCGAGCAGTACGTGAGCGTCGTGTCCGGCTGGGGCGGCGCCGTGCCGCTGTGGGGCGGCGAGGTCGCCAAGAAGGTGAACTACCTCGAGCAGGGCGGCATGGTGTGGGTGTTCAAGTTGCCGAAGCGGTGAGGAGAGGACGGCGGCGTCACTGGCTCTGTCGCGTCGTTCAGGAGGTTTCTCATGAGGGCTGCGCCAAGGGCCGTCGGTCCGGGCACCCGCTCTCCGGTCAGCTCGCGATGAAGCCGCCGTTGAGAACCCACGGCCAGTTGCTCGGAATCCGGCAAGCGCCACCCGAGCGTCTCAGGGGCCGCGAATGATCCCTGCGATCGGGTACCCAGACCGCCGTCCCCTCGTGGACAGTGACGCATTGGGAAGTTCCCGGCCCTGGGCGCGGCGCGCGATCAGGCGTCCTCGATCAGCCGCGGCGATGAGGGGGTGAGGGTCCGGGTATCCGATCGCAGGGATCATTCGCGGCCCCTGGGGCTCACCATCAGCCACTGGCCGTGTTCCGAGCCGAGGCCGTGGCAAGCCACAGGCACTTCATCGCGAGCTGACCGGAGAGCGG